>JBIOXS010000160.1:0-16506 GCA_044869815.1 Candidatus Rokuibacteriota bacterium | reverse complement strand
CTGCGAGCGCGCTACGACGCGGCGGTGTGGATCGACTGCTGCTTCGAGACGGCGCTACGCCGGGCGCTGGCGCGCAACCAGGAAGGCCTCGACGAGGCCGCCCTGCGGCGCGATTACGCGACCATCTATTCCCGGCGCAGCGTCTGCACGTCCGGCGTGACCAGCCACGGGCCGTCGCCGACGTCGTCGTCGACAACGACGCTCAGGCGAAGGCTTCCTCGAGCGCGGTCGGCGCCGGTGTCTCGGGTTCGTCGTCCTTGGTGGCGAGCCCGCAGTCGACGATCTTGTAGAGCAGCGCCTTGTAGCTGATGCCGAGCAACCGCGCCGCTTTGGCCCGGTTCCAGCGCGTGCGTTGGAGCATGTCCGCGATGGCGATGCGCTCGGCGTCGCGGGCGGCGCGGCGCGCGATCGACTTGAGGTCGAGTGGGCCGCCCGCGTCGATGACCGGCGACGCCGGCGCCGCCGGCGCCGAGGGCAGCTTCGTGGAGGCCGCGAGCTCTTCGTAGACGCCGGCGGCGCTACCCAGCACGACCACGCGCTTGATGACGTTCTCCAGCTGACGGATGTTGCCCGGCCAGGAATGCTCCAGCAGGAGGCGACGGATCGACGGCGGGAGCTCGACCGTGCGGCGATAGGCGGCGTTCGCCGTCTTCAGGAAGTAGTCGATGAGGGCGGGGATCTCGTCACGCCGCTCCCGCAGCGCGGGGATCCGGATCTCGATGACGTTCAGCCGGTAATAGAGGTCCTCGCGAAAGCGGCCGGCGCTGATCTCGGCCGGCAGGTCGCGATTGGTGGCGGCCAGCACCCGGACGTCCGTGTGCAGGATCCGTTCGCCGCCGACGCGGGCGAACTCGCCGTCCTGGAGCACGTGCAGCAGCTTGGCCTGCAGCCGCAGGGGGACCTCGCCGATCTCGTCGAGGAGGATCGTGCCCTTCTCGGCCAGCTCGAACTTCCCCGGCTTGTCGCGGTGCGCGCCGGTGAAGGCACCACGCTGGTGGCCGAAGAGCTCGGATTCCAGGAGCTCACCGGGCAGCGCGGCGCAATTGACCTTGATGAACTGGTTGGCCGCCCGTGGGGACGCGTGATGAATGGCGCGGGCGACCACTTCCTTGCCGACACCGCTCTCGCCGGTCAACAGCACGGCGGCGCTCGTGGTGGCGACCTTCGCGACCATGTCCCGGACGGCGCTCATCGCGGGACTCGTGCACATCTCGAGCTGGCTCATCGGATCCCCTTTCGGCTCGGTGCTCGTATCGCCCTGACTCGGCAATCCATTGCAGGCGTCGCGCCAAACTTCACGGCGAGCGATTTCAGTAGCTTGACGGGATCGATCGCCGAATTCGAGTCGCGCCTGCACCTTTTACAAGACAGGCGTTAGTAAAAGTTACAGAATTTACAGATACTGGCCGGTCGTGAACACCCGCTCGACCGGCGCGGCGGGCGATGCCGTCACGTGAGGGAGGAGCTTGATCGATACGATCCGCTCACCCTTTCGCCCGGCGATCTTGGCCCAGTCATCGGGATTGGTCGTGTTCGGAAGGTCCTCGTTCTCCTTGAACTCCTCGCGTACGGCCGCGATCAGGTCGTCGGCGGTGAGGCCCTTCTCGGCCCGCTCGATATAGCGCTTCAAGGCCAGCTTCTTCGCGCGACGGACGATCGACTCGATCATGGCGCCGGAGGCGAAATCCTTGAAGTAGAGGATCTCGCTCTCACCGTTGGCGTAGGTCACCTCCAGCAGCCGGTTCGCCTCGCTCGTGCTGAACATCGCCTCGACGACGGCCGCGATCATCCGCGACACCGCCGCCTCCGGCGCGCCGCCGGCGGCATCGATCTCCGAGGCGGCGATCGGAAGATCGCCCGTGACGTACTTCGCGAAGATGTCGGCCGCGGCCGCCTGGTCAGGGCGCTCGATCTTGATCTTCACATCCAGTCGCCCCGGCCTCAGGATCGCCGGATCGATGAGGTCCTGACGGTTCGAGGCGCCGATGACGATGACGTTCTTCAGCGCCTCGACGCCGTCGATCTCGGCCAGCAGCTGCGGGACGATGGTGCTCTCCACGTCCGACGAGATCCCGGTGCCGCGCGTGCGAAACAAGGCGTCCATCTCGTCGAAGAAGATGACCACCGGCACGTCCTGGTTGGCCTTCTCCCGCGCCTTGACGAAGATCTCGCGGATCTTGCGCTCGGTCTCGCCGACGTACTTGTTCAGCAGCTCCGGGCCCTTGACGCTCAGGAAGAAGCCCTTGATCTTCTCGCCGCGCTTGACCGAGATCTGCTCGGCCAGGTTGCTGGCCACCGCCTTGGCGACCATCGTCTTGCCGCAGCCGGGCGGGCCGTAGAGGAGCACGCCTTTCGGCGGGGCCAGCTTGTGCTCGCGATAGTGCTCGGCGTAGAGATACGGCAGCTCCACGGCGTCCCTGATCGTCTCGATCTGCTGGCCGAGGCCGCCGATGTCCGCGTAGCCGATATCAGGGACTTCCTCCAGCGACAGGTCCTCCACGTCAGTCTTCGGCAGCTTCTCGAGCAGGTACCCGCTCTTGGCGTCCATGAGCAGGTGATCGCCGATGCGCAGCGGCTGCGCGCGGAGCGGTTCGGCGAGGACGCCGACCTTGTCGTCGTCGGCGCGCACCGTGACGAGCGCCCGATCCTGGCCGAGTCGCTCCTTCACGATGACGACCTCACCCTGGATCTCGTATCCCGCCACGTCGATGACGTGCGAGGCCTCGTTCAGGACGACTTCCTGTCCGGGCTTGAGCGTCGCGACCACGATCGAGGAGTGGGCGTTGACCTTGGCCTTTCTCCCGTGGGCGAGGATGTTCACCGTGCCGTCGTCGTTCGGCGAGAGATACACGCCGTAAGTGGACGGCGGCGCGGTGAGCTTCTCGACTTCTTCCCTGAGCGCGGTCAGCTGCTCCCGCGCCTCGACGAGGGCGCGCGCGAGCTTTTCCCTTTGGCCCTGCGCTTCTGCGAGCTCGAGCGACCGAACGTATTCCGCCGAATCCGGAGCCTTCATGACCGCCTCAGTGTCCGATCGCCTTGCGGGTCATCGTCGCCTCCTCGCGATGCCTTCGCCATCGTGCAACTGAGGCGCCATTCCCGGAGTCGCGTAGCGGCAACAGGTTGCGAGAGACGGTTGCATTTCATGCAAAGGCGTGCGCCACATTCGGGAGTTTCGTGCAAGATTTACAAGCCCCGACTGCGTTCAGCGAGACGAGCGGCTCGACGGCGGAAACATCTTGCTGACGTCGGCGTGCGCCATCACCACGTCGGCCGATCGCTGGAGCGCGTCGTGATATTTGTCGCGGAACTCGCCGCCGGCGCCGCCCTTCAGCAGCCGATACACCTCGCGAAACGCCGCGTCCACGTCGCGGGGGGCGAGAGCGTCATCGCCGTCGACCGCTTCGTCGATGCGCGCGATCAGCGCGGACAGGGACCGGAGCCACGCGAACTGCGGATCGTCGAGCACGAGTCGAAAGAGATCGCCGGCCGCCACCGAGCCGTGGCGCGTCTCGTAGGCCCGCCGCTCGCGGTCGAGGAGGAGGCGATGGAGCCGGAGCAAGCGGCTGCTGAGGTCGCGTAGACGATCCCGATCGGAGTCCACGGGATCATTGTCGCACCGGCGACGGCTCAGCGGCCTTTGACTTCGGGAAAGAGCAGGCGGATGCCCGCCGTCGCAAGCAGGGTATCGAGCTCGAGAGACTGCCGGCGGCCGTTGAGCCGCACCTCCTGATCCCGCGAGATGATGTACTTGGTCTCGATGCCGATGGCGATGTTGTTGGCGACGAAGTACTCGAGGCCGACGCCGACCCCGCTCACCAGACCCCACGAGGTGCCGCCGATATCCAGGCCGAAGCCGGGTCGCTTGCGATCGTTGAACTCGGTATAGCCGATGCCGAGGCCGGCCAGCGCATACGGCGTCAGCCGGCCATCGAGCAACGGAGGATAGCGCGCGCGGAGCATCGGCAGGCCCGTGTACATCGCGAATTCGCCGATCGTGCGGCCACCGAGGCGCATGTTTCGCTCCCAGCCGTCGCCGGCGATCTCGACGCCGAGATATCGACCGAGATTGAGACCGACGCTCACACCGATCACCTGCTCGTTCGGGGTCGCGCCCAGGCCGCCGCCGACGTCCGTATCGTAGGAGGCCGTGATCCCCAGGCGAACGCCGAGATACCCCCGGAGATCGTCGGTGTCCTCCGCGTGCGCCGCCGGCGCGACGGCGAGCAAGGCGAGGAAGAGCACCGTCGTCCTGGAGACCATGGGCGCCCGCCGAGGCTATCACAGCGCCTTCGGCGCCGTCGGACGCAGTTGGTTACACTATCGGCGTGGCCAGGCCGGCCTCCGCCCACTTCCGCTTCGTGCATCTGACGGACACTCACATCATGGCCGGCGGCACGTGGCGGCCGCGCGCCGGCAACTTCGAGTTCGACACCGAGGCGTCGCTGCGCCGCGTGGTCGAGGCGGTGCGGGCCCTCGATCCCGTCCCTGCCTTCGCCGTCCTCGGGGGCGACCTGGCGAGCCCGGACCTCCTTCATCGTGGCCGCACCCTCACGCCGGACGACTACGAGCCGTCGTATCGTCTGCTCGCCGAGATCGTGGCCGGCCTGCCGTGCCCCGCGCATTTCCTCGTCGGCAACCACGATCATCGCGTGGCCTTCAACCGGGTGCTGCGCCACGATGCTCCGGCGCCGGACGCGCCGCAGTACTACAGCTTCGACCACGGCGGCTACCATTTCGTCGTGCTCGACTCGCAGGAGCCCGGACAGGCCGCCGGCCTGCTCGACTCCGTCCAGCTGCGCTGGCTTCGAGCCGACCTCGCGCAGCACCGGCGACAGCCGACGCTGGTCTTCGTGCACCATCATCCATGGCCGCTCGGTCTCGAGTGGATCGACACCATGTCGCTGCGGAACGGCGACGACCTCATGGCGGAGCTCGACGCGCATCCCGACCTCCGCTGGGTCATCTGCGGTCACGTCCATCTGGACCAGACGTCGCAGCGCGGCCGCCTGACGATGCTGACGACGCCGTCCACCTGCGTTCAACTCTCGAAGGTGACCCAGGCCGCGAAGATGCTGCCGGGGCCGCCGGGGTTCCGGATCGTCGACGTCGCCGGCGAGCAGCTGTCGACGCGCGTGATTCACCTCCACGGCGCCGGCGTGCGCGACGTCTAAGAGCATGGAGGCCACCCGATGATGACGACGCTGCTCGTGGCGGCGCTGCTCGTGCTGCTGGCGCCCGACCCGACACTCGCGCAGATCGTGGACGTGGAAGGACGCTACTGGTTCGCGAGCCTCGACGCCTCGACCAGGGTGGAGAGCGGCTCCCTTCCGGGCACGCGCATAGATCTCGAGCAGGATCTGCGGGTCGACGACGCCAACATTCCGGAGGGGCGGCTCACCTTCTCCACCGGGCTCAACAGCAAGCTGCGACTCGCCTATCTTCAGGGCAACTTCGACGGGCAGACGACGCTCGGGCAGAGCATCCAGTTCGCCGGCACGACCTTCGGCGCCAACACCCGCGTCGACACCGAGCTCGACCTCTATTACGGTCGCATCGGCTGGACGTGGCAGTTCGTCGCCGTCCCCGGGATCTTCAAGATCGGCCCGCTGCTCGAGCTGAAAGGCGTGGTCGTCGACGCCAGCATCCGGAGCCCCGGCTCGAGCCTCCGCGAGTCGGCGGTGCTTCCCATGGCCTTCCCGACCGTCGGCGGGATGCTCAACGTGACGCCGATCGCGGCCCTCGACTTCTTCGCCGAGGTCTCGGGAATGACCTTCGGCGACTTCGGGCACGTGGTGGATGCCGAGGTCGGCCTGCGCTTCATTCCCGTCCGCTTCTTCAGCGTCTCGGCCGGCTATCGGGTGTTCGACCTGCGCGTCAGCAACGATGATGACTTCGCCAAGCTCAAGCTGACGGGACCGTTCATCGGCGCCTCGTTCCGCTTCTGAGCTCGGCGTCCCCACGAGGAGGCCATGATGCCGAGGATCGCGCCGCTCGGGCTGGTCGCGCATACGACCCTGTACATCGGGTTCGGGCGGTTCAACGAGATCGTCGGTCTCGAGGCCGCGGGCGGCGCTCGACCATGAGCGGCGGCATCGATGCCTTCACCACCGCCACCGGGATGCTGGCGGCGCTCCGCGCGCGGCAGATCTCGGCGGTGGAGCTGCTCGACCTCCATCGGCGCCGCCACGTGCGCTACCACCCGGAGCTGAACGCCATCGTGGAGACGAGCTTCGAGACGGCGCGCCAGGTGGCCGAAACGGCCGATGCACGGCGAGCTCGGGGCGAGGACGCTCCGCTGCTCGGACTTCCGATGACGCTCAAGGAGTCGATCAACGTCCGCGGGCTTCGAACGACGGTCGGCATGCCGGCCTGGAAGGACTTCCGCTCCGAGCACGATGCGCCGGTGACGGCGCGCGTGAAGGCGGCCGGAGCCGTGCTCATGGGCAAGACGAACGTGCCGCGGATGCTCGCCGACTGGCAGTCGAGCAATCCGATCTACGGACGCACGAACAATCCGTGGGACCGCGCCCGCACGCCCGGGGGCTCGTCGGGCGGCGGCGCCGCGGCCCTCGCGGCCGGCCTGACGCCCCTCGAGTTCGGCAGCGACATCGGCGGATCGATTCGCGTCCCCGCCGTCTTTTGTGGCGTCTACGGCCATCGCCCGAGCGAGACGGCCATGCCGCGCAGCGGGCAGTTCCCCTTCCCGCCGATGCCGAATCCGGCGGTGTTCATGGGCGTCCAGGGGCCGATGGCCCGATCCGCCGAGGATCTGGCCCTCGCCCTGGACGTGGCCGCGGGACCCGACACGGGGGAGGACGTCGGCTGGCGGCTCGCCTTGCCGGCCGCGCGCGCTCAGCGGCTCGCCGAGTTCAGGGTGGCGGTGCTGCCCTCGATCCCGTGGGTTCCGCTCGACGCCGAGATCGGCGCCGCCATCGAAGCGCTGGCGGCCGCGCTGGGCCGACTCGGCTGTCAGGTGAAGTCGGTACAGCCGCCCGAGCTCGGCGACTTCCGGCAGCACTATTCGCTGTACCTGTCGCTCCTCGCGACCGTTCAGTTCTCGCGCGTGCCGTCCGAAACGCGCCGCCTGCGCCTCGACGTCATGCGCACGCGCGACGACGAATGGAGCCGAGCGTTCCAGCGCGGCGCCGAGAGCGCGGCGCCGGACTACATCGCCTGGGTCGGCCAGCGCGAGCAGATCCGCGCCGCATGGCGCGCATTCTTCACCGAGTGGGACGTGCTCGTCGCGCCCGCGTTCTTCACGCCCGCGTATCCCCACTGGGACAAGCCATGGCCGGACACCGAGGCGTCGATCCGAAAGACCGTCGACGTGAATGGCGAGCCCGTGCTCGACGAGCTCGGGCTCCTCTATCCGTCCGTGGCCACGGTGGCCGGGCAGCCGGCGACGGCGCTCCCGCTGGGACTCACGCGCGGCGGGTTGCCGATCGGCGTGCAGGCGATCGGCCCGTACCTCGAGGACCGCACCCCTCTGCGCTTCGCCGCGCTCCTCGCGCAGGAATTCGGCGGATTCAAGCCGCCACCCGGCTACGCCGCCGACTGAGCGTCAGCGGCCGGCCTGCGCCGTCATGCCTAGCCTGAGGGCCACGGATCGATGAGCTCCCCGCGACCGCCCCTGCGGCACTTCTCGATGATCCGGAGCTTCCACCTCGCCGATCTGTTCACGATCGCCAACGGATTCTGCGGCATGACGGCGCTCTTCCAGGCGATGGCGTTCCTGTCCACGCACGACCGCTGGCGTCTCGACACGGCGGCGCTGCTCATTCCGCTCGCCCTGCTGTTCGATGTGCTCGATGGCCGCGTCGCGCGCTGGCGCCACCAGGCGTCGGCCCTGGGCCGCGAGCTCGACTCGCTGGCCGACGTCATCTCCTTCGGCGTGGCTCCCGCCGCCATCGCCTTTGCGGCCGGCCTCGACACGCTACTCGACGCGCTCGGGCTCGCGTTCTTCGCGCTGTGCGGCCTCAGCCGGCTCGCGCGCTACAACGTCACCGCCGAGGCGCTGTCGGCCGAGACCGGCAAGGTCGATTACTTCGAGGGCACACCGATTCCGACCAGCATCGTGCCGCTCGCCATCCTCATGCTCGCCTTCCATCGCGCCACGCTCTTTCCCGTGCGGCTCCTCGGCCTCGACTTCCACCTGGTCACCCTCGTCTTCGTGGTCTCCGGCACGCTGATGATCAGCAAGACCCTGAGGGTGCCGAAGCCTTAGTGCACGTACCGCGCGAGCAGGCGCGACAGCGCCTCGACGTCGACGGGCTTGATGATGACACCGGAGAAGCCCTGCATCTGCTCGGGCGTGAGAAAGGTATCGCCGGTCACCGCCAGCACGGGGATGGCGCCGAGGGGCGGCGGCTCCGCGCGAATCTGCTCGACGAGCCAGAAGCCGTCGTGGCGCCCGGCCAGGTGCAGGTCGACGAGCACGACGTCCGGCCGGAAGCGAAACAGGAACTCCAGGCCGGCCTCGGCGAGATAGGCGGCCTGCGTCTCGGCGCCGTCGAAGCGGAGGACCTCGGCGAGCATGTCGGCGCTGTCGTGGTGGTCTTCCACGATGAGCACGCGAAGGCCCTCGAGCCGCCTGTCCATGCGCGGATGGTCACCTATCGCGGCTTCGTCGGCGCGTCCGTCGGCCGTCGATGGTTACGTGGGAGGCGAGGAGTGCGACGGAACCGACGCGAGGCGAAACTGGGTCGGCGACATGCCGAAGCGCTGGCGGAATGCCTTGTTGAAATGCGGCAGGTCGTAGAAGCCTGACGCCGTGGCGATCGACGTGAGCGACAGCCGCGAGGCGCGCATGAGCTCGTGCGCCCGCTTCAGCCGGAGGTCCCGCACGTAGTCGCGCAGCGGGATCCCCGCCACCGCGTGAAACGTCCGAGAGAAGTGCGAGCGACTCATGTTGGCCATGGCCGCCAGCGCCGCCAGCGCCGGCACGTTCGTGATCGCGCGCTCGAGCACCCCGAACGTCCGCTTGATGGCGGTCACCCGCGCGACGGTCGGCACCGCGGCGTCGGGCCGGCGGCCGACGTTCGCCACCGTGGCCGCGAGGTCATCCGGCGTGAAATCCCTCGGCACGAACGTCCGCACGCCCGTGAGCAGCAGCTCGGCGGTCAAGGTCGTCGGCGGTGCGTCGGCGACCATCACCACGGGTATCCACGGACAGTTGTCGTAGAGGGTGCGCGCGAGGCCGGCGCAGCGGTCGTGCGCCCACGCCTCGCCGAACATGAAGCAGCCCGCGACCACGACATCGGCGCGGGCCCCGCTCTCGACGATCTTGAGCACGGTCGGAACGTCGGGAGCCTCGGCGATATCGTGAGCGCCGCCGATGGCGTCCACGATGAACGCGCGCATCGCCGGGTCGTGCGCGAGAACGAGCACCGACCGCCGGGCCTCCGAATCGGACTCGCGTGGACGCGCCGGTCCGAGCGATTCCGGCCGTCTGCCGAGCGGCGCCGGGCTGCTGGCATCCGAAGCGCCGGCGATGCGAGGCGGGCAGAGGCGCACGATGATGTCACGCGCCATCGGCCGCCCCAAGCCCGACGACGGGCGCCGCCTCGCGTGAGAGACGCAGGATCTCGGCGCCGAGCCGGTCCAGATCGACGGGTTTCTGCATGAATGCGGTGAAGCCGCATTCGGCAGGGCGAACGTCTTTCTCCGTCCAGCCGGTGACGGCGAGAATGGGCGTGCTCTTGTGACCTGCAATGAGTCGGACGGCGTCGATGAAGGGCGCGCCGCCGAGGGGGAGCACCGAGACATCGCTCATGATCACATCCGCCGACGTCACCTCGAGGTACCGCAGGGCGATGTCGACCGAGCGGGCGGCCGCCACGTGGGCTCCGCACGCGCGGAGGAACGTGACGAAGACGTCCAGGTTGTCGGTGTTCTCTTCGACGATGACGACCGACAGGCGCGAGAGATCCGGCAGCTGGGGTGGGGCGCCGCCGCCGCGAATGCGCTGCAGGCGATAGCGACTCCGGCGGAGCGCATGGAGGCTGCGCGCGAGTGATCCGGCGGACTGCCGGACACGTGCGATGGTCGCCTCGACGCGGTCGCGGGTGGCTGTGTCGATGGCCCGCCTCGCTTTCCCTCATCGAAAGGAGACCCCCGGATGGGGGTCTTGTCAATGGTCGCGTCGTGCCGTGCCGAGGTAGAGTGGCGCCGATGCTGGATCCGCAGCTCTACGCGCTGTTCGTGACCGCGGCCGCCGTGCTGACGCTGGCGCCGGGGCCCGACACCCTGTTCGTCCTCGGCGCGAGCCTGGGCGGTGGGACCCGCGGCGGCCTGCTGGCATCGGCCGGCATCCTGACCGGCCTCCTGGTACACATCTGTCTCGCCGTCGTGGGCGTCTCGATGCTCATCGCCGCGTCACCGCCGGCGTTCGACGTGCTGCGACTGCTGGGCGGCGGCTACCTGGTCTGGATGGGCGCGGCCATGCTGCTCCGCGCCTCGCGGCACGGCGCCGCCGGCGCCGTTTCCGCAACGCCGGCGCTATCGACCCGCCTCTACTGGCAGGGCGCGGCGACCAACATCCTCAATCCGAAGGTCGCCGTGTTCTATGTCGCGTTCCTGCCGCAGTTCGTCGCCCCGGAGCTCGGTCGCACGCCGCTCCAGCTCCTCCTGCTCGGATTGACTCACTGGCTGATGGGCGTTCCGTATCTCGTCACGGTCGCGATGGCCAGCGGCGCCGTGGCCGGGTGGCTGCGGCGCTCGCCCCGGATTCGACGCGGGCTCGATGCGCTCTCAGGATTGGTGTTCATCGGCCTGGCGGTGCGCCTGCTGACGCTCCGTCGTACGCCCGCCTGACACGACACCTCCGCGCGGGTATCGTTCTCCACCACGTCTGGATGGATTCCTAGCCGCCCTTCTTCGGCTCCTGCCGCAGAAGATCGATCAACGCCTGCTCGGTGGGCGTCAGCGGTTCCTGGCGGCGCTCCTTGTCGAGGAGCTCCTTGATCGGATCCGTGACCGTGACGGGGCCGCGATCGGTCGCCGCCGGCTTGGGTGCGCTCGCCTTGTCGTCCAGGATGGTCTCGATCACGACGGTCACGGTTCGCAGATGTCCGCTGATGCGCTTGACGACGTAGCTGAACAGCGGCTCCGTGTGCGTCCGCCGCTCGTAGGCCGTGTACGCCTTACGCACCGCGGCCTCCAGGGCCTCTTGAACGCTCAGCGTTTCGGATACCCCCTCGAACTCGGGCATGAGACTCCTCCATGACGGTTGTGGTGATGACCCGTTGCGGGAAGAGTGACGAGATCAGGCTGGTCGCGGAGAAATCATAGCAAATGGCGCCCGACGGACGGGCGCCCGGCGCGGCTACGCGGTGAGGGGGTCGGAGGTCGCCGAAGGCGACGCCGCGAGGTGAACGATGTAGGCGAGGCCGGTGGTCCCGAACTTCGCATACTCGGTGAGCGCCACCGCCGGATGCTGGCGCGCCCACTCGGCGACGGCGCCCCGCTCCCCGTGATCGGGATGGCCCCTGAATCGAAAATAGGAGTTGCACATCAGCACGGTGCCGTTCTGCAGGGTCGGCGTGACGAAGCGAAGGGCCAGCCGCGTCGACTCGTAGTAGAAGCAGTCGACGAAGACGAGCGCGCTCGGCGCCAGCCCGGGGCAGTCGTAGAGCGCCGGCCGCAGCGAGTGCTGGTAGAACCCGCCGACGAGGGTGTAGGCGTCGGCGGGAACGCGCCGGCGGCGGAGCTCCGACCGCAGCTCCGCCTCACTGCAGGCGAAGTACCCCTCCGCATAGCGACGGAATCCCGCGTCCGCGTCGGCGCCCCCGGCGACGGGCAAGCCCTGGAAGCTGTCGAAGCCGAACATCGGGACGTCGAGCCGATGCCGCCGCAGCGCGCGATAGAACTGCGCGAAGGTCGAGCCGCGGTAGAGCCCGAACTCGAGATAGCTGCCGCGGATCTCGTTCGTCTTGAGAAAGCGCACGGCCAGATCGGCCATCTCCTCGCTGCCGAAGTGGGGCGAGCGCATCGAGGGGGCGCGCAGGGCCACATATTTCAGGACGCTCCGTCCCAGCGGGGCCACCAGCGTCTGCACGGCCGTACGCAGCCGCGCCGCGGAGCGGCGTGGCGCCATCGCGGGCAGACCGTGGAAGGCGAGCCGGACGCTCATGCCCGGTTGCTGCGAGCAAGCCGGGTGCCAGACGCGGACGGTCGGCACGCCCGGCCGGCGGCGGCGCCCGGCCACCGGGCCTGCACCGATGTCGACGGCGCTCTGTAGCCCCCGGCGTGGAAGCGGAAGAAGATTGCAGCTAGTCCAGCCAGTCCTCTTCCTTCAGCTTGCGCGGCAGATACTTCTTGGTGAGGTACTGGAAGTCCTTGTTGGCGAGGGCGTCGAGCTCGAACTTGAGCCCGCTCGACAGCATCCGCTTGATCTCCTCCTGCCACTCCTTCTTCTGGAACCAGCTGTAGCCGAGGAGCTCGCGCGCGCGGGAGACGTCCTTGTCGTTGAGCTTGATGCCGACGTTGCGCGGCAGCCCGTACGCTTCGGGATCCGCGCTCGAGAGTCCGATGAACTTGGCCTTCGGAATGGCCATCCGCTGGCTCTCGAAGGCGAGGTTGATCGATCCCTGCTTGATGACCGAGTAGATGTAATAGCCCCACGGATCGTTGTCGACGAGGACATAGACGGGAAGCTTGCGCTCCTCGTGCAGCCGCCGCGCCAGACGACGGACGCCGCGCGGCGGCTGGCCGTTGCCGGTCAGGAGAATGCAGTTGTACCGGCGCCAGAACTTGTCTTCGGAGAGCCGGTTCCACTGGGTGCCCTTCTCGACGAGGAGGACGAAGTCGGCCGTGCACTTCTTGATCTGCAGATACTCCGGCTCGACGATCGACGGCACCGAGTAGCCGCCCTTGCCCAGCCGCGCGCAGTTCACCTGATCGCCATCGTCGACCAGCACGAGCGGACCGACGATCGACCCGGCATTCTCGGCCCGGACGTGCAGCTCCTCCCGCAGCGCCTCCAGGGTGACCTCCAGGTCCTCGATCAGCGGGTCGGACTCGTCCTGCGTGTCGAGCGTGTTCTCGTGGGAGTTCTTGATGGTGTGCTTGGTCCGGTAGTAGATCTCCCGCAGCGACGTGGTGAGATTGGCCCGCTGCAGCTCGCACAGGGCATCGGCCACGAGAACGGTCTGCATGAACTTCTTGGCCATGCCCACGTTGAAGAACGACCGGGCCTGCTTGCGCTTGCCGAGCTCGATGAGCCCCTTGCGCTCGTTGAAGGTGATGTTGGCCAGCGATCGCACGGGGATGGCGAGCGTGGGATCCTTGCTGCGCTGGGCGGCGGTGATGACGACGTCGGCGACGCCGACGAGCTTTCTTTCGACGGCGGAGGGCTTGCGCGGCTTCCGGGCCATGGCGTGTCCTAGCGCTTCCTGCGCGGAGCGCGCGTGTGGCCTTTGGCGGCCGGCTTCTTCCGCCGCGGCCTCGGCTCGGGGGCGGGCGGCGGCGAGGCGGCCGCGGCCGCTCCGTTCACCGCGACCGCCACCGGCACTTCGCCCTCGACGCCCTCCGCGGTCACGATGATCGAGTGCGGCAGGCCTTCGGGACCGCTGCCGTTGGTCCCGAGCAGCTCGTCGGTCTTCTCGCCTCCCGTGCGCTTCAGCGCCATCCGCTGGAGCTGCGCCTTCAGCCTGGCGATGGGGAGCGTGCCGCCCTTGAGCCGATTACACGACGCGACGACTTCCTCGATGTAGAGCTCGAAGATGTTCCGGCGACGATGCTCGGTGTGGGCGCGCTCGCGCCGGCGCAGAAACGCGCCCAGCCGCCGGCCACACTCGCGCAGGGCGAGCGTGATCTCCTTGCGGATCTCGTCGTAATCGGCGATCGCTTCCTTGGATTCGCTGGTGAACGGGACCCAGACGGAGGCCATGTGAACGAAGATCACCATCGGCCCGGCAGGGACGGCGCCGCGCGACTGCGCCACGCCGTAATTGCGCCAGCTCGTATCGACGACCGCCTTGTAGCTCGCACACGCCGACTGCTGATAGAGGAGCGGGACGCGATTCGCGTAGCGGACGACGCGGGCGAGCTCGTGGTCGTCCGTCAGCGCCTCGCCTTCCGCGAGCGGAATGGCCGGCTGTTCGGGTGCCGCCTGCGCCGACTCGGGCCCGTGCCCGTAGGCCAGGCCCGCCTCGATGACGAACGGATTGCCGCGATACACCGCGGGCGGCCGACTCACGGCCGTGTAGAACTCGCCCTTGATCTGCTGATAGAGCCCCGACAGAATCGCGCGCTCTCCGATCGGCGACAGACAGTTGGTCGGCGGCGCCATGAGCTTGGTCGACTGGATCGTCCGGTAGAGGTTCTCTGCCGCCTGGCCGTGCACCTCGCGCGGCCGCGCGCGCGGCGACAGACCCGCCGCCTTGCAGATCTCGTCGGCCACCCGCGGCGACACGCGGCTGAAATCGGCGGCGAGGAACCCGGAGAGTGAATGACTGGCGGTGTCCTGGAGCATCTTGAGCAGCATGCCGAGCTCGATGCCGTTCGGATGGGGCTTGATCTCGCGTGGCGCCGGCGGCAGCTCGCCGTACGTCCGCGGATGCTCTTTCGTCTCGCCATCCGGCGCGACGTACGTCAGCTTGACGTGGGGATTGGCGATGATCGTCTGCTCGACGTACTCGTCGATCGACGCGCGGCCCTTCTGGTAGCGTCCCTCGACCTCCAGGGTCACCTGCGTGCCGCGCGGGAACTCCCAGTCGATCTGCTTCTTCTCGAGGTTGCGCGGCTCGTTCTTCTTGGTATCGATCTGGACTTCGAAGAAATGGGCCGGCGCCCGTGCACTCGTACGCGAGATGATCTGCACGGGCTTGCCCGTCGTCAGCTGTCCGTACATGCCGGCGGCGGAGATGCCGATGCCCTGCTGGCCGCGGCTCATGCGCAGCCGGTGGAACTTGGATCCGTACAGGAGCTTCGCGAAGATCCTCGGGATCTGCTGCCGCACGATCCCGGGACCGTTGTCGGTGACGGTGATGCGGAAGCGCGTGGCCTGGCTGGCCGGCGGCGGCGGATCGCCGTTGCCGACCGTCTCCACCTTGACGACGACGTCAGGAAGGATGCCGGCCTCCTCGCACGCGTCGAGGGCGTTGTCCACGGCCTCCTTCACGCACGTCAGCAGCGCCTTCCGCGGGTTGTCGAATCCGAGGAGATGGCGGTTCTTGGTGAAGAACTCGGAGACGGAGATCTCGCGCTGGCGAGCCCCCATCTCGACGGCGGAAACTACGGGTCGCGGGGCGACGGACACGGTCTTCGAAGCCATATGCCCCTCATAGAAGCAAAGTCCCGCGGAGGGACTCAAGTTTTCCTTCGGGGCACGAGGCCGGCTTCGTGGTCGTCAGAGGCGCGCCACGCACTCGATCTCGACGGCGATCCCGGCCGGGAGGGCGCCCGCCTGGATGGTGGTACGCGCCGGATACGGGGGCTCGAAATAGGTCGCGTAAACTTCGTTCATCGCCTGGAAATCGTTGATGTCGCGCAGGTAGACGTTGCACTTGACGACCTTGGCCAGCGAGGAGCCGGCGGATTCCAGGATCGTCTTGACGTTCTCGAACACCCGCTTCGTTTCCGAGCGCGCGTCGCCGCGCTCGAGCTGACCCGTGCCGGGGTTGATCGCGCCCTGCCCGGAAACGAAAACGAACCCGTTGTCGATGATCGCCTGCGAGTAAGGACCGATCGGCTTCGGCGCCCTGTCCGTGTGAACCGGCTTTCTCATGGTCTCGTATCCTCGTCCCGTGTTGGCGGAAGGTCTCGACTGTCTCCTGATCTTCGTCGTCTGGAAGATCACCGTCAACCGGCCCGGAGAAGCCCGACCGCGGCCGCGCGGTGTAGGCTAGTGCAGAACACCGAACGATGTCCCACCACCCGAGTGGGAGGCGGTTATGGACCTTTCCGAAGCAGATCACAGCCGCCGACGGCGAGCAGCACACGGGCATGGTGTGCCCCGACTGCGGCGGGGCTCTCGTCCTCCGGGCCGAGCAACCGAGCAACCGCCTGATCTTTCGCTGCCGTGTCGGCCACATCTACGGCGCCGAAGACATGCTCGTCGTCAAGGAACAGCGGCTCGAGGAAGCCTTCTGGGCCGCCGTCTACGCGGCCGAGGAGATGGCGGCCTTCCTGGACGACCTCGGCAACCGCATACCATCGCTCGAGCAGGGTGATCGCCAGGAACGTATCGCCCGTCTTCAGGCGAACGCCCGCGCGCTTCGCGACGTCATCGCCAACGACCGTTCCGTCAAGCTGAACGGCCCAGCCCCTGAATAGCGACCCGTGATCAACGGGGCGAGGCTGCGCCGAGACGTCGTCGTCATCGGCGGCTCCGCGGTCGGAATCGAATCGCTCATGGAGCTCGTTGGCAAATTGCCCGCCGCCTTCGACGCCGCCGTGGCCGTTGCCGTCCATCTCAATCCTGTTCGCGAGTCGAGGCTGCCGGCGGTCCTCGGACGGGTGGCCAGGATTCCGGTGGTGCCGGTCGTCCACGGTGCGGAATTCGAG
>JBIOXS010000159.1:0-18643 GCA_044869815.1 Candidatus Rokuibacteriota bacterium | reverse complement strand
GCCTTCCGGAACGCCTGCATTCCGGTGATCACGGTGCTCGGGATCCAGTTCGGGCAGCTGCTCGGCGGCGCCATCGTGACCGAGACCGTCTTCGCCTGGCCGGGGGTGGCCACCCTCACCGTGGACGCCATCCGCAACCAGGACTTCCCGGTGGTGCAGTGCGCGGTGGTGCTCCTGGCGCTGATCATCGTGAGCGTCAACTTCCTCGTCGACATGATCGTGGGGCTCATCGACCCCCGCATCCGGGTCGCCGCGTGAAGGCCGTCAGCGCCGACGGCGAGGTGGCCCTCGAGGCGGACCCGGCCCTGCGGCGGCGACCGAGGTCGCGGCGGGGCTCGCTCCGCCGCGCATGGCGCTTCAAGTGGGGTCTCGTCGCGTCGGCGGTCTTCGCCTTCATCGTGGGCAGCGCGGCCTTGGCGCCGTACCTGGCGCCTTATGACCCCCTGTCGGTGAACATCCGGCACCGCCTCGGCCCGCCGGCGTGGATGGACGGCGGCACCACCGCGCACGTCCTCGGCACCGACCAGATCGGACGCGATCTCCTCTCGCGCATGATCTATGGCGGCCGTGTCTCGCTCGTCATCGGGGTGACCGCCGTGCTGATCTCATCGACGATCGGCGTGCTGCTCGGCCTGGCCGCGGGCTACTTCAGCGGGCGCCTGGACTGGACGATCATGACGCTGATCAACGTCATGCTCACCTTTCCGTTCGTGCTGCTGGCGCTCGCCGTCATCGCGGTGCTGGGCCCGAGCCTGATCAACATGATCATCGTGCTCGGCGTCGCCGACTGGCCGCTCTACGCGCGCGTCATCCGGGCCGAGACGCTGGCCATCCGCGAGCGGGAATTCGTCCTGGCCAGCCGCGCTCTCGGCATGAGTCACTTGCGCATCATGTTCCGCCAGATCTTCCCGAACCTCGTCTCGGTGATCGTCGTCATCGCGACTCTCCAGGTGGCGCGCGTGATCATCCTCGAGTCGTTCCTGTCCTTCCTCGGCCTGGGCGTCCAGCCGCCGACCCCCGCCTGGGGCAACATGCTCGGCGAGGGGCGCGTCTACATGCTCAACTCCTGGTGGATCGCGGCCTTCCCGGGGCTCGCGATCTTCGTCACCACGCTCGCCATCAACCTGATGGGCAACGCGTTGCGCGACTGGCTCGACCCGTACATGAAAGTGTGAGCTAGTTCCGGTACGCTGGGACCGTAGGATCGTCATGCGACATCGACGTCCACTGCTCTCGGCGCTCGTCGCGATCGTCGCGCTCGTGAGCGCTGCCGCGTCGTCCGACGCCCAGAGCCCGGGTCCGTCGAATCGCTCGCAGCTCGACAGCGAGCTCGCGCGGGCCACCGAGGTCGGCCAGCTCGTCGCAATGGCCAACCGGTACGCCGATGCGGGATATCGGCCGGAGGCCAAGGCCATCGTGGACCGCGCCGCGCAACGGGCGCGATCGACGGCAGACTGGCAGTCCATCGCCGCCGCCTACCTGCGCCTCGGATACTCCGACAACGCCAACGCCGCCCAGCGCAAAGCGCGCGACCTCTCGCGCTGAACCACGCTCGCCGCCGGCGGCGCTAGCCATCGAGCATGCATACCGCCGAGCTGGTTCTCGGGCTTCTGATCGCGGTCGCGGCCCTGGTGACGGTCGCGCGTGGGCTGGGGATCGCCTACCCGATCCTGCTCGTCATCGGCGGGCTCATCCTGGGCCTCGTGCCGGGTGTGCCGGCACTCCATGTCGACCCGGATCTCATATTCCTGCTCGTCTTGCCACCGCTCCTCTATATCGCGGCCTACTTCACGCCCGTGCGGAGCCTCCGCGCGAATCTCGGCACGATCAGCTCGCTGGCCATCGGTCTCGTCATCGCCTCCGCGCT
The DNA here is from genome assembly GCA_044869815.1 of Candidatus Rokuibacteriota bacterium. Lineage (GTDB taxonomy): Bacteria > Methylomirabilota > Methylomirabilia > Rokubacteriales > CSP1-6 > AR12. The sequence goes on along the minus strand of JBIOXS010000159.1, from coordinate 16,776 downwards.
GGCGGTGGCCGCCATCGTGCGGGCCTTTGTCCCCGACCTTCCGTGGTCGGTCGCCCTCGCGCTCGGCGCGATCGTGGCCCCGCCGGACGCGATCGCCGCCACCGCGATCTCGGCGCGGCTGGCCGTGCCGCGGCAGATCGTCACCATCCTGGAGGGCGAGAGCCTCCTGAACGACGCGACGGCGCTCACGATCTACAGCATCGCCCTCGCCGTCGCGGCCGGCCGGGCGGTCGCCCCGAGCACGGCCGTCCTGCTCTTCGCGGGCGCGATGCTGGGCGGCGGCGCCATCGGCGTCGCGGTGGGCTGGATCATCACCCACATCCGCGCGCGGCTCGAGGATACGCCCGTTGAGATGACGATCTCGCTGCTCACGCCGTACGCGGCGTTCCTCCCGGCCGAGCGGCTCGGCGCCTCCGGGGTGATCGCCACCGTCGCCGCGGGGCTCTACCTCGGCCACCGCGGCTCACGCATCATGGGCGCCGACGCACGCCTCACGGGACGGGCCCTCTGGGAGACGCTCACGTTCCTGCTGAATGGCTTCGTCTTCATCGCCATGGGCTTCGAAGTGCCCTTGCTGATGCGCACGCTCACGCCGGAACTGGCCATGCGCTTCGTGGGGATCGGCGTCGCGGTGACGCTGGGCCTCGTCCTCGTGCGTGCGCTCTGGATCTTCGCCACGGTCTTCGCGCCCCAGCGCATTCGGGGACGACCGGAGGCGCTGGCGTGCTCGGTCGTGCTGTCGTGGGCCGGCATGCGCGGGGTCGTGTCCCTCGCCGCCGCCCTGGCCTTGCCGACAAGCCTACGCGCCGGTGCGCCATTCCCGGCGCGGGACGCGCTGATCATCATCACGCTGACCGTCATCGTGCTCACGCTGCTCGGCCAGGGGCTGACGCTGCCGGGACTCATCCGCGCGCTTCAGCTCGCCACGGACCCCGGGCGCCGCCGCGAGGAGGCGCAAGCCCGACAGCGGCTCGTCGAAGCGGCCACCAGGCGGCTCGACGAGCTCGATCCGGTCTGGCCGGGACATCGCCCGCTGCTCGAGCAGCTCCGGGAGACGTACCGACACCGCTCCGAGCACGCCGACCGCCAGCGCGAAACCGCCGTCACGGACGGAGACGATCGCGAGCTGATCGAGCATCGCGAGATCCGCCGCACGGTCATCGACGCCGAGCGCGAGGCGCTCTTGCGCCTCCGCGCCGAGGGCGAGGTCCCCGACGAGGTGCTCCGCGACCTCGAGCGCGAGCTCGACCTCGAGGAGCGCCGAATGGACGCCTGAGCGCCGGTCAGGCGCGCATCATGCCCGCGGACTGATGTTCTGGTTCATACGGAAGAAGTTCGCGGGATCGTATTTCGCCTTGAGCTGCTCCAGTCGGCGCTGATTCGGTCCATAGGCGGCCGCGACCGGATCGCCCACCTCGTCGTCGCCGAGGTAGTTGACGTAGCGGCCGCCGCCCATGAACGGCTGCATCCCCTTGTAGGCGTCCCACGCCCACGCAATGCAGGCGTTCGTGTCCTTCGGGTTCATCCACTCCGAGAGCACGACCAGGTTGTAGCCCGGCGCGCGATGCGGAAATGCGGTTTCCGTGCTGCCGACGCGGGTGACCGCGCCATGAAAGTGCTCGAGCAGCAGCTGCCCCATCGGCGTCGGGCACTTCGCGAAGGAATCGATCAGCGTACGGATCGCCTCGTCGCTGAGGCTCGACAGGAAGCTCGACTTCCAGTAGTTCAGCGCGCCGCGGGGATAGGCGGCGTCGAGCATCGAGTTGACCTGGGAGTACGGCATGGGGCCGATGACGTCGACGGTGGCCGTGCCGAACCGCTTGATCGGCTGCGTCGCGCTCTCGCCGGCCGTGACCGATCCGCAGTGGCAGACCACGAGGCCGACCAGCTTGGTGCCCGAGCCATCGGGGGCGTGGATCAACCCCGCAAAGACCATGAACTCGTCCGGCAGCGACGCCGTCACGTCGCGGAAGAACCGCAGCACGTCCCAGGCCGCGCTGAACGGGTAGGCGATGAGGCCACCGGTGACGATGGGTCCGACCGGGTGCAGCCGATATTCGAAGGACGCCGCCACGCCGAAGTTCCCGCCGCCGCCGCGCAGCCCCCAGAACAGATCCGCGTTGTCGTCCGGGCTGGCGGTGAGGGTTCGGCCGTCGGCGAGAACCACGTCCACGGAGAGGAGGTTGTCGAGGGCAAGGGCATGCTTGCCCATGAGCCAGCCGAGACCACCGCCGAGCGTGAGACCCGCGATCCCCGTGGTCGACACCACACCGCCCGTCGTGGCCAGACCGTGAAGCTGCGTCTCCCGGTTGAACTCATTCCACGTCACGCCGCCCTGCGCGCGGACGGTGCGCGCTTTGGGATCCACGTGAATGCCCTTCATGAGCGACAGGTCGATCATCACGCCGCCGTCGATCGTCGCGCGCCCCGCGACGTTGTGACCGCCGCCACGGACGGCGACCTGAAGCTTCTGCGCGCGTGCAAGCCCGATGGCGTCCCGGATATCGGCGACCCCTCGGCACTGCGCGATCAGCGCCGGGCGCTTGTCGATGAGGCCGTTGTGAACTCTGCGGGCCTCGTCGTATCCGGCATCGCTCGCCCCGAGGAGACGCCCCGTAAACGTCGTTCCGAGCTGCGCAACGGCGGCGGAAATAGAAGAAACGTCGCTCATGCCACACCCCCTGATCGGAAAGAATGCGATTCAGACCTCCGCGTCAAGACCGCGGACCGAGCAGCCGATCGCTCGCCGTGGGACGTCGCAGATCGCTCCGGCAGTGCGGGCACAGGGTCGCCTCGGGCTTGATGTCCTCCGCGCAATAGGGGCAGAAGACGTAATCCTCTCCGGCGAACCGGTGCGTCAGCCGCTCGAGGTTCTCCCGGACATTCAGAAACGCGAGCAGCAGCTGTCCCGTCACGATGAGCGACGCGCCGAGGATAACCCCGCCTCCCAGGATGCCGACGGCGACCATGCTGCGTTCCACCGTGCCTGGCGCGGTGGCCGTCCACGGAAGCGGGACGAAGGCAACGATCGCCGCCGCCACGATTGAGAGAACGATGACCGTCATTCCAAGCGCGACGAGCAGCTGCGACCAGCCAGCCGTGAAGCGAAATGTCATAGGGTCGATCCTCCTGCGCCGAGGGCGGCCGCCGTCCACGCCTGTGACACGTTGCGAAGGACCGTAGCGCCGAGAGGCACCGAAGGCAACCCCGGCTCACCGGCAGCGCCTGCCCCTGCTGGACGGCGGCGAACGATCGCGTGAGACTATCGTTCGCCGTCCGGCAGCAAAAAACCGTGCGCGCAGACGTGATGACGGTACTGCCGGAGGTCCGAGGGACAGCATGAGCGAGATCGTGCGCTGGCTGGTGTTGATCTGCATCGTCGCGGGATGTGCCGGGCCGCTCGAACCTGGACGGCTTCCGTCGGAGGAAGAGCGTTGTGCCATGCAGGGCGGGTCCTTCCGGGGCGGCATCTGCCACACGAGGGGTGGTCCGTGATTGGCACACCCGCAGACGGCGAAACTGCCATAGTATCGGCACGACGCAGACTTCGAGCCAGGAGGACCACATGACTGATACGCTCTACGAGCGCCTCGGCGGGTACGACGCGATCGCGGCGGTGGCGGATAACCTGATCGCCCGTCTCATGGCGGATCCTCAGCTGGGTCGGTTCTGGAAGCACCGCGGTGACGACGGCCTGCGCCGAGAAAAGCAGCTTCTCATCGATTTCCTGTGCGCTTCGGCCGGCGGACCCATGCTCTATGTCGGACGCGACATGAAGACGTCTCATCGTGGCATGGGCATCACTGAACAGGACTGGCAGCTCTTCATGACGCGCGTTCTCGCCACGCTCGACCACTTCAAGGTCCCGGTGCGCGAGAAATCCGAAGTACTCGGATTCGTGGAAAGCCTCAAGAAGGACGTGGTGGACTAAGTGGAGAAATGGTGCCGGTGATCCGCACGGTTATGTACCGGTTGGACGCGTGGACGGGGGCTTGAAAGGCCAATCTGACGTCGGAATGCCGAGCTCCGCAAGCTCCTTCGCCGTCGCCGGTCGGCCGTTGGCCCAGTCAACCACATCGGGTCCCGGAACCCACGCGGATCCATTCCATCGCTCAACGACCGTCACAATGTCGCCGCCCGGAGCGACGGGACGGATGCGCACCGCATATCCTTCCGATAAGGTGATGGCCGATAGCTCGAGTCGGAACATGCCGGGCGCCTCTTCACAAGGATAGCGCGGCCCACGACCTCGGTGTTCGCCCCGATCACGCCCGTGACGGGTCGGTGTCAGGTACATCACGACGGTCTCGCGATCTCTTCAAGCATCGACCACGATGCTTTACCGTCGGCGCGGAATGCTTGCCGTTATCGCCGATTCCCCTTGGTGTCTACGACCAACTAAATTAAGCGCCGCGAGCTTCCTGCCATAGTACGTAGCAGTCAGGATGCAGCATCGCGCGCTGACCCGCGTGCGGCGATAGGCAGCCACCGGTTATGTAATGTGCCACGCTCAGCGTGCTATCGTCCCCGCCGATGGTAGCGGACCCGATCTTCTTTCGCGATCTCGCGTACGTGATCGTGGCGGCCGTGCTTGGCGGAGTACTGGCGCGGGTCGCCCATCAGCCGCTCGTCCTGGGTTACGTCCTGGGCGGGATCATCATCAGTCCGCTGACGCCCGGTCCATCGGTCTCGGACATCGGCGCCTTCGAGCTGGTGGCCGAGATCGGCGTCATCCTCCTCATGTTCTCCATCGGCATCGAATATTCCGTTCAGGACCTGATGCGAGTGAAATGGGTGGCGGTGCTGGGCGGTCCCCTGCGCATCGTGCTATCCGTTGGGCTCGGCATCGTGGTTGGCGTCTGGCTCGGATGGCCGCCGCTTCAGGGCGCCGTCGTCGGCATGGTGGTCTCGGTCGCGAGCACCATGGTGCTCGGACGCCTTCTGGTCGATCGCGGCATGCTGCACTCCCGCCATGGCCAGATCATGATGGGCACGGCCCTCGTCGAGGATCTGGCCGTCGTCGTCCTGACAATCCTCATGCCGAGGCTCGGCAGCCTCGAAGCTGGTCGTCTCATCGACATCGTGAGCGGTCTGGGCCTCGCGCTCGCGATCCTGGCGCCCGTCCTTTACCTCGGCGCGAAGGTCGTGGCGCCGATCCTGACCCGTGTCGCCCGCCTGAAGAACCCGGAGTTGTTCCTTCTCGTCGCCCTCGCGATTGCGCTCGGAACCGCCGCCGTGACACAGGCGATTGGCCTGTCGCTAGCGCTCGGGGCGTTCCTCGCGGGCCTCCTCGTCAGTGGATCAGACTATGGCCACGAGACACTCGCCCGTTTGCTGCCGCTTCGTGACGTGTTCGTGGCGGTGTTCTTCGTGGCGATCGGCATCCTGATCAACCCCCAGGCGATCATCGACCATCTCCACCTGCTCGCCGTCCTGCTGGGCCTCGTCATCGTCGGAAAGCTCGCCATCGGCACGATCGTTGTCCGTCTCTTCGGTCAACCCCTGCCGACAGCGCTCCTCGTCGCCATCGGACTGACGCAGATCGGCGAGTTTTCCTTCGTGCTCGTTCGGGCCGCCATGAGCGCAGGGCACATCGGCGCAGACGTCTACAATGCGACGCTCGCCGCCGCCCTGTTGACGATCCTCGCGAACGCATTTCTGATGCGATACGCGCCGGCCTGGATCAGCTCGGCGTGGATACCTGGCAAGGATCTACCGTCAGAAGCGCCGGACACGGGAGCGCTCCGCGACCACGTCGTGGTCTGCGGCTTCGGCCGCGTGGGGAGTGCCGTCGCCGACGCCTTCCAGGCCTTCGATATCCCGTATGTCGCCATCGATCTGAACCCGGACGTCGTGAGCGCGAGCCGGAAGCGGGGCATCCGGTGCCTCTACGGTGATGCCTCGCAGAGACGTCTCCTGGAGGTGGCCGGTAGTCCGCGCGCGCGGCTCGTCATCGTCGCACTGCCCGACGTCGAGCGCGTGTATCTCGCCGTGGGAAATGTTCGCGCGCTGAACGCCCGCGTACCGATGATTGCGCGGGCGCACGAGCCGGCGGCGCGCGACCGCCTGCTCGGCGCCGGCGCCACCGAGGTAATCGTGCCCGAATTCGAAGCCGCCGCCACGATGATCCGGCATTCTCTGCGGAGGCTCGCTCTGCCGCGCGAGAAAGTGCTGGACTATCTCGAGCGGATCCGCGATGCGATGGAGGCGACGCCGTCCGAACCCTCGGGTGACCAGGCGCTCCCGGCGGTGACCGAGGTGACGCTCAGCGTTGGTCCGTTCGCCAATCAGTCGCTGAAGACGGCCAAGATCCGCGAGCGCTTCGGCGTGACCGTCGTCGGAATCATCCGCCCCGATGGAGGCTACACGTCTCATCCTGCTGCGGATACGATCATGCGCCCAAACGACCGGCTCAGGCTCTTCGGGCTTCCGGAACAGATCGCCCGATTCTCACGGGCGCTCGAGGAGTTGGAATAGGAGTCGGGGGACGCATGCTGGCGCACCGTACCGCAATCCTCGGCGCCGTGATGCTCGTGTTGACGCTTGCGGTCCCCTCCTCGGCGGGCGGCGTTCTGGACGGTGTCAGCCGTGTCGCGGTGAGCGTCGACATCTCGCAACCGATCGAGGGCATATCGGGCGACGAGCTCGAACGACATGTCGTCGCCTTTGTCGCCAAGCCTGAGCATTCCCTCGCGCTCGACCAGAGCAGCGCGGACCGATTACAGCTCAGGATCACGCTGCGCTCGTACTCCTCGTCGGAGCTGCGCGGCTTTCCGCTCCCGTTCTCCGGCAGCTATGCCATCGGAACGGTGCGGCTGACTCTGCATCGCGCCGCAGAGATCGTCGGGGGTCCGCCGCGCGTCGTCTCGGCAAGCGTCTGGGAGCGCGAACGACAGATCGCCACCAGAGACTCGGCCGCCCGCGGAGCGGTACATCGCGCCGTCGAGGAATTGCTCGACGAGTTCCGGCTTCTGCGCCGACTACGGCATTGATCCGCGCGGCGGGCGCTGCAGAAGAGACCCGCGAGCACGGCACCGTACTCGGAGCGGTTCGACCTGGCTGCACACCTGCTTGCCGGCAAGCAAGTCGGCGTCGATCATTAATGGCGTCGATCATTAATAATTAATAATGGTGCCCCCGGGGTGACTCGAACACCCGGCACGCAGTTTAGGAAACTGCTGCTCTATCCACCTGAGCTACGGGGGCACGGCGAGTTGGCGTGACGTCCTCGTCATTGTACCGTGCGGGCGGTCGGTGGCCACGCGCTTGCAGTATCCGAAGGCTCGACGGGCCGGGCGGACGTGCTGATGCCTCACGGTGGGAAGTCAAGGCCGGGAGCCGCAGTACGACGCGGGTTTCGCCCGGTCCGTCCTTCCCCCCTCGACTCCGAAAACTACAATAGATCGGACGCATCGATGCCTCGCGCGGCCAGTAGCGCGCGCAGCTTGCGGATGCCCGCGACCTCGATCTGCCGGACGCGCTCGCGGCTCAGCTTGAGCCGCTGGCCGATCGCCTCGAGCGTTTCCGGCGGATCGCCCTCGAGGCCGAAGCGGCGACGAAGGACCGTGCGCTCGTTGGCCGCGAGGTCGTCGAGCACGGAGGCCAGCTCCGCGCGATGCTGAAAAAGCGACACGAACGACCCACCCGGGTCGGCCGTGCGGTCGGCGATCATGTCGCCCAGCGTCGACTGGCGCTCCTCCCCCACCGGCGCGTCGAGCGAGACGGGCTGCTGGCGGACCTCGTCGAGCTCCTCCACCTCTTCCTCGGTGATGCCGAGCGCCGCCGCCAGCTCCGCGCTGCTTGGCGTGCGCCCCAGCGCCTGCGTGAGGCGGCGCTGCTCGCGCATGTAGCGTGAGAGCAGCAGCTCGACGTGGACGGGCAGCCGTATCATGCGCGCCTGGTTGGCGAGCGCCCGCACCACCGCCTGACGGATCCACCACGTCGCGTACGTCGAAAAACGCGTGCCCCGATAGGGATCGAACTTCTCGACGGCGCGCAGCAGCCCCAGGTTGCCCTCCTCGATGAGATCCGGCAGCGGCAGGCCGCGGTTCAGATAGCGCCGCGCGATCTGGACGACCAGGCGGAGATTGGCCTCGACCATGCGCTGCTTGGCGGCGTCGTCGCCGGCGCGCACGCGCGCGGCCAGCGCCTGCTCCTCCTCGCGCGAGAGAAGCGGAATGCGCGCGATCTCGCCCAGGTAGACGCCGAGATTGGCGCGGCTCTGCTCGCGCGTCTCGTCGCGGAGGTCCTCGTCGATCTCGTCGAGCAGCGGCTCGAGCGGCTCGTCGGGGACGGCCTCTTCGGCCTCGCGACTACTCATCCCCCTCGTCCTCGTCGGTCTCCGTGACGTGCGCGACGCGGGCCGGCAACGGCAGCATGTACAGCGGATTGTAGACCCGGCCTTCGCGTCGAATCTCGAAGTGGAGGTGATCGCTGGTCGCGCGCCCCGTGCGGCCGAGGCTGGCGATGCGCTGACCGGCGAGGACCCAGTCACCGACCTCGACGATATTGTCGTCGTTGTGGGCGTAGACGGTCGTGAATCCGTGCTCGTGCTCGATCTTCACCACCCGACCGTAGCGCGGCTCGACGCCGCTGACGACGACCACGCCCGGCGCCGCCGCGCTGATCGCGTCGCCGCGCTCGCCCTTGATGTCGATGCCGCGATGCCAGCCGAGCCGCCGCCGGCCGAACGACGACGTGATCGCGCCTTCCTTGGGCCAGATGAACGCCGTCAGCGCGTCGGCGAAATCGGGGACGGCGAAGAAGAAGTCGACAGGGGCGCGCGCGGACGTCGAGCGCGGCGCGGCGTCGCCGGCCCTCCTGGCCACGCGCGCGAACTGCTTCTCGCCGCCGGAGGCGGTCTCGGCGGGAGGAATGACGAGGCGCTGCCCCACCTTGAGCGTGACCCGCTCGCTCCGGAGATGATTGGCGGCCACCAGCGCGGCCACGCTGACGCCGTAGCGCCGCGCAAGGGCGTGGAGGCTGTCCCCGCGCGTCACCTCGTGCACGCGCGGTGCGCTGGGCGCGGGCGGCTTCGCGGGCGGCTTCGCCGGCGGCGCCGCCGCCGCGCTCACCACGAGCAGACCGCAGACGGCGACGCCGGCCAGCGGCCGCGCGCTCCGGATCACAGCTCGAAGCTCGAGTACCGGATATCGAAGCCCACGAAGCGGTTGGTCGGCGGCAACCAGCGGACGCTCACGTTCTCGATGCTGGACAGCGGTGGGCCTTTCTCCAGCGCCCGCACGAACTCCTCGATCACGGCGCGCGGTCCCTCGACGCGCGCGCGCACCCGGCCGTCCTTCAGGTTCATCACGTCGCCGACGAGACCGGCGAGCTCCGCGCGACGCTGGGCATAGTTCCGGTAGCCGACGCCTTGCACACGTCCTTCGATGATGATGTCGGCGGCCGATTTGTTCACGAGCGCGACAATGTCGCCGCCCCGCCGGCCGGGCGCGCCCGGTCGGCAGGCGGCGGAAGAAGTGGTCGGGGCGAGAGGATTTGAACCTCCGACTTCACGGTCCCGAACCGTGCGCGCTACCAGGCTGCGCTACGCCCCGATCCGACCGGCCTATTGTACATATCTCGCCTCAGGAGTCCCAGGCGTACTTTCCCACCAGCTTCACGAACTTGCACTCCCCCGCCGCCTCGGTGCGAATCTCGCCGCCGACGCGCTCCACGACGGTGAGCACCTGATCGTCGGGGCTGCCGACCGGCAGCACCATCCGGCCGCCGTCGGCCAGCTGGGAAACCAGGGGCGGCGGGATCGATGGTCCGCCGGCGGCGACCAGGATGCGCTCGAACGGCGCCTGGTCCGGCCACCCCAGCGCGCCGTTGCCGACGCGAATCCACACGTTGTCCACGCCGAGCGCCTCCAGCGTGGCGCGGGCGCGATCGGCCAGGCGCGGCAGCCGCTCGATGGAGCACACGCGACGCGCGAGGGCGCCCAGCACGGCCGTCTGATAGCCGGAGCCGGTGCCGACCTCCAGTACCTTTTCCTGTCCCGTGAGCCGCAGCAGCGCGGACATGAGCCCGACGATGTACGGCTGCGAGATCGTCTGCTCCTCGCCGATCGGCAATGGATGATCGCCGTAGGCGCTGTGAGCGAGACCTTCGTCGACGAAGCGGTGGCGCGGGATCCGCCGCATGGCGGCGAGCACGCGCGCGTCGGTGATCCCGCGCCGCGCCAGCTGCTCCTCCACCATGCGCTCCCGCTCGCGAGCCAGTCGCGCCTCGAAGCCGCTCTCCACTCACCGTCTCCGCGACTTCTTCTTCGGCGTCCGCTCCCGCGTCACCCGCGCGCGCAACGCGGCGTTCAGCGCGGGCTCCCACTCGGCCATCTGCGCGAGGGCGCGATGATGCGTGAGGTCGAGGTGCAGCGGCGTCACGGCGGCGAACCCCTCGTGCAGCGCGCCCATGTCCGTGCCTTCGAGCGCTTCCCAGGCTGGCGGGCCGCCGCCGATCCAGTAGTGGGCGCGGCCGCGCGGATCCGCCTGCTCCACGATCTTGCCGGAGTAGACGCGGTGACCGAGCCGCGTGAGGCGGATCCCCTTCACCGCGCCGTGAGGCACGTTGACGTTCAACAGCGTCTTGGGCGGAAGCCCGCCGACGAGGACGCGCATCGCGACCTGCTTGGCCACGCGCACGGCCTCGGCGAAGTCGACGCCCTCGGCCAGCGACACCGCGAGCGACGGCACGCCGAGCAGCGTGCCCTCCATGGCGGCCGAGACGGTGCCCGAGTACGTCACGTCATCCCCCAGGTTCGAGCCGTGATTGATGCCCGAGGCGATGAGGACAGGGCGCTCGGGCAGAAAGCCCAGGACGCCGAGGTTCACGCAGTCCGACGGCGTGCCGTTCACCGACCAGCGTCGCTCGCCCCAGCCGTGGGTCCGCAGCGGGCGGTGCAGGGTCAAGGCGTGCCCGCACGCGCTCTGCTCCCGCTCGGGAGCGATCACGTGGACTTCGCCGAGCTCCTCGAGGGCTCCGGCCAGCGCGGCCAGGCCCGCCGCGTGAACGCCATCGTCGTTGGTCACCAGCAAGAGGGCCATGCGAGCTTGAATACTACGCGAACTATCGGAGCAGACGCGTGTCGTCGACGGAGATGACGGCCCAGCCGCCCTCGCGCAGCTGCTCGGCGACGTTCCGCCGCCGCCGCTCGGCCTGACGGCGCTCCACGGGCTGCGCGGCGTCCGTCCGCCGGCGATCGCGGTACCGGCGGTCGATGATCACCGCCACGAGCGACGCGACGCCGCTGAACTCCTCCCGTAAATGCGCGGCCACCGGGGCGAGGTCCCGGCGGATGATCACCGCGATGGAGACGGACTCACGCCGGGGCTTGGCCTCGTCGGCGCCGGAACCCGAACCGCGCGGATCCATGGTCTCTTATAGTCACGTCACAGGCGCCGCCGCGCATGTTTTTTCGAGTGCGGGCGGTCGAAGGGGGAAGTGCCGTGTCGCGCCCGCGGGTGCGGGCCCGCGGGCGCGGCCTGCGAGGTTTGGTCGGGGCGACAGGATTTGAACCTGCGACCACCGGACCCCCAGTCCGGTGCGCTACCGGGCTGCGCTACGCCCCGACTCGCAACGGTGAAGTGTCGCAGAAACGCCGCGACGCTTCAAGGCGCGAGGCGAGCGCGCAGGGCCGAGAGTCGCTCGCGCACCCGGCGCAGCGTGTCGGCAAACGTCGCCTCTCGGATGCCGAGCTCGAGCTGGGCCGTCGTCTTGCCCCGGGACTCGGCGATGAGGCGCTTGCGCGCGCCCTCCAGGGTGAGGCGCTCGTCGTAGAGCAGCGACTTGATCCGCTGCACCAGCTCCAGATCGCGGCGGCGATAGAGGCGCTGCCCGGCCGGGTTCTTTTTCGGGCGGAGCAGCTTGAACTCCGACTCCCAGTACCGCAGCACGTACGCCGGCACGCCGGCGATTTCCTCGACTTCGCCGATCCGGTAATAGAGTTTCTCGGCGACTTCGAGCGTCACGGTCAGACCGAGGGCGTCGTACTGTTGATCCGCTGCTTGAGGCCCTTGCTGGGCTTGAACGTCAGGACCTTGCGGGCGGTGATCTCGATGGAGTCGCCCGTCTGGGGGTTGCGGCCGCGCCGGGAGGCCTTGCGCCGGATTCGGAAGTGCCCGAAGCCGACGATCTTCACGTCCTCACTCTTCTCGAAGCACCGGAAGATGATGTCGAACACGGATTCGACCACCGAGGACGACTGCCGCTTGGAGAGACCGTGCGCGGCGACGGCATTGACGAGGTCGTTCTTGGTCACGGTGAAGACTCACCTCCTCGTGAGAAACGGCTTGTAGCCCTTGGCCTCGAGCTCCTTCAGCGTGGCCATGGCCGTCGTGCGATCGGCGAAGCCCCCGACGCTCACGCGATGCAGCGTGTCGCCGCCGGCCGACGCCGTGGCGCTCGACGAGCGCGGTGTGGCGGGGGCGCTGCCGCCTGCTCGCCGCACCTGGACCTTGAGACCATCGACGGCCAGGTCCTTCGACAGGGCCACTGCGTCGCGCAGCGGAAGGCTCGGCTTGACCACCGCGCCATTGGCGGACGCCTCGGCCGCCAGACCCTTGGCCGCCAGCCGCTTGTTGATCTCGGCCGGCGATTGGCCGCTGATGAAGACGTCGTACTGGTCGCCCGTACCGCTGGGCGCCGATGCGGTCGGCGTGGTCGTGGTCGCTTTGGCCACGGTGGCGGCACCGCCGCCGCGCAGCGACTCCTCGACCTTGTACTTCTCGTCGCGCAGCTTCGCCACCACCTTCTTCGCGGTCCCGGGATCCTTGAACGCGCCGACCTGCACGAACCACTGGCGTCCGGCTGACGGCGCGGTCTTCGCCGCCGTCGACCTGGGCGGCGCGGGCGCGGCCTTCGGCTCGGGCTTGGACGCTTCGGGCGGTGTCGTCGCGGCGACCATCGGGTCCTTCATCGCGCTGGGCTTCTCGGTCGGCGTGGGCGGGGCGGGCGTCGCGGTGACGGCGGCGGGGCTCGGCGGCGCTGACGAGGGCGCCGGTGTCGCCGCGGTCGGTGGTGCCCCTGCGACCGTCGGCGCCGTCGGTGGCGTGGTGGCGGTCAGCGGCGGCGCGCCCGGTGGCGTCGGCGGCGTGACCGCGACCGGTGGCGGCGTCGCCGGCTTGCTCGGCGGCATCGGCGTAGGCAGCTTGGCCGTCGCGCTCGGCTTGGGCGCGTTCATGGCGTCGAGGATGTACGGAACCGCGACGGCGCCGGTGACGCCCAGGACGATGAGCACGAGAACGGCGCGGAACCACGTCGCCGCGAAGATCGAGCGTGGCGCAGTCTCGTCGAAGAGGTCGTGCTCGGAACCCTGATTGCGGTCGTTCATGTCGGCCATGCGGGGTATCGTAGCACGATGGTTGGGATTTCAGCCCGTCCTCCCGACGTCTGGGAGAAGAAAAGATCGCCCACCAGAGCCTCCGCCGCCGCCCGGGTGTCGTTGGAGTCGATCATGAGCGCGACCTTGCCCACCCGCGGCGCCGGCTTGCCGAAGAGCGCGACGTAATCGTCGGCGACGTTGCGCTGGTAGCGCTGCCAGCGGTCGAGCGCCGTGGGGCCGGACTCGACGACCACGATGCGGACGTTGTTCGCCTTGGGATGGGTGAGCCGCGTGCCGACCGGCGCGCGACTGTCCCAGACGTAGCCGATCACGTCGCTGGCCGTGCGCGGCGACGGCCAGCGGGGGAACACGACGTAGAGCTGCGCCGCCTGGTCGTCGCGCGTGCTGTCCCGGACGTCGCCGGCCGCGGGAATCTGCGCGACCTTCCACGTCCACGTCAGGTACGGAAACGTCTTCAAGTCGACGAGGACGTCGCGGTGGACCGCGAACGACGCGCGCTCGCTCCTGAGGCGCATGGCGACGCGCCCCTCGTTCCGCACGACCTCGACGGCGGCCTGGCCGGCGAACTCCTTGAGCTGCCAGCCGCGAGGCACGCCCTCGGCCGGCAAGCGGGCCGGCACGGGGTCAGCGATGGCGATGCGGATGGCCGGATCCGCCACGCCCGGCCGGTGGTCGTCGGGAAGCGTCGCCCTGGCGACGGAAACGGACGCCGGCGGCGCCTTCGGGCTCAGCAGCATCACCGCGGCGCCGCCCGCGAGCATGATGGCGAGGCCCACGATCACCCACAGCAGTGGCTGCGACCGCCGGCGCGCCGGAGTCAGCGGCGGGCTCTGGGCGCGGTCGGCTTCATGCGGCCAGCCTTGCGGAACGAGAGCCGCAGCGGCGAGCCTTCGAAGCCGAATGCGAAGCGGAGGGATTTCGCCAGGTAGCGCTCGTAGGAGAAGTGGATCCCGTCGGGCCGGTTGACGCGCACGGCGAACGTCGGCGGTGAGCCGGCGACCTGCGAGGCCGACTGGATGAGCAGCGGGACGCCGCGCAGCGAGACCGGACGCCGATCGAGGGCCTGCTGGAGGGCGGCCGTGACCTCCGCGGCCCCGAGACGGCGGCGCGCCTGCGCGGCCACGCGGTCGATGGTCTCGAAGAGCTCACGCATGCCCTCGCCGGCCGTGGCCGAGGTGAAGCAGACCGGCGCGTAGTCGAGGAACGACAGCCGCTCGCGCAGCTGGTCCACCACCTCGGCCTTGCGCACCATCCCCGGCGGCACGAGATCCCACTTGTTGACGACGACCACGATGGCACGCCCCGCCTCGTGCGCATAGCCGGCGATGTGTGCGTCCTGGGCCGACAGTCCCTCGGAGGCGTCGAGCACGAGCAGCGCCACCTCGCAGCGCTCGAGGCTCTTGAGCGCCATCACCACGGCCAGCTTCTCGAGCGGCTCGGTGACGCGGCCCTTGCGCCGGATGCCCGCGGTGTCGACGAGCACGTACGGCCGGCCCTCGTAGGTGAACGGCGTATCCACGGCGTCGCGCGTGGTGCCCGGCTGCTCGTGCACGAGCACGCGCTCGGTGCCGGTCATGGCGTTCACGAGCGACGACTTGCCGACGTTGGGCCGGCCGATGACCGCGATGGCGATCGGTCGAGCGCCGCCACGCGGCGACGACGGCGCCGGCGTGCGATCGCGCAGCGCCTCGAGCAGCTCGGCCACGCCGCGGCCGTGCTCCGCGGACACGCCGACGGGGTCGCCGAAGCCGAGCGCGTAGAGATCGGCGAGCGCCGGTTCCTGGGCGCGGTCGTCCACCTTGTTGGCGACGAGGATCACGGGCTTGTTCGCCTTGCGCAGGATGCGCGCGATCTCGAGATCGAGCGCGGTGGCGCCGGCGCGCGTGTCGACGACGAAGGCGATCAGGTCGGCCTCCCCCACCGCCATCAATACCTGGTTGCGCACGCCCTCGATGAGCGGCTCGGTCGAGCCGGGATCGAAGCCGCCCGTGTCCACCACGGTCGCCTGCCAGCGCTCGAAGTGCACCTGGCCGTACAGGCGGTCGCGCGTCACGCCCGGGACGTCGCGCACGAGCGCCTGCCGCCGTCCCACCAGCCGGTTGAAAAGCGCCGACTTCCCGACGTTCGGCCGCCCGACGATGGCGATGATCGGCCGGAGCATGTGGCTACCTCGGAGAGAGCGCGCGTAGAAGAGCGCGCGGTTCGGGCTCGATCACCTGCACGGGCACGCCCAGGGCGCGCGCGAGCTCCGACGGCGTGACGTCATCCAGGAAGACGCCGTCGCCGTCGCGGACGGCCACGGCCGGAACGAGCACGGCGTCGCCGAGGTCGGCGAGACCGGCCAGGTGTCGCTGGATGTCGCCGCCGGTGAGGAGGCCGGCGACGGAGATGCTGCCGCCGAAATGACGGTTCGGCACGGCGGCGACGGAGGCGCGGCTGCCGGGCAGCATCGCCAGAAGCCGTGTGAGCCGCGGCGCGTAGAGCGTGCCGCTGACGACCGTGACGTGCGCCGACGCGTCGGGGCGCACGCGGCGCGCAGCGCGGACAAAGGCGTCCTCGAAGCGCCGTACGAGGCCGATCCCGTCCTCGGCGATGAGGAACTCTTCGTAGGCGGCCGCCTCGGGCAGCGGCACGCCGGCCTGCAGGTAGACCTCGTCGCCGAGAAAGACGAAGCGGCTGCCGAGTCGTGCCGCCAGCGCGATTTGCCAGCCGTGGACGGTCTCGACCAGCGCGCGCGCCTCGGCGTCGGTCAGCGTGCGAAGCGCCGGCAGGCGGTCGCGATGGGCGGTGAGGCCGACCGGAACGATGGCGGTCGTGGCCACGTGCGGATGGAGCGGCGCCAGCTCGTGGACCGTTCGCGCGAGCTGGGCGCCGTCGTTCCAGCCCGGACACAGCACGACCTGCGCGTGCATCCGGATTCCGGCCTTCGCGAGCCGCTCGAGGCGGGGCAGGATCTCGGCCGACGCGCGCGGACGCCCCAGCAGCTCCCAGCGCAGCGCGGGATCGGTCGCGTGCACGGACACGTAGAGCGGCGACAGCCGCTGTGTCTCGATCCGCGTGAGCTCGTCCTCGCTGAGATCGGTCAGCGTGATGTAATTGCCGTGCAGGAAGGAGAGCCGGAAGTCGTCGTCCTTGACGTAGAGGCTCTTGCGCATGCCCTTCGGCAGCTGATGGATGAAGCAGAACACGCACTTGTTGGCGCAGGTCGCGATCTCGCCCGGCCGCGGCGCTTCGAGCTCCACTCCGAGCGCCCGGGCGCCGGACGCCAGCCGGAGCGCGTGGGGGGCGCCGTCGCGCTCGACCGTCAGCGCGAGGCGCTCGTCGCCGCAGTGGAACTGGAAGTCGATGGCGTCACGGACGGCGTGGCCGTTGATGGCCAGGATGCGATCGCCCACGGCCAGCCCCGCCGCCGCCGCCGGCGTGCGCGCGCGCAC
>JBIOXS010000158.1:0-21495 GCA_044869815.1 Candidatus Rokuibacteriota bacterium | reverse complement strand
CTGTGGGCGGGCAGCGAGCCTGTCCTGCCGGCGTACGTCATCGGGATGTTGTTGGCCGGCAGCGTTGGCAAGGATCATCTGCTGATCCGCCGACTCCGGACGCTGACGTTCGGTCTGTTGACGCCGTCATTGGGAGCGCTGTCATCCCCACCCTCATCGCCAATGCGTTCTTCATGCCGGCGCACCTGAGGGCCGGGGACGCAGGCGAGGCGCTCATGCCCAACGCTCGCGAGGCGGTCCCGGGGAGACAGCGATAATGTACCGGCGCATTCTCATTGCCTACGACGGTTCCAACGGCGCCCGGGCCGCCCTCAAGCAACGCATCGCGCTCGCACAAGCGCTGCAAGCCGAGCTTGCGTGCATCCTCGTCGAGGAGCATCTCCCGCACTATGCCGCCTCCATCAGCGAGGTCAAGGCGGCCAAGGAAGAGATCGATGAGCACTTCCGGACGCTCGCGAAGCAAGCGCGCGACCTGGCGGCCTTGAGCGGCATCGACATGGAGACGGTCGTCCGTCAGGGCCACGAGGTCGAGGCGATTGTCAACACGGCGAAGCACGGCGCGTACGAGCTGCTGGTCATCGGCTATCACGGACACAGCGCCATCTTTGGCCGGATCATGGGTAGCACGGCGCAAAGCATCGTGAGATTAGCCCCGTGCCCGGTGCTGCTGGCAAAGTAGGGTGGTGCCGCCGCCGTCAGGGGAGTGGGCCGCGGTACCGTTTCATCTCAACCCGATTAAGGAGGACTCAATCCGGTGGAGCGCGCCCTGCTCATCACGCTCGGTGGTGCAATCGGAACGGTGTTGCGGTATCTGATATCGCTCATTGCGGCTCGATGGCTCGGTGCCGAGTTCCCGTATGGCACTCTGATCGTGAATCTCAGCGGAGCGTTCCTCATTGGCGTCGTCCAGCAATTGGGGACGGAACCGCTCGTCGTCATTCCTGACAATACGCGCCTGTTTTTGACGACCGGGATGATGGGCGGGCTGACGACGTATTCGACCTTCAGCTATGAAACCGCTCGTCTCATGGAGAGCGGTCTTTGGACCGAGGCGTGGATCAACATCTTCGTGACGACGGTCGTCTGTCTGGGCCTGTGTTTCCTTGGTATGGGCGTCGGCCGGGCGATCGTCGGAGTGCGAGGGTAGTCATGCGAAGGATCGAGGGCGAACAGGTGTTGATGCGCATCTTCCTCGGCCAGACGGATCACTGGGGGCGGAAGCCGCTCTACTCCGCGCTTCTCGAGTTGTTCCGCGCGAAGGGACTGGCCGGCGCTACCGTGATCCGCGGTGTCGCGGGTTTCGGGCCGGATTCCATCCTGCACGAGGCTCATCTCTTGCGTTTCTCGCAGGACCTGCCCATCGTCATCGAAGTCGTGGACAGCCAGGAGCACATCGACGCCGTGCTCGGCGACGTCGACCGGATGATGAGCGGCGGCCTCATCACGATGGAGAAGGTACGCGTCGTCCACTACGAGCGCGGACGGAGATGATCGCCTCCTCCACGGGCGTCAAGCCCCCAACAGGACGTCAGGATGAGGGTGACCCGCTCTTCGCGTAACGGATGACGTGAGCCCGCTCCATCATGATCACGCCGCCTTCCATGAGCGCTTCGATCTTCGGCAACACTCGATCGATCTGCTGCTGCGTATCAACGACCTCGATGATGAGCGGAAGGTCGAATGAAGCGACCTCGATGTCGATCGTGTGCATCGAACGGTCGTGACCGAAGCCGGCCATACCCTTCAACACGGTCGCGCCTGCCATCCCTTCTTCGCGCAGGATCTCGAGCAGCTTGCGGAACAACGGGCGCCCGTCATGGCTTCGTGATTCGCCAACGATCAGTCGCAGGAGGACCTGCTCGCCTTCGATGCCTCGCATGTCAGCCCTCCTTCCAGGATGGCGCCTCACGGGCGAATACGCCGCAAGAGTTGGAGACGTCGCCAGCATAACGCGGAACGAGGTGCCGATGCGCGTGGGCCATCAGCTGCGGTGCATGCCGCTCAGGCGGCGCGCAGCTCGTCGAGTGCGACGACGCGGCCGAGTCGCGAGGCGAGCGCGGCCGCCTCGGCGACCTCCACCGCCCGCAAGCCGGCGCGGACATCGAGCGGCGAGCCCGACCCATGCTCGCAGGCGCGAAGGAATGCCGAGAGCTCGGCACGCAGCGGTTCCTCGCCGCCGACGGGCAAGTCCGCCTTTCCGGTGTCCACGGCCTCCCAGGCGGCGCCGCGGCGTTGGTGGGTCCCCGCATACAGCCGCACCGTCGACGCCCCGTAATCGGCCACGAGCGTCCCCGCCTCCGTGACGATGACGCACTCGCGATGGGTGCCGGGCACGAAGTAGTTCGCCTCGACCACGGTCGGGATGTCGCCGTAGGTGACGGTCGTGACCGACATGTCGTCGAGGCCGCGGCCGAGAAAATCGCGCTGCAGGGCGGCGACGGTCGTGGCCTCCCTCCCGAAGAGATGCGAAAACAGATCGAAGTAGTGGATGGCGTCCGTGTGCGTCACGCCGACGTCCGTCCGCGGGCGTTTGAAGCCCGCGAACCGGCCGGTGGCGTAGCGCACGCGGCCGAGCCGGGCATCGCCGAGCGCGGCGCGGAGGGCTGCCGTCACCGGATGGAAGCGAAAGATATGGCCGACCTGCACCACCCGGCCGGCACGATCCGCCTGGGCGACGATGCGGCGACTCGCTTCGGCGCTCGGCGCGAGCGGCTTCTCGATGAAGCAGTGGCGGCCGGCGTCGAGGCACGCGCTGGCGATGGCGAGATGACTGTCGGCCGGGGTCACGATGTCCACGGCGTCGACGTGCGGCAGCGCGTGGCGGTACTCCCCGGCGGCGCGCGTCTCGGGGATCCCCTGCGCGATCGCCCAGCGCAGACGCGCCGCGGACACGTCGGCCACCCAGACCGTCGCACCGAGCTCACGCAGCACACGCAGGTGCTTCTCGCCCCAACGTCCGAGGCCAACGAGCAGGACGTTCACGACGGAGTTACTCGCGGATCAGCTCGCCGCCCAGATCCTCGGCGACCTCGTAGCGCAGCAGGCGGTTCTTCATCCAGCGCACGACCAGCAGATCGACGAAGGCCACGAACACCCGGTTGAGCACGCCGTACTTCGATTGTCCGAACCGGCGCGGCCGATTCCGCACGGCCACCTCGACGACGCGATAGCCCCGCATCCGGAGCAGGGTCGGAATGAACCGGTGGAAGCCGCGATAGAGCACGAGGCCGCGCAGGCACTCGCGACGGAACGCGCGAAACGTGCAGCCGCTGTCCTGGATCGACTCGTCGCTGATCCAGTTGCGCGTCCAGTTGGCGACCCGCGACGAGACTCGGCGTACGACCGAATCCCCGTCTCCGCGAACGACCCGCCAGCCGGTCACGGCGTCCCACTGCTCGAGGCGCTGGACGAGGGCGGGAATATCGTGCGGGTCGTTCTGGAGATCCGCGTCCATGGTGACCACGCGCCGCCCGCGGGCCGCCTTGAGCCCGGCGTCGGTGGCGGCCGTCTCGCCCGCGTTGGCCTTCAGGCGCACCAGCCGGACACGGGCATCGGCCTCCCGCATCGCGCGGATGATCTCCGCGCTGCGATCGCGACTGCCGTCGTCGACGAAGACGACCTCGAAGCTGACGGCCATGCCGTCGAGCACGCCACGGAGCTCGGGCCAGAGCAGCGGGAGATTGTCTTCCTCGTTGTAGACCGGAATGACGACCGAGAGCTCAACCATGCGTGCCGCGCCACTCCTGGACGAGCGTCTGCGCCACGTGGAGCCGATCGAGAATGCGCGCCACCGTGTGGTCGACGATCTCGTCGAGCCCGGACGGGCGGTTGTAGAACGCCGGCATGGGCGGCATGACCACGGCGCCCATCTCCGCCAGCGTGACCAGCACGCGCAGATGGCCGAGATGCAGCGGTGTCTCACGGACGACGAGGATGAGTGGTCGACCTTCCTTCAACGTGACGTCGGCCGCGCGCGAGACGAGCGTGTCGCTATGACAGGCGGCGATGGCCGCCGCCGTGCGGATCGAGCACGGCGCGATGACCATGCCGCCCGTGCGAAACGACCCGGACGCGATCGAGGCGCCGATGTCCTTGACGTCGTACCGGTGGTGCGCGAGCGCCTCGACGTCGGCAACGCTGTAACGGGTCTCCTCGACCAGCGTTCGCTTCCCGGCGGCGGAGATGACGACGTGGGTCTGGATGTCGGCGTTGCCACGCAGGACCTCGAGCAGCCGGATGCCGTAGATCGAGCCGCTGGCGCCGGTGATGCCGACCACGAGTCGCATCACAGCCGGAACCTCTTCCGGTAGACCTCACCGCGCGTCTTGTCGTAGAGGACTTCCCACTCCCGGCTGCCTTCCGGCATGGGCCGCGAATAGGACGCGAGCGTCTTGCGAACCTCGCTGTCGATGGATTCCTCGAGCTTGGATTCGTCGGTCAGCACGCGGATGATCTCGGGCCGCATCTCGTCCGGCGCTTTGACCTGGACGCCTGGCAGGCCGGTCAGCTCCTTCATGATGAGGTCGGCGAGATAGAAGATGCGCTCGCGGCTCATCCGCATCAGAGCACGAACCCGCGATCCCTCGCGAGCTTCTCCTTGACCTTGCCGAGCAGCTGGCGATAGTCGGCCGCCGAATCCTTGATCATCTTGGCGTGCTCGAGGAGGATCTTGCGCGCCTCCGCGTCCAGCGCGTCTTCGGCGGCGAGGTTGCCCATGACGACGTGCTGGATGGCGGCGCGTGCCGCCGACTCGTCCCGGATGTCGAGCACCTTGCGCGTGGTGAGGCGTTTTACGACCGCATCCGCCATGCGTCCTGCGATCTCGTCGCGCCGAGGCATCGAGCTTTGAGAGTAAGGCGGCCCCCGCAGAGTGTCAAGAAACAGCCGGAATTACAAACGTCATGCGCGTACCGTGCCCGGCCGCGCGCTCGGCTCGGATGCTGCCGCCGTGCGCCTCCACCAACGATTTCACCACGGCCAGCCCCAGGCCGGTGCCGCGCTGGAGGCGGGCCGTCGCCGGCGCGCGATAGTACGGCTCGAAGATGCGCACGAGGTCGTCGGTGGCGACACCCGGGCCTTCGTCCTCGACCTCGATCGCGACCGCCCCGGCCTCGGGCCGCGCCCGCACGCGCACGCAGCTGCCGGCCGGCGAATACTTCAGCGCGTTCGAGATCAAATTCTTCAGCACGCGATCGAGCGCGTCGGCGTCGGCGTCGATCCGCGGCAGCGCGCCGTCCAGATGGAGCTCGAGGCGGTGCGTCGTGCGCGTGCGGCGAAAGAGCTCGACCGCATCCGCGATCACCGGCGCCGGATCGAGCGGTGCGCACTGCAACGCCAGCGGCAGCCCGCGCTCGAGGCGGGCGACGTCGAGAAAGTCGGCGACGATCCGCCCGAGCCGCTCGGCCTCCGCGCGCACGATCTCCGAGACGCGCCGCACCTCACCCGTCGCGAACGGACGCGTGGCCAGCAGCTCGCTGAAGCCCTGGATGGCGGTCAGCGGTGTCCGCAGCTCGTGCGACGCCAGTGCGACCAGCTCCGACTTGAGTCGATCCATCTCGGCCAGCCGTGCCGTCGCCTCGCCGACCTTGCGCTCGAGCTCTTCGGCGAACCGCCGCTGGCGGGCGGCCAGCCGCGCATTTTCGAGGGCCAGACCGAGGGCGGCCCCGAAGCCGGCGATGGCGTCGCGCTCCTCGCGCGCAATGTCGCCGTGCCGCTCGAGCGCGAGCGCACCCACCGTCCGCCCGCCGGCGGTGAGCGGCACGACGAGCGCGCGCCGCGGTCGCGACTCGCCGCCAGCGTCGGCCACGTACACCGGCTCCCCGCCGGCAAGCACGTGCGCCGCGAGCGAATCGGGGGCCATGCTCTCAGCGCCGCCCGGGACGAGACCATCGCGCTCGCTCAGAACGAGGCCCAGCGCGGTGGCGTCCAGCCGGTGCTCGAGCACCGCACGGAGTCGCGCGAGGACGGTCTCCAGCGGGGCCGGTTCGGCGGCCGCCCGCTGCGCCGCCAGGAGCGCCTCGTAGCGCCGACGCTGACGCCGCGCCCGCGATGCCAGCGCGCCGGTGAGCGCGCCCGCCAGCAGCAGCACCCCGAAGGTGACCAGCCCGTCGAGCACCGCCCGGGTCGCCCCCGCACGCTCGATCTCGCGCAGGACGACCGGTCCGAACAGGAGCACGGCGGCGAGCGCGGTGACCACACCGGCCGCCACGCCGAAGCGAACAGCGGCGACGACAACAGGAACCAGATAGAGGTGGCGCCACGGCGTCGCCGGCAGCGGCTCCACTGCCACGACGAGCGCGGTGACACCGAGAACGAGGAGGGCGACGATCACCGTCAGTGGACGACGTGCAGCAACCGGTAGACCGCGAAGAACACGCATCCGGCGGCGAAGCCGGGCATCACGCTGCCGCTCCGCGAATAAAGCCAGCAGTTGCCGACGCTCAGCAACGTCACGTAGAACGCCGCCCCCGCCGTCACTTCGAGCGTCCGCGGCAGCAGCGGATCGACGAGATAGCGGCCGGCGCACGCCGTCGTCGACAGGGCGGCCGCGGCGGCGAACGACCATCGGCGTTGCGCGCGATCGAAGAGCGCTCCCCGAAAGAAACACTCCGCGGCCAGCACATTGGCGCCGACGTCGTAGGCCAACCATGGCCCGAGCTCGACGGCCATCGGCCGCACGATCCGGTAGCCGAGCGTGAGCGATGCCGTGATCATGAGGTGTGCGCCGAGCATGGCGCCGAGGGTGACGCCGGCGAGCATGAGCCGCGGTGTCGGCGCGGCGTCGAGGCCGAGGGCACGAAGCCGGCCGCGACGCCGCCAGAGCCAGAGCGGCGCGAGGAGATAGGCGAGCGCACCACCCGGCGTGAGGGCGGCCGCGAGGGCGCCGGCGAGCGCCGTCAGCGCGATGCCGGCCGGCAGCGTCTCGGCGCCGCGCGCGGGACGTGCGACGGTCCACGCCACCGTGCAGGCGAGCAATGAGCCCTGCGCCGCGCCCGCGGCGAGCGCCCGCGCCATTGCCGCGGACGCGACACCGGCCCCGGCCAGCGCCCAGCCTGCGAGCGCCACCAGGCCCAGCACGAGGAGAAGACCGAGCGGTGTGCCATCGAGCAGCGACGTTCGGTCCGCGGCGTGCGACCGGGCGATCGCGTACACGTCAGGCCCGGTCCCGTCTCAGTAACTCGACGCCCGCCTGGACCACCTGGGGATCGAGAGTGTGCCCGGCCTCGTCGAGCAGCTGCGCGAGACCGACATCGCGCGCGAGGGCGGCACGGTACGGCCGCCTGGACGTGAGCGCGTCGAAGACGTCGGCCACTGCGACGACCCGCGCTCCGAGCGGGATGGCCGCGCCCGCCAGGCCATCGGGATAGCCGGAACCGTCCCACCGCTCATGGTGATGACGAATGAGTGGCGCCGAGCGCGCGAAGAACTCGAACGGCGCGACGATCTGCGCGCCGACGACGGGATGCCGGCGCATCGCCTGCCATTCCTCCGCAGTGAGCGGTCCCGACTTGTGGAGGGTGGGCTCGGACACACCGATCTTGCCGATGTCGTGCAGGAGGCCCGCCTCGCCGATCGCGGCGACCTGGTCGGCGTCGAGCCCGAGGGCGACGGCGATGCGCCGGCCGAGGTCCGCGACGCGCTCGGAGTGGCCACGCGTGTCGGCGTCCTTTGCCTCCAGGGCATTGGCGAGGGCGAGCAGCGACTGGCAAATCGACCGTTGCTGCTGGCGGTAGAGGCGCCGGACGTCCTCGGCGTATCGCAGCGACTGCCGATACGCGGCCTCGAGGCGGCGGACGTCGCCGGCATCCGGCGCCGCTACGCGGGCGGCCATACCAGCCGCGGCATCAGCCGCTCCACGAGTGACAGCAAGCGCACCGGCGAGAACGGCTTCGTCAGGTAATCGGTGGCGCCGGCGCTGAAGCCCCGCGCGATGTCGTCCTGCTGCGCGGCCGCGGTGAGCATGACGATCTTCGTCGACGCGAGCCGTGGATGCTTGCGGAGCAGCCGGCACACTTCGAGGCCGTTGAGGTCCGGAAGGTGGACGTCGAGGAGAACAAGGTCCGGCTCGAGCGCCTCGGCGACCGCGAGCGCCTTCTCGCCGTCCGTGGCGTCGAAGACCCGCACGCGATTGTCTTCGAGGGTCACGCGAACGAGCTCGACCACGTGCGGCTCGTCGTCGGCGATGAGGATCGTCAGCACGGCCTCGCCGAGGCGCAAGAGTCGTACCACGCGGCGCGCACGCCTCGGCGAGGGATTGAGGACGACGCGGAGTGGCCACTGCCCAGCGGAGCAGGCGGGCTGCCTGGTCCGCTGGGCAGCGCGTTACTTCACCTCGGCCGTGCCCTTCATGCCGGGATGGAGACCGCAGATGGTCGAAGCGTTAATGACCGCGACCGGCGACCTGGATCCGCGTCAGCGCGCGCGCGAGCGCGCTACCGGCGCGCGCATGATCCGTCTCGTCCTGGGAGCGGCCGGTGAGCCGCTGCTCGGCACGCTCGCGGGCGCGCTCGGCGCGGGCGCGGTCGATATCCTGGGGCAGCTCGGCGGCGTCGGCAAGCACGATCACCTTGTCGTTGCGGACCTCGGCGAACCCGCCGGCGACGGCCACGTGTCGCTCGTCACGGCCGATCCGGTACGTCAGCTCGCCGATGCCCAGGGTGGCCAGGAGCGGCGCATGCCCAGGCAGGACGCCGAAGTAGCCTTCGCTGCCCGGCACGACGACCTCGTCCACCGTCTCGGCGACGAGCATGCGCGTCGGCGTCGCCAGCTCGAGCGTGAGCCGCTCGGCCACCTAGCCTTCGCCCCGCATCTTCTTGGCCTTGTCGATCGCCTCGCCGATATCGCCGACCATGTAGAACGCCTGCTCCGGGAGCTCGTCGTGCTTGCCCTCCACGACCTCCGTGAAGCTCTTCACCGTGTCGGCGACCTTCACGTAACGTCCCGGGAGGCCCGTGAACTGCTCGGCCACGAACATCGGCTGGGACAGGAAGCGCTGGATCTTCCGTGCGCGCGCGACGGTGATCTTGTCCTCGTCGGACAGCTCCTCCATGCCGAGGATGGCGATGATGTCCTGCAAGTCCTTGTACCGCTGCAGGATCGATTGGACGGCTCGCGTGGTCTGGTAGTGATCGTGGCCGATGATGTTCGGATCGAGGATGCGCGAGGTGGACGCGAGCGGATCGACGGCCGGATAGATGCCGAGCTCCGAGATCGGGCGCGACAGCACGGTGGTGGCATCGAGATGGGCGAAGGCCGTCGCCGGCGCCGGGTCGGTGATGTCGTCGGCCGGGACGTAGATCGCCTGCACCGACGTGATCGAGCCCTTCGTGGTGGAGGTGATCCGCTCCTGAAGCTGCCCCATCTCCGTCGCGAGTGTCGGCTGATAGCCCACGGCCGACGGCATGCGCCCGAGCAGGGCGGACACCTCCGACCCGGCCTGCGTGAACCGGAAGATGTTGTCGATGAAGAGCAGGACGTCCTGGCCTTCCTCGTCGCGGAAGTATTCCGCGGCCGTGAGGGCGGTCAGGGCCACGCGCAGCCGCGAGCCCGGCGGCTCCGTCATCTGACCGAAGATCAGCGCCGTCTTCTCGATGACGCCCGACTCCTTCATCTCGTGGTAGAGATCGTTGCCCTCGCGCGTGCGCTCTCCGACGCCGGCGAAGACCGAGATCCCGCCGTGCTGCTTGGCGATGTTGTTGATCAGCTCCTGGATCAGCACAGTCTTGCCGACGCCGGCGCCGCCTAAGAGTCCCGTTTTGCCGCCCTTCGTGTACGGCTCGAGCAGGTCCACCACCTTGATGCCGGTCTCGAACATCTCGACCTTCGTCGACTGCTGGTCGAACGGCGGCGCCGGACGATGGATCGGGTACGTCTTCTTCGCCTGGATGGCCGCGCCCTTGTCCACCGGCTCGCCCACGATATTCAGGATGCGGCCGAGAGTCTCCTTGCCGACGGGCACCAAGATCGGCGCGCCGGTGTCGAGCACGCTCATCCCGCGTGACAGGCCGTCGGTGGCGGCCATGGCCACGGCGCGCACGTGACTCTCGCCGAGGTGCTGCGCCACTTCGAGGGTGAGCTTCTCCGAGTAGGCGAAGATGTCCTTGTTCTCCACGCCCTGCACGAGCAGGGCGTTGTAGATGGGCGGAAGCTTGCCCGTCTCGAACTCGACGTCGACGACGGGTCCGATGACCTGGACGATCCTTCCCTGGCTCATGCCTCCGCTCCTTGCTTGAGGGCCTCGGCGCCGCCGACGATGTCGAGCAGCTCCTTCGTGATCTTTTCCTGGCGCGCCTTGTTGTACTGAATGGTCAAGATGTCGATCATTTCCTTGGCGTTCTTGGTGGCCGCTTCCATGGCCGTCATGCGGGCGCCGTACTCGCCGGCCAGCGACTCCATCAGGGCCCGGAACACCTGCATGCGCACGTGCCGCGGCAGGAGGTCGCCGAGGATCGCCCGGGGGCTCGGCTCGTAGATGTAGTCGACGCTCTCGCCCGTCGCCTGCCCGTCGCCGTCCGTCCTCGGGATGGGCAGCAGCTTTTGACGCACGGGACGCTGCACGGCCACCGAGCGGAATTCGTTGTAGATCAGATAGACCTCGTCGACCTCGTTGTCGCGATACTGCTGCATGAAGTGATCGGCCAGGTCGACGGCGTGACCGTACGCGAGCCGATCCCAGAACCCGATGAGGTCACGTTTGACCTGCCACGGGCGCCGCCGGTAGAAATCGCGCGCCTTGCGGCCGACGACGACGAGGGTGACGGCGGTCGTGTTCGAGGCGCGGATGAAGGCGAGCGAGTTGCGAAGCACGTTCGAGTTGAACGCGCCGGCCAGGCCGCGGTCGGCGGTGATGACCACGATCTGACGGCGCGGCCCCTCCCGCTGCTCGAGGAGCGGATGGCCGGCGCCGTCCGTCGTCTCCGTGGCGCCGACGAGGTTGCCGAGCAGCTCGGCCATCTTGTTCGCGTATGGCCGGGCCGAGAGGATGCGCTCCTGCGCGCGTCGCAGCTTGGCGGCCGCCACCAGCTTCATGGCGCGCGTGATCTTCTGCGTCGACTGGACGGAGCGGATCCGTCGCTGGATGTCCCGGAGCGTCGCCACGGAGTCAGGCCGCCTTGATGCCCTTGGCGGCCATGAACTCGGTCTTGGCGTCGACGACCGCCTTCGTGAGCTGCTCGCGCAGCGTGTCGCTGATCTCTTTCTTGTCGCGGATCTCCGTGACGATCGGCGCGTGCTTGCGCTCGAGCCAGCCGTAGAAGAACGTCTCGAACTCGCGCACGGCGTCCACCGGGACGTCGTCCAGGAGCCCCTGCGTGCCCGCGAAGATGATCGCCACCTGCTTCTCGACCGGCAAGGGCTGGTACTGGCCCTGCTTGAGCAGCTCGACCATGCGCTGGCCCCGCGCCAGCTGCGACTGCGTGGCCTTGTCGAGGTCGGAGCCGAACTGCGCGAACGCGGCGAGCTCGCGATACTGCGCGAGGTCGAGCCGAAGCTTGCCGGCCACCTGACGCATGCCCTTCACCTGCGCGGATCCACCCACGCGCGACACCGACAGCCCGACGTTGACGGCCGGCCGGACGCCGCCGTAGAAGAGGTCGGACTCCAGGTAGATCTGACCGTCGGTGATCGAGATGACGTTGGTCGGGATGTACGCGGAGACGTCGCCCAGCTGCGTCTCGATGATCGGCAGCGCGGTGAGCGAGCCGCCGCCGAGCTGATCGTTCAGCTTCGCCGCCCTCTCCAGGAGCCGCGAGTGCAGATAGAACACGTCGCCCGGATACGCCTCGCGTCCCGGCGGCCGCCGGAGCAGCAGCGAGAGCTGGCGATAGGCGACGGCGTGCTTGGAGAGGTCGTCGTAGATGCAGAGCGCGTGGCGTCGCGAGTCGCGGAAGTACTCCCCCATGGTGACGCCCGCGTAGGGGGCGATGTACTGCAGCGGCGCCGACTCGGAGGCCGACGCCACCACCACCGTCGTGTAGGTCATGGCGCCCGAGTCCTCGAGCACCTTCACCACCTGCGCGACCGTCGAGCGCTTCTGTCCGATGGCCACGTAGAAGCAGTACACGTCCTGGCCCTTCTGATTGATGATCGTGTCGACGCCGATGGCGGTCTTGCCGGTGCCCCGATCGCCGATGATCAGCTCGCGTTGCCCGCGGCCGATCGGAATCATGGCGTCGATGGCCTTGAGCCCCGTCTGCAGCGGCTCTTTCACCGAGCGGCGGTCGACGACGCCGGGCGCGTAGCGCTCGATCGGCCGGAACTCCTTGGCGTTCAGCGGGCCCTTGCCGTCCACCGGCTGCCCGAGCGCGTTGAGGACGCGCCCGATGAGCGCCTCGCCGACCGGCACCTGTGCGATGCGGCTCGTGCGCTTGACGCTGTCGCCCTCCTTGATGTTGGTGAAGTCGCCCAGGAGGACGGCGCCGACGTTGTCTTCCTCGAGGTTCAGGACCATCCCGACCACGTCGCCCGGAAACTGCAACAGCTCACCCGCCATCGCTTTCTCGAGCCCGTAGACCCGCGCGATGCCGTCGCCGGCCTCGATGACGCGACCGACCTCCTGCAGGTCGACCTGCGCCTCGTAGCCCGCGAGCTGCCGCTTGATGATCTCGGTGATCTCGGACGCCTTGATCATTCCTTGGATTGTCTCCCCGGACGTGGCGGCCCCGACATGGCCCTCCACGCCCAATCGTTCTCCGTTCCTAGCCGCGCTCGAGCCGCTCCTTGATCCGGGCCAGCTGTCCGTCGAGACTGCCGTCCGCCACCAGGCTGCCGACCTCGGCCACCAGACCGCCGAGCAGCTCTCGATCGACGCGATCCTCGACGACGACGGTCTTGCCGAGGGCCGCGCCGAGACGCGAAGCGAGCGTCGCGCGCTCCGGCTCGGTGAGGGCGACCGCGCTGCGCACGCGCGCGCGCACGCGGCCGGAGTCGGCGTCCACGAGGTGCCGGTAGGCGTCCGCGATGTCCGGCAGCTGCTCACCGCGACCCTGATCGGCCACGAGGGTCACGAAATCGCGGACGAGCTTCGAAAGGCCGAGCCGCTGGGCGATCTCGTCCGCGACCGCACGCTTGGCGGCGGCGGAGACGCCGGGGCGCCCAAGAAACTGCCGGAGGTCGGGGTCGCCGGCGACGACCTCGGCCACGCTCGTGAGCTCGCGCCCGCTGGCATCGGCGTGCTGGCGTTCCTTGGCAAGCTCGAAGAGCGCCTTCGCGTAGGAGCGGGCGGCATGCTGCGACTTCACCGGCCGATCCGCGCGATCGAATCCTCGACGATGCGGCGATGGTCGTCGTCGCGCAAACTCCTGCGGACGAGCTTCTCGGCCACCGCGATCGCGATCTCGCTGACCTCGCGCCGCAGCTCCTCACGGGCCCGGCGCACGTCGGTCTCCATCTGCGCCTTCGCCGACTCGACGAGCTGGTGAGCCTCTCGACGCGCGCCCTCCACCAGCTTGCGCTGCTCCTCCCCCGCCTCCTTCAGGGCCGCCGCGCGGATCGCCTGCGCCTCGGCGTATGCGGCGCGCAGGCGGCTCGCGTTCTCCTCTTGCTGGCGGGCCGCCTCCGCCCGCGCGGCCTCGGCCGCGTCGAGCGACGCCTTGATCGCGACGGTGCGCTCTTCCATCTTCGCCAGCAGCGGCTTGTAGAGGAATCGATAGAGGATCGCGAGCAGGAAGAGGAAGTTGACCATCTGGACGGCAAGCGACCAGTCGATGCTGATGAGGCCGCCACCACCGCCGTGGGCCTGCTCCGCGGCCACGGCAACGCGTGGAGCCAGCCATCCGGAAAGCGCGCAGACGATGGAGCCGAGCCGGACTCCTCGACGCTGATGCATTGGGCAGATTCCCCCGCTCTCGATGCGGCTGAAGGTTTGTGAAAACTATCACTCGATTGCGGGCGATGTCAACTCAGCGACTGATGACGCCGCCTCCGACCACGAGATCGCCACGGTACCACACGACCGACTGCCCGGGCGTGATCGCGCGCTGCGGCTCGTCGAAGACGACGTCCGCCGCGCCGTCCGCCCTCACCTGCACGGTCGCTGCCGCTGGCCGGTGGCTGTGGCGGATGCGCGCCTCGACCCGGAGCGGCTCTCGCGGCGGGTCCGAGGCGATGAAGTTGACGTCCGTGGCCACGAGGCGATCGCGCGCGAGCGCCGCCGGCGTGCCGACCGTCACACGGTTCGCCTCCGCATCGATGTCCACGACGTACAGCGGTGTCGCCGACGCGACGCCGAGTCCCTTGCGCTGACCGATGGTGTACGCGGCCACACCGCCGTGGCTACCGAGCACGGCGCCGTCTTCGTCCACGATGGGGCCTGGCCTGAACAGGCTCGGATCGCGCCGTCGCAGGAAGCCGCGATAGTCGTCGTCCGGAACGAAGCAGAGCTCCTGGCTTTCCGGCTTGTCGGCGGTGGCCAGGCCGAGCCGGCGCGCGTACGCGCGCACCTCGCTCTTGTCGAGCTCCCCGACGGGAAAGTGGGCGGCGGCCAGCTGCGACTGCGTGAGCGGCCACAGGAAATCCGACTGATCCTTGCGCGAATCCTTGCCGCGCCACAGGAGAAGGCGGCCCGTCGCGGCGTCGCGCGTCACTCGCGCGTAGTGTCCGGTGGCCACGGCCGCGGCCTCCCAGGCGCGTGCGCGCGCCAGGAGCGAGCCGAACTTCAGATCGGCGTTGCACGCCACGCACGGCACCGGCGTTCGTCCGCGGCGGTACGCTTCGGCGAAGCGATCGACGACGACGCGCGTGAACTCGGCTTCCATGTTCAGCACGTAGTACGGAATGCCGAGCGTGCGCGCGACGCGCCGCGCGTCGTCGACTGCCTCGCTGCCACAGCATGCGCCGAACCGCTGCGCGCCATTATCGGCGGTCGCGCCGGGCCACACCCGCATGGTCACGCCGATGACGTCAAAGCCGCGCTCGACCAGGAGCGCGGCTGCGACCGACGAATCGACTCCTCCCGACATGCCGACCACGACACGCGACGCCATGGCTCTCATCATAGCCCGAGCGTCGGTGGGTTCAGCGCGGACGCGCCCCCATCAGCTCCGCCAGCCGTTCGAGCTCCTCGGCGTTGGCATAGGCGACCTGGATCGTGCCCGCCCGCTCGGTCCCCGCGATCCGGACACGCGTCATCAAGGCCCGCTGGAGCGCGTCCTCCACGGCCACGAGCTCGGGAGACCGCCGGCGCACGGCCTTGGGGCGTCGCGCCGTCCCGCTGGCGGCTTCGACCGCGCGCGCGGACTGTTCGGTCGCGCGCACTGACCATGAATGCGCGAGGATCTCCTCGCGCAGCCGCAGCTGATCGGCTTCACTCGTCAAGGACAGCAATGCGAGGGCGTGGCCCATCGTGAGGCGGCCGCCACGCAGATCCGCCTGCAGCAGCTCGGGCAAGCGCAGCAGCCGCAACGCATTGGCGATCGATGAGCGATCGCGACCGATGCGATGAGCGAGCTCTTCCTGCGTCCAGCCGAACTGGGCGAGCAGCTTTTGATACGCTTCCGCCTCTTCCATCGGGTTCAGGTCTTCCCGCAGCAGATTCTCGACGAGGGCCATCTCGAGGCTTTCGGCATCTGTCGCCTCGCGTACGACGGCGGGGATGCGCTCGAGCCCCGCCTGCCTCGCCGCGCGCCAACGCCGCTCACCGGCGATGAGCTGGTAGCTGCCATTGAGCCTGCGCACGACGACCGGCTGGATCACTCCCGACGTCTTGATGGATGCCGCCAGTTCCTGTAAAGCGCCAGAATCAAAGAGTTTTCTTGGTTGATTGGGATTGACGTGGATGTCAGTGATCGGGATCTCGAGAAGCGTTTCATGCTCGGCCACCGCGGTGGGTAGCTCGTCATGTGTTGAGGATAACAGCGCGCCCAGGCCACGGCCGAGACCCCTAGGCTTATGCATGCTTCAGCACCTCCCGTGTGAGTTCCAGATAGGCAAGCGCGCCGCTGGAGCGAAGATCGTGGAGCATCACTGGCTTACCGTGGCTGGGCGCCTCCGTCAGTCTGACGTTGCGCGGAATCACGATGTCGAAGATCTCGCCGGGGAAGTAGCGATGAACCTCATCGCGGATCTGCTGCGCCACGCTCGTCCGACCATCGAACATCGTGAGGACGATGCCTTCGACGCCGAGCCGTGGGTTGAGGCGTTCTCGGATCAGCTTCACGGTGCGGAGCAAATGCGTGAGGCCTTCCAGCGCGTAGAACTCGCACTGGAGTGGAACGAGAACGCTGTCGGCGGCGACGAGCGCATTGATGGTCAGCAAGCCCAGGGAAGGGGGACAATCGATCAGGACGTAGTCGTACGGTGCGCTCACAGCCGCCAAGGCGTTGGCGAGGCGATGCTCACGTCGCTCGATCGTCACGAGTTCGACCTCGGCTCCGACGAGATCGATATCGGACGGAAGGAGATCGAGGCCGGGCAGGGCGGTGGGGACGATCGCCTTGTCCGTCGGGTCACTGCCGAGGAGCAAATGGTAGACGGTGGGGTAGAGCCCTTCCTTCTTGATTCCGAGCCCCGTCGTCGCGTTGCCTTGAGGGTCGAGGTCGGCGAGAAGGGTAGGGTGGCCCGCGAGCGCCAGTCCGGCCGCCAGATTCACCGCCGTCGTTGTCTTGCCTACGCCGCCTTTCTGGTTGACGACGGCCAGCGTCTTACGCAGGTGTCCCTCCAGTGTTACACGTCAAACATCAATGGCTCACCACGTGTCGAGGCCCCGTTCGACGTAAAACACTATGCGGTCGGCCGGCGCGCCGTCAAGTTACGTGATAGATCCAGAAGCGCCGCACGCCGTCCGGACCCTCGACCTCGAGCCAGGTCCCAACAGAAAGTTGCTGCCGCTTCGGTGGGCCCGAGGCGATCACGACCCCACCCGGCGCGAGGATGGCCTCGAGCTGCGGGATAAGCGACGTCGGGCTCCCGGCGCAGCGCATCACGACCGCGTCGAATCGTCCGCCGACCTCGTGGGCGATGTCCTCGAGTCGCTGGTTCAAGAGCCGGCAATTCTGAAGCGACAGCTCCCTGATAGCCGCCGCGAGGAATGATCCTCGTTTTTGCCGCGCCTCGATCAGCGTCACCTCGACCTTGCGCAGGACGATGGCCAGCGGGATTCCCGGGATCCCGGCCCCCGA
The DNA here is from genome assembly GCA_044869815.1 of Candidatus Rokuibacteriota bacterium. Classification (GTDB taxonomy): domain Bacteria; phylum Methylomirabilota; class Methylomirabilia; order Rokubacteriales; family CSP1-6; genus AR12. The sequence continues at coordinate 4,381 of JBIOXS010000158.1, read as the reverse complement.
TCCGACATCGCACAGGGTCGAGGTCCCCGCTGGAATCGCGCGCGTAAACAACAGGCTGTCGACGATGACCTTGTCGACGATCCAGGCCGGCTCAGCCGAGCCGATCAATCGCTGCGTGCGCTGCCATTTTACCAATAGATTCAGATACTTGTAGAGCGTAGCGGTCTCCGGCGTCGTCGGGGCGCGACCAAGCGCACCCGCCGTCTTACGCTCCAGGTAGCCGACGACGTCGGTCACTTGCCGAGGCAGAAGGTCGCGAAGATCCGATCGAGAATGGCGTCGCCGACTTCCAGACCGACCAGCGCCGACACCTCTTTCAACGCATCGCGGAAATCGACGAGCGCGACCTCGACAGGAGAGTCCTCGAGCGACCGCGCCGCGCCGGCCAAGGCGCGCTCGATCGCGTCGAGCCCCTCCGACTGATGCAAGGACGCCATGAGCTGACCGCCTCCGTCCGCGCGCGTTGCCACCGTCGCGCGAATCCGTTCCGCGAGGAGATCGAGGCCGACGCCCGTCAAGGCGGACACCTCGACGGCGTTGCCGACGCCGGTCGCGGAGGGATGGGGCGGCAGATCGCTCTTGCTACGCACGACGATGCGTGGACGATCCGCGGTCTCCTCGAGTACGGCGCGGGGCGGGGATTGATGGCCATCGACGACCACGAGGAGCAGATCGCTCTCCTCGATCGCCGCCCGGCTTCGCCGGATGCCTTCCGCCTCGACGGCATCACGCGGCGTACCGATGCCCGCCGTATCGAGCAGGCGGATGGGAACGCCTGCGAGATCGATCGTCGCTTCGATGACGTCGCGCGTCGTCCCCGCAATCGGCGACACGATCGCGCGCTCACGTCCGAGGAGCGCGTTGAGCAGGCTGGACTTGCCGGCATTCGGCGCGCCGACGAGCGCAACCGAAAGGCCGTCGTGCACGACCCGGCCGCGCCGGGCGCACTCGCGCAGCGCGGCCACCTCGGCGACCAACGACCGGACCGCAGCGGCGGCCGCCGCCGGCTCGATCCCCACGCCGTCCTCCGGAAAATCGAGCGTGACCTCGAGCCCGGCGACGAGGTCGAGCAGGCGTTCACGCAGGCCGCGCAGCCGGCGGCCGAGCTCGCCGGCCACTCCGCGCGCGGCGAGCACCACCGCGCGCTCGGTGCGTGCGCTGATCAGCAGGGCCACGGCCTCGGCCTGCGAGAGATCGAGACGCCCGTTGACGAATGCGCGCCGCGTGAATTCACCCGGTACCGCCAGACGCGCGCCCTGCGCGCAGAGCCGCTCGACCACGAGCCGCAGCAAGACGGGAGAGCCGTGACACGAGAGCTCCACGACGTCTTCGCCAGTGTACGAGCGCGGGGCTCGCATCACGGAGCACAGCGCGTCGTCGAGGCGCTCGCCGGTCTCGGGATCGACGATGACGACGTGCCGCTGCGTATGTGACGGCTGCGCCTCGAGGGGGAGGCGGCCACGCACGACGGTGCCCGCGATGCCGGTGGCGCCCGGGCCGCTCAGCCGGACGACGCCGACCGCGCTCGTGCCCACGGCCGTGGCGAGGGCGACGATGGTGTGCGCGGCGGGCGCGTCAGGTTCGAGAGGCGTTCTTCGCCTCGCGGCGCGAGCCGTTCTTGGCCTCGCGACTGGCCTCGGCCGGACGGCTCGATCGGTCCATCAGCCACTGCTGGCCGATCTGCAGCACGTTGGACACCGCCCAGTAGAGCGCCAGTCCGGATGCGATCGGATAGATCAGGAACATAAGCGTGAAGACGACCGGCATGAAGAGCATCATCCGCGCCTGCGCCGGATCGCCGGCCGTCGGCGTCATCTTCTGCTGGATGAACATCGTGATGCCCATGAGGATGGGCAGGAGGTACGTCGGGTCGGGCCCCGCGAGGTCACAGATCCAGAGATCCACGTTGAACAGCCTGCCGAAGCAGATGAACGGCGCATTCTGCAGCTCCGGCGAGACCGACAGGGCGAGATAGAGCGCATAAAAGATCGGCGCCTGCGCCAGCATCGGCAGGCAGCCGCCCATCGGGTTCACCTTGTTGGCGCGGTAGAGCTCCATCGTCTCGCGCTGCAGCCGCTGCGGATCGCTCTTGTACTTGCTACGGAGCGCGTTGATCTGGGGGCCGAGGGCCTGCATGGCCTTCATCGACCGCATACCCTTCACGGTCAGCGGGTAGAAGAGGACCTTGCTCACCACGGTCAGGACGATGATCGCAATGCCGTAGTTACCGATGAAGTGATAGATCCACTTCATCAGGAGCAGGATCGGCACGCCGAGCCATGCCATCGGCAGCAGCGGCCGACCGCCCGTGAAGTTCTGCGGAACGAGGAAGCTGCCGAAGTCGATGGTGTCGTCCAGACCGTAGGCGCGCAGCCGGTCGTACTCCTTCGGGCCGGCATAGACGACGACGCGGCCGTCCCATGCCTGGCGCGGCGCGATGGTGGGCGTCGCCTGCACGGCGATCGTTGCGCGGCCCACCGGATCCTTGACCTTGGCCTCGCACACCTCTCGCGGCTCGCCGCGGGCGATCAGGCGGAAGCCGCCTGACTGTGGAATGAGCGCCGCGAGATAGAAGATGCTGTCGCTGGCGATCCACCGACCCTCCGTCGCGACCTCGGGCAGCTCGCAGAGCGAGTGCAGGCGCTCGACGCCGCCATTCCTGGCCAACACGATCTCGGTCGGATGCTGCCCGTGGAACTTCTCCGTCGTCTCTTTCCATGCCTGCCGGGTCGACCACGGCAGCGACGCGGTGACCGCCCGCGGCGCCGACCCGGGGTTCTCGATGCGGATCGTCGTGTCGATCGCATAGGTATCCGCGCGGAACGTCAGCGTCTGCCGCACGCGCAGCCCGTCGACCTCGCCGGTCAGTACGAGGTCCGCCGTCGGCCGCTCCCGGCTGAGCTGAAGATCGCCACCAGCGATCTCCATCGGCAGCGCTTCGGTATGGCTGGGGGGACCGACGACCAGACCGCCAGGGCCGAGGTCTCCGACGACGACCATCGGCTTCTCGCCCCGGTACTTCAGCGTGAATGTCTGGAGCTTGCCGCCCTCGCTGCTGATCGCCGCCCGGTAGAGCGGCGTGTCGACGGACACGACGCGCTGCGATGGCCGGGACCCGGCCGGCCGTGGCCGCACCGGATCCGGCGGTGGAGCCGGCAGTGGAGCCGGTGGGGCAGTCGGGGGCGTGACGACCTTGGCTGGCTCCTGAGTCTGACCACTCGGCGCCGCGGGGCTCTGGCTCTGCGGCGGAGGCGCTTCCTGGGCCGGCATGAAGTACTGGCCCACGATGAAGACGACCGCCATGAGGACGGCGGCCAGGATCGCGCGCTTTTCCGTGCTCACGCGGACGACGGCCTCGGCGGCGGCGGATCCCAGCCGCCCGGATGAAACGGATGGCAGCGCAGCAACCTTCCTCCGGCGAGCCACAGCCCCCGGGCGAGGCCGTGCTCGACCAGGGCGAGCCGCGCGTATTCCGAACAGCTTGGAGCGAAGCGGCACGCCGGCGGCAACAGCGGAGACGCCAGGCGCTGGTAGACCTCGACCACGCCCACGGCAAGCCTCGTCAGCAGGGTCACGATCGGGGCCCCGGGACGGCGGCCAGAGCCTGGCGCATCTGCCCCAGCAGCGACTCGAAGGACGCGGTCACGGCCGCGGGCCGGCCGATGATCACGAGCGCAGCGCGTGCCGGGGCGGCCGCGCGCGCCGACCGAAACGCCTCACGCAGGCGCCGTCGCGCCCGATTGCGCTGGACGGCGTTGCGCAGGTGTCGGCTCACGGCGAACCCCACGCGCGTCGGCTCGTCGGCCTCGCGCCACAGCACGATGAGCGCCGGACGGTCGATGCGTTTGCCCCGCTGGAAGAGCGCCTGAAAATCGGCGCGAGTGGTCAGTCGCTGTCGTCGGGAGAGTCCGCCGGTCAGACCGTCAGCCGCTTTCGGCCCTTTGCCCGACGGCGCTTCAACACCTTTCGGCCGCCGTTCGTCTTCATACGCTCGCGGAAGCCGTGGGTCTTCGCCCGTCGGCGCCGATTGGGTTGAAACGTTCGCTTCATCGAGCAGGTCTCCCTTTCCGATCGTTGAACCGACCCAGTGTAGGCACGCGCCGGAACCGAGTCAACCGACGAACGCCCTTGCGACCGCTCAAACCCGTGTGCTAGTGTTCGACCTCCGTTGCTTGGTTCTCGTGAGGTGCGTTGTTCTGATGGTCGGGCGTCCCGGCACGGATAGTCAGATAGTTCCTTCGTACGAAGTGCCCCAGGCTATCCACACCTGTGGATAAGTCTGTGCGTAAGTGAGGTTGGAGCCTGTGCTGGACAGTCTTTGGGCGCGCCTGCTCGATGTTCTCACCCGCAAGCTTCCTCCGGCGATGATCGACAACTGGAT
>JBIOXS010000157.1:0-28391 GCA_044869815.1 Candidatus Rokuibacteriota bacterium | reverse complement strand
AGCCTGGCCGAGGTCGGCACGTTGTGTCCGGTTCAGGCGGGGTTCGTGGCGCAGGGCCGGCTGCTCGAGGACGTGAGCTTCATCAACGCCAGCGGGCTCGTCCGGCGCGGGGCCATCCGCCGCGCCGGCCAGCCGCCGCTCGCCTTCTACGAGCGGCCGGAGTGGATGCGCGCCTGGTTCGTCGACGACGCGGAGGAGGTCATCGCGCGGTGCGCCGCCCTCGCCGCCGTGCTGGAGAAGGTCGACTGAACTACTGGATCACGCGGTCGGCGGCGACCAGCAAGGCGTCGAGGTTCGCGGCCTCTCGGAAGCCCTCCAAGAACGGGTCGGGCTCCGCTTCCGCCGACAGCCAGCCGATGCGATGGGCGACGCCCGACGTCTGCGCCCGCGCGTTCGATGGGACGAGGCCGGCGGCCAGGAGCCCGACGAACGCGCGCCGCCCCAGGGTCACCGGTCGAGGAATCCTTTCCCCTGGTCGGCGAGCCGACTCAGCAATGGCGCCGGCGCCCAGAACGCGTCGCCGGTGGCCTTCTGGAACTGCAGCATCCGATCGCGCACGGTTTTCAGTCCGACCTGATCTGCCCAGAACATCGGGCCGCCGCGGTATACCGGCCAGCCGTAGCCGTAGACCCAGATCACGTCGATGTCGCTGGCGCGGATGGCGATCTTCTCCTCGAGAATCTTCGCGCCTTCGTTGACCATGGGATAGAGCAGCCGCTGCAGGATCTCCTCGTCGTCGATGTGCCGCCGCGTGATTCCCATCTCCGTCGCAACGTCGACGATGATCTTCTCCACCTCGGAGTCCGGTGACGGATTGCGCTTGTCGTCGTACTGGTAGTAGCCGGCGCCGGTCTTCTGGCCGAAGCGCCCGAGCTCGCAGATGCGATCGGCCACCTCCGAGCGCACGCCACGGCCCTTCCGGATGCGCCAGCCGACGTCGAGGCCGGCGAGATCACTCATCGCGAACGGCCCCATCGGGAAGCCGAAGTCGTAGAGGACCTTGTCGACCTGGTGGGGAAGCGCGCCCTCCAGGATGAGCTTCTCGGCCTGGATACCGCGCTGGTGCAGCATGCGGTTGCCGACGAATCCGTAGCACACGCCGACGAGCACCGGCACCTTGTTGATCCGCCGCCCCACCGCCATGGCGGTGGCGATCGTCGTCTTCGACGACCTGGCGCCGCGCACGTTCTCGAGCAGCCGCATGACGTTGGCGGGACTGAAGAAATGCATTCCGATCACGCTCTCCGGCCGCTTGGTGGCGGAGGCGATCTCGTTGACGTCGAGCGTCGAGGTGTTGGTCGCCAGCACCGCGTCCGGCTTGGCCAGCGCGTCGAGTCTGGCGAACACTTCCTTCTTGATCGGCATCTCCTCGAAGACGGCCTCCACGATGATGTCGGCGTCCTTCACCGCGTCGAAGTCGGTGGTCCCGGTGAGGAGTCCCATGCGCTTGTCGACGTCCTGCATCGTCATCCGGCCCTTCGACGCCGTGTTCTCGTAGTTCTTCCGGACCACGGAGAGGCCACGGTCGAGCGCGTCCTGCTTGATCTCCACCACGGTGACGGGGATGCCGACGTTGACGAAGTTCATGGCGATGCCCCCGCCCATCGTCCCGGCGCCGATGACGGCCGCCTTCTTGATCTCCTTCGGCGGCGTATCGGCCGGCACGTCGGGGATCTTGGCCGCCTCACGCTCGGCGAAGAAGAAGTAGCGCTGCGCCTTGGACTCGGGCGAGGTCAGCAGCTCGGCGAACAGCTCGCGCTCGCGCCTGAGGCCCGCCTCGAACGGCAGGCTGACGGCCGCTTCCACGGCCTTCACGATGTTCTCCGGCGCGCGGAAGCCGCGCGTCTGTCGCGCGACCGATCTGCGAAAGTCCGCGAACACCTCGGGGCGGCTGCGCACGCCGGCCAGCTTGTCGTCGAGGTCACGGATCTTTTTTAGGGGCCGCCGCTCGTTCAGCGCCTTCTCGGCGAACGCGACGCCGGCCGCCGTCAGATCGCCCTCCACGATCTCGTCGAGGAGGCCGTGCTTCAGCGCCTCGTCGGCACGGATCGGATCGCCGCTCACCATCATCGAGAGCGCCTTCTCGACGCCCACCACCCGGGGAAGTCGCTGAGTCCCGCCGGCGCCCGGCAGGAGTCCGAGCTTCACTTCCGGCAGTCCGAAGCGCGCGTCCTTCACGCCGACGCGGTAATGACACGCCAGCGTCACCTCGAGCCCGCCACCGAGCGCGGTGCCGTGGATGGCCGCGCTCACGGGCTTGGGGCTGCTCTCGATCACTTCGAGGACCGTGTGCAGGCTCGGCGGCGCCGGCGGCTTGCCGAACTCCGTGATGTCGGCGCCGGCGATGAACGTGCGGCCCGCGCACGTGATGACGATCGCGCTGACCGCGGAATCCGCGATGGCCTTCCTGAGACCCTCGTCGAGCCCCTGCCGGACGTGCTGGCTCAGCGCGTTCACGGGCGGATTGTTGACGGTCACGACGGCCACGCGGCCGCGGCGGTCGAGGTCGACGGACTGGGTGATGGCTGTCATGGCTCTCCTCCCGCACAGACTGTCAGCGACTATACTCCCAGACGATCATGCTCATCGAGAGGGTCCCCTTGCTCACCGCGCCCCGGACTCTCGTGTGCCTCCTGGCGGTGACCTGTCTCGTTGCCTCCTCCGCTGCCGCGGCGAACACAACCGTGGCCTGGAAGCCGGACGATCTGAGGAAACATCTTGTGGACCTTCCCGTCATCCGCGAGGTGACGCGGTAAGGCCTCGACGTGTGAGCGACGCGCAGTATACTCGTGAGCCATGACGCCCACGACCGTCGACCTGCCCAGTGTCTGCCCGCTCGATTGCCCCGACACCTGCAGCCTCACGGTGACCGTGGAGGCCGACCGGATCGTCAAGATCCGCGGCTCCCACGCCAATCCCTACACGGCGGGGGTGCTGTGCGCGAAGGTGCCCGCGATGTACCCGGAGTTCGTCCACGGCCCCGGCCGCCTGACCACGCCGCTCCGTCGTGTCGGCGCGAAGGGTGAAGCGCGCTTCGAGCCCATCTCGTGGCCGGCCGCGCTCGACCTGATCCACGCGCGCTTCACGACCGTGATGGCCGAGCACGGCCCCCAAGCGATCATGCCGTTGAACTATGGCGGCCCGCACGGGCTCCTGGCCGGCGGCTCGATGGATCTGCGCTTCTTCCACCGGCTCGGCGCCACCTTGCTCGATCGCGGACCGCTCTGCGGCGGCATCCGGACGGAGGCGTGGACGGGAACGTTCGGCGCCGCGCCCGGCATCCCGCCCGAGCAGGTCGAGCACTCGCGGCTGATCGTGGCGTGGGGCAACAACGTCACCTGGTCGAACCTCCATCTGACGCCGATCATCGATCGCGCGCGCCGGGCCGGCGCCAAGCTCGTCGTCGTCGATCCGAAGCGCACGAAGATCGCGGAGCGGGCGGATCTCCACCTCGCCATTCGACCCGGCACCGACGTCGTCCTGGCATGGGCGATCGCGGCCGAGCTCGAGCGCAGCAAGCGTCTCGATCGCGCCTTCATCGAGCGCCACGTGGCGGGCTTCGAGGAGTTCATGGTGCGCGCCCGCGCGTGGACACCGGAGGCCGCCGCGCGCGAATGCGGGCTGGCCGAGGCCGACATCCGGCGCCTCGCCGACTGGTTCGGCACGATCTCGCCGGCGGCCATCAGCGTGGGCAACGGGCTCGAGCGCAACCAGAACGGCGGCAGCGGGATCAGGGCGGTCTTTGCGCTCCCGGCGCTGGCAGGGAAGTTCGGTGTTCCCGGCGGCGGCCTCGTCAACGGCGCGCGCGCGGCGTTTCCGCGGACACCGGCGAAGCTCGCGCGGCCGGACTTCGTGCCGCAGGGCACGCGCACGCTGAACATCGTCGACGTCGGCCGTCACCTGACCGATCCCGCGCTGGCCCCGCCGCTGAAGGCGATCTTCATCTACAACCACAACCCGCTCATCGTGCATCCCGACCAGAACCGCATGCGCCGCGGCCTGGCGCGCGAGGACCTCTTCATCGTCGGCTGCGACGTCGTCATGACCGACAGCCTCGCGTACGCCGACGTCGTCCTGCCGGCGTGCAGCCACTTCGAGCACGCGGACATCTTCGCCGCCTACGGACAGCACTGGCTCCAGCGCGCGGAGCCGGTGATCCGGCCGCAGGGGGAGGCGCTGCCGAACACCGAGATCTTCCGCCGCCTCGCCGCGCGCTTCGGCTTCACCGAGCCGGCCTTCACGGCCTCGGACGCCGAGCTGATGGACGACGCCTTCGATCTGGACGATAGCCGGCTCGGCGGCGTGCGGCCGAGCGCGCTGCCGGTCACCACCGCGCTGCCGATGCGGTTCGACGGCGGCGCGGCGAACCTCTTCGCCAACGTGCTGCCGAAGACGGCCTCCGGCAAGGTCGAGCTCGCCTCGCCGTATCTCGAGCAGCGCTACGGCGCGCGGCTGCCGGACTATCGCCCGTTCCGGACGCCGTACCCGCTCATCCTCATCACGCCCGCTTCCGATCAGCGGACCACGTCGACCTTCGGCGGCGTGCGCGGCAACGAGACGACGCCGCCGCTCGAGATCCATCCGGACGATGCGAGGCCACGCGGCCTGCGCGACCGGATGCGCGTCCGCGTCTTCAACGAGCTCGGCGAGGTGCACCTTCCCCTGCGAGTCACGGAGGCGGTGCCGCGGGGTGTCGTCTCCTCGCTCAAGGGCGCCTGGATGCGGACCAGCGACAACGGCCAGACCGTCTCCGCGCTGGCGCCGACCCATCACGCGGACCTCGCGGGCGGCGCCTGCTACAACGACACGCGCGTGGAGGTCGAGCCCGCCTGAAGGGCGTCGAGGTCGAGGATGACCGGCCCGGCCACGGCGCCGTCGCCGAGCGCGGGACGCGCGTGGTCGTGCGGTACGTCGGTTCGCTGCACCGCGGCGACGTCTTCGAGCCACAGCGAACGCTCGCCTTCACGCTCGGAGCCCGCCGGGTGATCGCCGGCCTCGAGCGCGGCGTCGAGGGCATGCGGGTGGGCGGGCGGCGCCGCCTCCGCGTGGCGCCGCATCTCGCCTACGGCGAGCGCGGAGTGCCGGACCGTATTCCCGCCAATGCCCTGGTGATCCTCGACGTGGAGCTCCTGGAGATCCGGGACGTGGTCGGAGGCGTGGAGACCGGGGGCACGAAACTGCTCTGCGCCATCGGCACCGGTGCCGACGACGTGCGCCGGCAGCTCAGCATCCCGACCGCCGAGCCGCGCGAGACACTGCCCCGCGCCGTGGACTTCTTCGCCGGGCAGCCGACGGGGGTCGCCGCCATCGGCATCGCGAGCTTCGGCCCCATCGATCTGGATCCGTGCTCCGCGACGTACGGCTTCATCACGACGACGCCGAAGCCCGGGTGGGCGCACACCGACGTGGTGAGCCCGTTTCGCGTGGGTCTCGGCGTTCCCGTCGCGTTCGACACCGACGTCAACGGCGCCGCCCTCGGCGAGCATCGGTGGGGCGCGGCGCAGCACCTCGATTCGCTCGTCTACGTCACCGTCGGCACGGGTATCGGCGGCGGCGCCGTGATCGACGGCCGGGTGCTGCACGGCCTCGTGCATCCGGAGATGGGGCACGTTCGCATCCCGCACGACCGGGCGGTCGATCCGTTCCCGGGGATCTGCCCATATCACGGTGACTGTCTGGACGGGCTCGCGTCGGGCCGGGCGCTGCAGGCGCGCTGGGAGATCCCGGCCGAGGCGCTGCCGCCGGAACATCCCGGGTGGGCGCTGGAGGCGGAATATCTGGCGCTGGGTCTCGTCAGCATCATCGCCGTGCTGTCGCCGCGGCGCGTGGTCGTCGGCGGCGGCGTGATGCAGCACCGGCCGTTGCTACCGCGCGTCCGGCGGCGCGTGGTCGAGCTGCTCGCGGGCTACGTGCGCGCGCGTGAGATCGTCGACGACGTCGACGGCTACATCGTGCCGCCCGCGCTGGGCGCCGGCGCCGGCGTCTTCGGCGCGCTGGCGCTCGCCCACGACGCGCTCGGCCGCTTGCGCTCGACGCCTTCCACCGCGGAGTAAACTTGGCGCCATGCGAGTCCTGCTCGTCCACCCCAGCCCGCTGATGTACTCAGAGATCTTTCTGCGGCTCGAGCCCATCGGGCTCGAGCGCGTCGCCACCGCCATCCGGGCCGCCGGTCACGAGGTCCGCCTACTCGATCTGCAGATCTTCCGCCACGCCGACTACGCACGCGAGCTCGCCGACTTCGCGCCGCACGCGGTCGGCTTCTCGCTCAACTATCTCGCCAACATCCCGGAAGTCGTCGACCTGGCGAAGCTGACCAAGGCGCGGCGACCCGGCTGCTTCGTCTTCGCCGGCGGACACAGCGGCTCATTCGTCGCCGACGAAGTCCTCGAGCACGCCGGGGGCGCCATCGACTGTCTCGTGCGCGGCGAAGGTGAGCTCATCGCCCCGCGCGTGCTGGAGGCAGCCGGCGATCCGAAGCTCTCGACGCTGCCCGGCGTGGTGACGCCCGACGGCGCCGGCCCGCCGCCGACCATGCTCGAGGACCTCGATCGCTTCCCGCCCGCCCGCGATCTGACGCGCCGGCGCCGGAAGTACTTCATCGGCGTGCTGGATCCGTGCGCGTCGGCCGAGCTCACGCGCGGCTGCCCGTGGGACTGCTCGTTCTGCAGCGCCTGGACCTTTTACGGTCGCTCGTACCGCAGGGCCTCGCCCGAGGCGGCCGCCGACGACATCGCGTCCATCGCCGAGCCCAACGTCTTCCTCGTCGACGACGTCGCCTTCATCCATCCCGAGCACGGCTTCGCCATCGGCCAGGCCCTCGAGCGTCGCCGCGTGCGCAAGCAGTACTATCTCGAGACCCGCTGCGACGTGCTGCTGCGCAATCGGGAGGTCTTCGCCTACTGGAGGCGCCTGGGTCTCCTGTACATGTTCCTCGGGCTCGAGGCGCTCGACGAGGACGCGCTGCGCCTGCACCGAAAGCGGGTGACCGCGGGCGACAACTTCAAGGCCCTGGAGGTGGCGCGGGAGCTCGGCTTCACGGTCGCCGTCAACATCATCGCCGATCCTGACTGGGACGAGCGGCGCTTCGAGATCGTCCGCGAATGGGCGCTGACGGTGCCAGAGATCGTGCACCTCACCGTGGCCACGCCGTATCCCGGCACCGAGATCTGGCACACGGAGTCGCGCCGGCTGACGACGCTCGACTACCGCCTCTTCGACGTCCAGCACGCCGTGCTGCCGACACGGCTGCCGCTGGCGCGCTTCTACGAGCAGCTGGTGAAGACGCAGGCGGTCCTGAACCGCAAACACCTCGGCGTGGCGGCGCTGCGCGAGACGGCGGCCATCGCGCTCGGCCTGGCCCTGCGCCGGCAGACGAACTTCATCCGCATGCTGTGGAAGTTCAAGCAGGTCTACAACACCCACCGCCAGTTCGCCGACCACCAGCGGCCGGTGACCTACGCGATGCGGCCGCCGGCGGCGGCCATTTCACGGCCCCGCGCGCGGGACCTTTACGTCCATCTTCCGAGCGCCGCGCGCGCCGCGACGTCGGCGTCAAGCGGCGGCGTCTAGCGCGCGACGGCTCCCATCGGCTTGTAGACGGGCGTCCGCCACTCCGAGTGACGCCCGTCGATCCCGCGCACGAGGTCCAGGTATGCCTTCGACAGCCGCCGCGTGATCGGCCCCACCTCGCCGCCGCCGAGCGGGAACTTGTCGATCGAGGTGATCGGCGTGATCTCGTAGCCGCTGCCGCAGAGAAACGCCTCGTCGGCCACGTAGAGCTCGGTGCGCGCGATGTCGCGCTCGATCACATCGAGGCCGAGGTCGGGAATGATGTGGTCGAGCAGCGTGATGCGCGTGATCGACTCGAGGATGTCGGCGGTGAGCGGCGGTGTCAGCAGCGTCCCGCGCCGGACCATGAAGAAGGTCGCGCCGGTGCCCTCGGCCACGGTGCCGCCGCGATTGAGCAGGATCGGCGTGTCGTAGCCGTCGGCCCTGGCCTGGAGAGTGGCCAGACGGCCGTTCTGGTAGTTGGAGCCGGACTTGAGCCGGATGGGAATCGCGTTGTCGGAGGTACGCGTCCAGGACGACACGCACGCCCGCAACCCGCTTTCCGGGGCCCGCGGACGGCGGCGCGGGTTGATGTAGAGGCCGGTCGGGGTGGTGGCATCGAGGCCGGGGCCGAGCACGTAGGCCACGAGGTGCATGTGGACGTCTTCCTGCACGCTGTTGCCCTTGAGGACCTCGCGCACCGCCTCGTAGAGGTCCACGTCGCTGTAGGGCACGGTGAAGCGCATCATCTTCATCGATTCGCGCAGCCGTGCGAAGTGCTCCTGCAGGCGAAATCCATAGAGCTCGCCGTCCTCCGCGTTCCAGTACGCGCGCAGCCCCTCGAACACGTTGGTGGCATAGAAGACGGCGGCGCTGTTCACGGGCAGGACGGCCTGGTCGCCGGGGACCAGTCGACCGTTCATCCAGATCTTGAAGTCGGCCATGTCACGCTCCTGGTTGAGGTCGCACGGGGTGCGCTGGGGCGATTCTACTACCGGACGGGACGGCGGCGGGCGCTGACGTAGTCGACCACGAGATACTCGCCCAGGCGGTCGGGCGTGGCGTAGAAGGCGCGGCCGCGATTGATCTGCGTCATCTGCTCGACGAACGACATCAGCCAGGAGCTGCGCTCGAGCATGAAGGTGTTGATGGTGATGTGCTCGCGCGTGCACCGCTGCACTTCCTTCAGGGTTTCCTCGACCGTCCGGCGCGTGGGCGGGTAGGAGAAGTCCGCCTCGTCGCCCTCCATGTGCGCGGTCGGCTCGCCGTCGGTCACCATGAGGATCTGCCGGTTGCCCCCCACGTGCCGGGCCAGCAGCTTGCGCGACAGCATGAACCCGGCGTGCATGTTGGTGCCCATGTTCCACTCGCTCCACGAGAGCGTCGGCAGCTGGGCCGCCGTGAACTCGCGCGCGTAGAGCGAGAAGCCGACGATGTAGAGCGCGTCGCGGGGGAACTGGCTGCGGATCAGCGCCGACAGCGCCAGCGCCACCTTCTTGGCGGGCAGGAAGTAGCCGTTGTTCAGCATCGAGCGGCTCATGTCGAGCATGACCACCGTGGCCGCCTGCGTGCGCAGCTCGGTCCGGACGACCTCGAAGTCGTCGGGCGTGAGGCGCACCGGCGTCCCGGGCCCGTTGCGGTCGATCGCGTTCATGACCGTCTCGTGCAGGTCCAGCAGGAACGGGTCGCCGAACTCGTAGGGCTTGCTCTCGTCGGTCTGATCACCGCCGGCGCCGCGGCGCTGCAGGGCATGGCCGCCGAACCGGTCGCGCTTGAGCCGCGCGAAGATGTCGCGCAGCGCCTTGTCGGCGATCTTGCGGATGGCCCGCGCCGTGAGCTTGAGCTCGCCGCCCTCCTGCTCGAGGTAGCCCGCCTCCTCGAGCTTCCGCGCGATGTCCTGCAGCCGCTCGAGATCGCGCCGGGCCTGCTCGCCGGCCAGCTGCTCGACGGTGGCCGGATCGAGCTTTTCCAGATCCTCGAGCTTGCGCACGCCCTTGAGCTCGCGCTCGAGGGCGTCCATCTTCTGGAGCTCCTCCATGAGCCGCATCGCGTCCTGCAGATTCAGCTCCTGGTCGCCCTGGAAGGGATAGCGCTGCGCCATCTCGTCGATCGGCAGCAGCTCGGAGAGATGCATACCGAGCTGGCGCATGGCCGCCTCCAGCCGCTCGTCCTGCAGGAACAGCGAGCGCATCATCTCGTCGAGCTGCTGCCGCTGGCCCGGCGAGAGACTCTGCATCAGCGACTGCATGGCCGCCAGCCGCTGCCCGAGCTGCTCGAGCAGGTCGTCCAGCGACTCGGCGCCGGGGAAGAAATCCCCCCACTTCCCCTTGAACGCCTCGAAATCCGGCTCCTGGCCGTTGGCCTTCTGCGCGAGCATGCGGTTCAGATCCTGGATCATCTCCCGCAGGCGTCGGAGATCCTCGGGCGTCAGCTTCGAGAGCGCGTTCTGCACGCCCTGCATGAACGGCTGCATCAGCTGCTGTCGCAGCGAGGCCAAGAGATCCTCGAACTGCTTCTTCGCGTCCGCGTCGAAGAAGTCGTAGTTCTGGAGCATCCGCAAACGGCCAGCAGGAGTAGATGGGATCTGATCGAGCGCCTCCTGCCGTTGCTGTCGTTCGCTGCCTTTCAGCCTCTCCGCGATCGCGTTGCGCTCCGTCTGGACGACTTGCTCGAGTTTCTTTTCGATGTCCTCGACGGCGGAGCCGAGGTCGTGCTCCTTGAGCCGCTCCTGCTTGCGCTGGCGCAGCCTTTCCAGAAGGTCGCGCAGGCCCGGCGTGCGCTCACCGTGGGGTGGCTTCAGCCCTTGATTCATGAGCCGCTGGAGCGCCGTCTTCAGATCACCGTAGCCGAGAATGTCATCGGCCATGTCGTCGAGGACGTCGTCCGCGCTCAAGTCCGGGACGCTCTGGGTGCCATCCCAGCGCGAGTAGCGGAAGAGCACGCTCAGCTCCGGTACCGCGTGTGACCGGCCTGCACGTCCTTGTTCAGCTTGCGGCTGAGATGGAGGCCCTCGAGGACGAACTCGAGGGCGGAGGCGAGACCAGCCGGCTCAGCGCCGCCGAGCTTCTGGGCGGCCGCCCGCAGCGCCGGCGCCTGCGCCACCTGCTTGGCGTAATCGGCCGACGGCATCGTGTCGGAGACCTGCACGGCGAAGCCACCCTGGAAGCCGGCCGCGAGCGGATCGAGCTCGGCGGCGGCGAACGAGCGGTTGAAGACGTTCAGCACCGCACGCTGCACGAGCTTGGCGAGCACCTTCTCCTCGCTGGCGTCGCCGAGCGTCTCCAGCTCGATCTTGCCGGCGGTGGAGGCGACGAGCGCGCCGAGGTCGCTCACGCGCGGGGCGGCATCCTTCTCGCCGAGCCGGATCGCGCGCTTGAGCGCGCTCGACAGGAGATTCTCCCAGTTGCAAATGGTGACGCGCACCGAGACGCCGGAGCGCTGGCTGATGTCGCTCGCCTTGCGCGCCAGATGCGTGAGCTCGGCCACCACCTGCTTCATGTACTCCGGCATGGCCGTGCGCACGCCATCGACCGGGAAGGCGGTGCGCTCGGCCTCCATGATGGCGATCTCGTGCTCGAGCCGCTTCGGATAGTGCGTGCGCACCTGCGAGCCGAAGCGGTCCTTGAGCGGCGTGATGATGCGGCCGCGATTGGTGTAGTCCTCGGGATTCGCGCTCGCCACCACATAGACGTCGATGGGCAGTCGCACCTTGTAGCCCCGGATCTGCACGTCGCGCTCTTCCATGATGTTGAGCAGGCCGACCTGGATCCGCTCGGCGAGGTCCGGCAGCTCGTTGAGGGCGAAGATCCCGCGATGCGTCCGCGGCAGCAGCCCGTAGTGGATGGTGAGCTCGTCCGAGAGATAGCGTCCCTCGGCGACCTTGATGGGATCCACCTCGCCGATGAGATCGGCGATGGTGATGTCCGGTGTGGCGAGCTTCTCGCCGTATCGCCGATCGCGCGGCAGCCAGGCGACCTCGGCCGCGTCACCGACGTCGCCGAGTCGCGCGCGACACGCCTGGCAGATCGGCGCCAGCGGATCGTCGTTGATCTCGCAGCCGGCCATGACCGGCACGACGTCGTCGAGCAGACCGACGAGCAGCCGCGCGATGCGGGTCTTGGCCTGGCCGCGCTCGCCGAGGAACACGATGTCCTGGCCGCTCAGGATCGCGTTCTCGATCTGGGGCACCACCGTCTCGTCGTAGCCGACGATGCCCGGCAGGAACGGCTCGTGGCGGCGGAGTCGCGCGATGAGATTGTCGCGCAGCTCCTGTTTCACAGATCGCGGGACGTATCCACTCTTCCGCAGCTCGCCGATCGTGCGCGCGTTGTTCACGCGGCCACTATGCGACCGGCGCCGGAGAGTGTCAACCGGAGTGCGTCATTCCGTCGTCGACGGACCCCAGCCGACAACGAGCACGAGCGCGCCGGCAAGCACCAGCGAGGCGCTCAACGCCCAGAAGACGCTCACGTACGAGCCGAGGGCCACGAGCAACAGCGAGGCGCCGACCGGTCCCACGGCGCGCGCGCCGTTGGCGCCGAGCGCGATGGCGCCGCCGATGGCACCGTAGTTGCGCGAGCCGAAGATCTCGGCCAGCGACGACGCGCGCGCGAGCGTGGCCATGCCGTTGGCGGCGCCCTGGAGCACGATGAACGGGATGAGCGTGCCCAGGCGCACCAGAAACGGCAGCTGGCCGAGCCCGAGCGCCTGCGCGAAGAAGACGGCGCCCACCATGCTGCGCGCGCCGAGGCGCGCGGCGATGGGCACGAACAGCATGCGCCCCGGCAGCTGCATCGCGCCCGTCCAGCCGATGACGGCGGCCGCCACCGCCGGCGAGTAGCCGTTGTCGACGAGGTACGGAATGAGGTGGGTGGTGATCGCGGCGGTGGCGAAGTTGCCGACGAAGAAGGCGACGAACAGCACCCAGAACACGAGCGTGCGCGCCGCCTCGCCGAGCGTCATGCTGGTCGGTGCCGGCGCGCCGCCCGGCGTCGACGTCGGCTGCCCCGCCGTGCCGCGACGCAAGAGCAACGCGTGAATGGGCACGGTCACGACCGCGAGCACGACGGCGAGGGTCATCACCGCCGCCCGCCACCCCAGGCGCTCGAGCAGCCACGCCTCGATCGGCATGAAGATCGTGCTGGCGAGGCCGGCGACCAGCGTGACCGCCAGCAGCGCGCGCTCGCGGCCGTGACGGAACCAGGAGACCACGGCCGCGAAGGCCGGCTCGTACAGCGTGGCCGCCATCGCGAGACCGAGGCCGAACCACACCGCGTACAGCGCGGCCACGCTCTCGACGCGGGCCCAGGCGAAGGTCAGCACGCACGCGAGACACGAGCCGAGCGTCATGATGCCGCGCGGGCCATGGGCGTCGATCCAGCGTCCGACGGGAATCCCGGCCGCCGCCGAGACGCCGAGCCCGATCGAGAACGCCGCCGTCACCGCCACCCGCGAGGCCCCGAGCTCGGCCTCCATCGGGCGCAGGAAGACGGGGAACCCGTAATAGACGATGCCCCAGGTGACGGTCTCGGTCACCGACAGCGCCGCGACGATCACCCAGCCGTAGTAGATCTGCCGGGTGCCGACGCGGACGCTGTCGCTCAACCGGCGCTACTTCTCGGCAGTACGAACGGCGGCGGGACCGCCATTCACCTTCAGACGGCCGACCTCCTTGAGCGTGCTGCCGTCCCAGGAGAAGACCTGGATGTCCTTCTCGACCATGTTGCCGACGAGGATGGTCTTGCCATCCGGCGAGAACGCGGCGCCCTGCGACCAGTGGCCGATCGGCGCCTCCGCCACCTTGCTGAGCTTCATGCCGGTCGCCCGCAGCAGCACGAGCTTGCCGTTGTCGTTGTAGAACGGCGACTCCTTGGCCTTGTTGCTGCCGTTCATCACCACCGCGGCGATGATCGAGCCGTCCGGTGAGACCTTCACGCCTTCGGGTGTCTGCCCGACGCTGATGGTGTCCACCACGCGCGGCGGCTTGGCGCGCACGTCGATGAGGCTCACGGTGTCGGTGTCGCCCTGGCCGGCGCCGATGTTGGCGACGGCCGCGAAGTCGCCCTTCGACGAGACGTCGATACCGTAAGGTCGGAGGCCGGCGTTGATGTCGCGCTTGGTGTACTCGACCCTGGTGCCATCGATCGAGAGCACGGAGATCTTGTGATCACCGTCGCGGCTCACGAGCGCCATCTTGCCGTCGGGAGTGAAGGCGGCGTGGCTCGTCCCCGACTTCTCGTCGGCGATGGTCACCTTCCCGGCCGGCGTGACCGTCTTGCCCTGGATCGTGTAGGCGGAGACGGTGCCCTCGCTGCGATTGGCCACCAGCGCGAGCGTGCCCTGGCGGTTGATCGACACGCCGGCCGCGCTGCGGCCCGCCTCCAGGGTGGCGATCACCACCGGCGGCTTCGCCTTGAGGTCGACGACGGACACACGGTTGTCGGGCACCGTCTTCGTGGCGTCGGCGGGATCGATCTTGGTGGATGAGGTGACGAGGGCGATCGACTCGTCGGGCGCCACCGCGACGCTGAGCGGCGGCCCCACGACACTGCCGGGCACGGCAATCTCCGCCACCACCCGCGGCGGCGACACCGCGAGGTCGATGACGGAGATCGTGTCCGGCGGCGCATTCGGCACCACCTTGTTCACGCCGTTGTCGAGCCTCGCCTTGTTGTCGTTGGACGACACGGCGAGCTGAGCTTCGGCGGCGAGCGGCAGGAGCAGCACGGCGAGCAGCATGACGAGCGCGCGGCGCGGAGGCTTCATGGGCCACCTCCATGGGATTTCGAGCGGGCGCTAGCAGACCAGTTTCCCGCGCGCAATGCAAGGGCGTGACGTTGACCGGGCGGCGCTTCACGCGGACAATGGGCGGGCAGAGGTGACGACGATGTGGGGATCTCGCAAGAGCACGATGCCGACCAAGGACAGCGCCCTGCCCGGGCGTGCCGAGCGCATGCCGGTGCCGGCCAAGCATCACGTCAACGCGCACGCGCTGACGCCGCCGTTTCCGGCCGGGCTCGAGAGCGCGATGTTCGGTCTCGGCTGCTTCTGGGGCGCCGAGAAAGCGTTCTGGCTCACGCCGGGTGTGTACACGACGGCAGTGGGCTACGCCGCCGGGTTCACGCCCAACCCGACCTATGAGGAAGTCTGCACCGGACGCACCGGCCACAACGAGGTCGTGCTGGTGGTCTTCGACCCCAAGGTCATCTCCTACGAGGGCCTGCTGAAGATTTTCTGGGAGGGCCACGACCCGACGCAGGGCATGCGACAGGGCAACGACGTCGGCACCCAGTATCGCTCCGGCATCTACGTCTACTCGGCCGAGCAGCGCAGAACCGCCGAGATGTCGCGCGACGCGTATCAGCGCGTGCTGACCGCGGCCGGCTACGGGCCCATCACCACGGAGATCCTCGAGGCGCCGGACTTCTACTACGCCGAGGCGTATCACCAGCAGTACCTCGCGAAGAATCCGTGGGGCTACTGCGGCCACGGCGGCACCGGCGTCGCGTGTCCGACCGGTCTCGCCGCCGCCGCGCGGTGAGGCATGGCGTACTGGCCCCCGCCGGACGAGTGGCAGACGCAGTCGCCGGCGGCCGTCGGACTGCGTTCAAGCTGATCCGGGTCCAGGAACGCCGAGGTAGGCGCCGCGCAGCGCCTCGGAGTCGCGCAGCTCGCGGGCGGGACCGTGGAGGACGACGCGGCCGCGCTCGAGGACGTAGGCGTGATCGGCGAGGGCGAGGGCTTTCACGACGTGTTGCTCCACGAGCAAGACGGTGCCCCCCTGCTCGTGGAACCGCCGCACGACGGCCAGCACCTGGTCGACCATCCGCGGCGCCAGGCCGAGCGACGGCTCGTCGAGCATGAGCACGCGCGGCCGACCCATGAGGGCGCGCGCGATCGCCAGGAGCTGCTGCTCGCCACCGCTCATGGAGCCGGCCAGCTGACCGCGGCGCTCGACCAGCCGAGGGAACAACGTGCCGATCTCGTCCAGCCGGGCAGCGCGCTGGCGGCGCGGCAGGCGCCACGCGCCGAGCTCGAGCGTCTCGCGTACCGTCATCTGCGGGAATAGCTGCCGACCCTCCGGCACGTGACCGAGCCCGCGCGCCACGATCGCCGCCGGGGAGGGCGGCAGCGGCACGCCGTCGAGAAGGAGCTCACCGCTGTGCGCGAGCAGACCCGAGACCGCCTTCAGAAGCGTCGTCTTGCCGGCGCCGTTCGGACCGAGCAGCACGGTCAGGCTTCCGGCGGGGATCTCGAGGTCGACGCCGCGGACCACCGGCATGCCACCGTATCCCGCGCCCACCCCGCGTACGGACAGCGTCGCGCTCACGCCACGTCGCTCCCCGTGCCGAGGTAGATCTCGATCACCGCCGGATCGGTCGCCACGTCGGCGGGCGGACCGTCGGCGAGCTTTCGCCCCTCGTGCAGCACCACCACGCGCTCGACCGCGGCCATCAGCGCGCGCACCGCGTGCTCGACCCAGACGACGGCCAGCCCGAGCTCGTCCCGGAAGCGCCGGATCAGCGTGGTCATCGCGCTCACCTCGCGCTCGGAGAGGCCGGCCGCGACCTCGTCCAGCAGCAGAACGAGGGGGCGCGTGCCGACGGCCATGCCGATCTCGAGCAGGCGCTGCCGCGCCGGCGTGAGCGTGCCCGCCGGAGCCTCGGCCACGTCCGCGAGACCGAGGAAGCCGAGGATGGAGGTCACGTCGCGCCCGACCTCGCGCGCAGGCGCGCGGCGGCGGCCGGCGAACTGGAGCGCGAAGCCGACGTTCGCCCTGACCGTCATGTCGCGGAAGACGCGGGGCGTCTGGAACGTGCGCGCGATGCCGTGGGCGGCGAACACGTGCGGCGCGCGCCCGGTGAGCTCGACGCCGCCGACGGCGAGTCGCCCGGCCGTCGGGCGGAGCACGCCCGACAGCGCGTGGAAGAAGGTCGTCTTGCCGGCGCCGTTGGGGCCGATGATGCCGACCAGCTCGCCCGGGCGCACGTCGAGGTCCACCGCGTCGACGGCGACCAGACCGCCGAACCGGACGGTGACGCCACGCGCCGCCAGCAATGCCTCAGCCACGCGCCGGCTCCGGGACGCGCGGCGGTTCCGGCCGCCGGCGCATGAAGACCGACACGAGCCCGTTCGGCAGATAGAGCACGAGCGCGATGAGCAGGACGCCGAGCACGATCAGGTAGGCGTAAGGAAACCGCAGACGCAGGAGCTCGGTGAGCAGGCTGAAGACCACGGCCGACGCGAGCGGCCCAGCCAGGCTCGCCGCGCCGCCGACCATCGCGATGAGGACCGTCTGGAAGCCGATGAACGGGTTGAAGACGGCGGGCGGATCGATGTACGTCCACCGGACGGCGACGGCGGCCCCGAGGGCGCCGGCGAAGAACGCCGACAATGCGAAGCCGGCGACCTTGGTGCGGCGGGTGGCCACGCCGAGCGTCTGCGCGCGCCCCTCGTCGGCGCCGATCCCGGTCAGGGCGAGGCCGAACCGGCTCGCGCGAACGCACGCGGCGACGGCCACCGCGGCTCCGCTGACGAGCAGCACGGTCAGGTACACCGTCGTCGCGTCCGGCGTCACCGTGAGCACCCGCCCCACCGTGCGGAAGACGCTCTTCTCGAAATAGGTGATCGCGTGTCGCACGAGCTCGGCCAGGCCGAACGTGAGCACCGCGAAATACGCGCCGCGCAGGTGGAGGATGGCGCTGCCGATGAGGGCCGCGAAGGCGGCGGCCACGACGCCACCCGTCACCACCAGCACCGGCCACGCTGCGACTCCGATCCCCCAGGCGGTGACGTAAGCCCCGAGCCCGAAGAACGCGGCCGTCGCCAGCGACAGATAGTTCGTCGCGCCGGAGAACATCGCCCAGCTCACCGCCAGCCCCGCGTACATGAGACACGAGAGGGTCAGCGACAGAAGAAAGTCGGAGAGCACCCACGGCATGGTCGCCAGCACGAAGACACCGGCCCCGAGCAGCGAGAGCTGCGCGCGGAGGCTCACCGGGCGAAGAGCCCGCGCGGGCGCAGCAGCAGCACGGCCACGAAGACGCCGTACGAGAGCAGCATCTTCAGCGACGGATTGGTGACGTGCATCCCGAACGCTTCCACGATGCCGAGGAGCAGGCCGCCGAGGAGGCTGCCGGTGGCGCTGCCGAGGCCGCCCAGCGTGATGACGATCAGCGCGGTGACCGTGTAGGGCTCGCCCATCGACGGCGAGATCTCGTAGATCATCGACAAGAGCGCGCCGGCGACGCCGGCCAGTCCGAGGCCGGCACCGAAGACGACCGGGTGCAGGACGGCGGTGTCGATGCCGACGAGCTGCGCGCCCGTCGGCGACTGCATCATCGCGCGCACCGCCTTGCCGAAGAGCGTCGAGCGCAGCAGCACGAGGAGCAGGAGACTCACGGCGAGCGCGAAGAGGAACACGACGAGCCGGTTGGCGCCGAGTCGCGTGGCCCCGATCTCCACCGGTTGCGCGAGGTACTCGTAGCCGCGCAGGTCGGCGCCCCACACGAGGAACGCGGCGTTCTGGATGAGGAACATGAGGCCGAAGCCCACCAGCAGGCTACGCGCCTCCAGCACCTCCACGGCCGGCGCCGTCCGCGCGATGCGCCGGAAGCAGAGGCGATAGACGACCAGGCCGATCACGAAGAGGGCGGCGAAGATCGCCGGCAGCGCGAGCAACGGGCTCAGATGGAGCACGGCGTAGGCCGACCAGGCCAGGTAGGCGCCGACCATCAGGAACTCGCCGTGGGCGATGTTCATCACGCGCATCAGCCCGTACTGGATGTTGAGGCCGATCGCCACCAGGGCGTACATGCCGCCCGTGATGAGCCCGGCCACGGCGAGGTCGAGCCACAGGCTCAGGCTACTTCCACGCCGGCTTCGGGAAGAGGGCCGGGGCGGTGGCGCGGTCCTTGGGCCACACGACCTCGAACTCGCCCTTCTGCCACTGGCTCACGATGCCGGGCGTGCTGACGTTCTCGCCGTCCTTGAACCGGATCTTGCCGATGATGGTGTCGAACTCGTTGCTGGCGATGTGCTCGCGGAGCGCCTTGCGGTCGAGGCCGACCTTCTCCACCGACTGCTGGAGGATCTGCAGCCCCGCCCACGCGTGCGCGCTCGCCCAGCGATCCGGCTCCTTCTGGAACTTCGCCACGTGGGCGTCGAAGTACGTCCTGGCGGCCGGGCTCGTCCGCGGGTTCCAGGTGCCCAGCCCGGTGACGCCCTCGATGGCCTCGCCCATGCGCTGCTTGTAGATCGGGAAGGCGCTGCCGACGGCGGCGTAGAACACCTTCGGATTGAAGCCGATCTCCTTGGCCTGACCGGTGACGAGGAACGTGTCGGGCGGATACGTGATGCCGAGGAAGGCATCGGGGTTCTTCGCCTTGAAGTCACGCAGCACGGGTGAGAGGTCCTTGACGCCGAGCGGGTAGCTCTTCTTCTCGACGATCTCGATGCCCTTCGTCTTGAGCGCCGCCTCGAGCGCGCCGAGGTTCTCGAGGCCGAACAGCTCGTCCACGTAGACCACGGCCGCCGTCTTCACGCCGTTGGCGCCGAGAAAATCGGCGAGCGCGCCCATCATGCGGTCCGGCTGCTGGAGCATCGCGAAGAAGTACGGATTTTTCAGATCCAGCAGCTTGCGTCCGGTGGCCGTCGGCGCCAGCATCGGATAGCCGTACTTCTGGATGACCGACAGGACGGCGAAGTTGGCGCCGGTGCCCCAGGGCGGCAGGATGAGGTCGACCTTGTCGCTGCCCATGAGCTTCTCGAACGTCCGCACGACGGTCTCGGTCTCGCTGCGGTCGTCGAAGCCGATCAGCTCCACCTTGCGGCGCTTGCCCTGGACGTTGAGTCCGCCGGCGGCGTTGAGCTGCTCGGCCCACAAGACGTAGTTCGGCTCCTGCGTGACCTGCGCGCCGGCCGCCCACGGTCCGGTGCGCGCGATGGCGTAGCCGATGCGCACCGGCGGCTCCTGCGCGGGGGTAGGCGCGGCGCCGAGCAGCGCGACCCCGCTCAGCACGATCAGACGTGCCCAGTGCCCAGCTCTCATGGTGTCTCCTCCGGCAGTGGTGACCTCGGTCGGGGCAGCATTCTCGCACAAGGGCAGGCATATAATCCGGGCGTGCTGGAGACGCTCGAGCTCGAGACCGGGCCGCGGCCGACGGCGGCCGTCATCTGGCTCCACGGCCTCGGCGCCGACGGATACGACTTCGAGCCGATTGTTCCCGAGCTCGACCTCGCCGACAGACCGGCGGTGCGCTTCGTCTTCCCGCACGCCCCGATGCGTCCGATCACGATCAACAACGGCGCCGTGATGCGCGCGTGGTACGACGTCGTCAGCCTCGAGGGCACCCGTCGCGAGGACGACGCCGGCGTCCGCGCCTCGCAGGCCAGCGTCGAGACGCTCATCGCGCGCGAGAGGTCGCGCGGCGTGCCGGCCGCGCGCCTCGTGCTCGCCGGATTCTCGCAGGGCGGCGCGATCGCGCTCCAGACCGGCCTGCGTCATGCCGAGCGGCTGGCCGGCATCATGGCGCTCTCGACGTATCTGCCGCTCGCGTCGACCGTCGCGGCGGAGGCGAGCGCGGCCAACCGCGACGTGCCGATCTTCATGGCCCACGGCCGGCACGACAGCCTCATTCCCATCGAGCGCGGGACGATCTCACGCGAGGCGCTCCGCAAGGCCGGCTACGACGTCGAGTGGCACGACTATCCGATGGAGCACGCCGTCTGCGGCGAGGAGATCGCCGACATCGCCGCCTGGCTCCGCTCCGTGCTGGGCTAGAGGGCCTCCGGCCGCCTCTCGATGACGAGTCCCTGGAGCGCGCGGCCTATCGGGCCGCGGACGTCGAGCACGCGCGTGTCGGCCAGGCCGAGGCCCGCCGGCTCGTAGGTGGACACCGAATCGAGGCCGACCCATTCGCCCTCGAGTGGGCGGTGCAGCGAGACCGTGAGGTCGAAATTGATCGCGGTGTGACTGGCGTGCTCGATCCCGGCGCTGACGCCGCTGCCCGAGTCGGCGGCCACGAGCACGCGCTCGACGGGCGACGGCGTCGACCCGGCGACCAGCGCCACCCGCTGTCGCATCCAGATGGCGACGCGGCCGCGGCCGAAGTGACCGAGCGCCAGCCGTGACTCCATCGCCGTGTGATAGCCGAGCGGCTCGCGGAAGAACGGAAACTGGAACGGGCGCGACAGCTCCGGCGGCAGCAGCACCGCCGCCGACGGTGGTGACGGCATGGCGACGCCGGTCGGCCGCACCAGCGTCAGCACCGCGTGGGCGACGGGCGTGTCAGCGTGCAGCACCGTGCCGAGCAGGCGCTGCACCTTCGCGCCCGCGCGCAGGGTCTCCAGGCGAACGCCGAGACGATCGATGGCGACCGGGCGGAGGAAGTCGACGGTGATGCGGGCGATGGTGAACTCCGGCGCCGCCGCCTCCACCACGTGCGCGATCAACGCCGCCGGCGGCCCGCCGTGCTGGTGCTTCGGACTCCACGGACCGCGCGTGTGCTCGGTGGCGACGTAGCGGTCGCCATCCGGGATGTAAAAAGCGTCCGTCACGCCCGAATGGTACTACGCGGCCTCCTCGGCTTCGCCGGCGCCCAGGCGCTCGAGGTGATGCCGCCGCCACGCGGCGCCGCCGTCGGTGGTGGTGAGGCCGGCCACCACGTCCGCGAGACCCTCGATGAGCTCGTGCAAGCGGTCGGGCAAGGCGGCGTCGTAGCCGCAGAGCCGCGCGATGAGCTGCTCGCGCTCGGAGCCGGGCAGCTCCGACAGCGACGGCAGCAGGACGCCGAGGCCGGCGTCGAGGGCCTTCAGGTCGGCGAGCAGCTCCGTGCCGCGGCGCATCGTCGCCGTCACCTGGGTGCGAAGTCGCTCGAGGTCGGTCTCTTGCGTCGCCATGGCGTGGTCTCCTTCAGCCGAGCCCTTTCAAGATTCGGTCCAGCGTCTCCGCCGGACGGTCGACGTGGACAAAATGGCCCGCGCCCTCGATGGTATCGACGCGCGCCCCCGCTGCCTCGAGGCGCCGGCAATCAGCGTCGGAGACGTGCGACGAGCGGCCGCCACGCACGACGTGCAGGCCGCGGTCGCCACGCGACTCGACAGCCGGCCACAGGTCTTCGGCGTTGATGCGCGGGTACAGGGAGGCCATCGCCCGGCGATCGATACGCCAGCGCAGCTGCTCGCCCTCGCGCGTGAGATTGAGCAGCACCCAGTCCGTCAGCGCCGGCGAGAGTCCCGCGCGCCCGAACCACGCGCGAAAGGCCTCGCGGCTCGGCGCAGCATCGGGCGCGCCGACGAGCGCCTCCACCACCTGCGCCGTCTCGCCCCCCGGCGGCAGCGCCGAGGGCGTGATGTCGAGCACCGTCAGGTGCGCGACGGCGGCCGGCTCCAGCAGCGACGCTTTCAGGGCGACCCGCCCGCCGAGCGAGTGGCCGACGAGCGTCCACGGCGACGGCGCGAGGCCTTGCGCCGCGCCGAGCAGCGGGCGCGCGAGCGTTTCGAGGTCGGCGTGCGGAGGCAGCGGCGGCGAGCCGCCGTGGCCGGAGAGATCGAAGACGTAGACCGAGTACTGTGGTGCCCCGGCGGCGAGGCCGTGCGCCAGTGTCGCGAGATTCCGGCCGCAGCCGAGGAAGCCGTGGAGCAGCGCCAGTGGCCGGCGCCCGTCGCCGATGCGGGTGTGAGCGAGCTCTCTCACACCTCCAGCACCATGCGCGCGGGATCCTCGAGCTGCTCCTTGATGCGCACCAGGAACGTCACCGCCTGCGCGCCGTCCACGAGCCGGTGATCGTACGACAGCGCCAGGTACATCATCGGCCGGATCACCACCTGTCCTTTCACGGCGATCGGCCGCTCCTCGATCTTGTGCATGCCGAGGATGCCGGACTGCGGCGGGTTCAGGATGGGCGTGGAGAGGAGCGAGCCGAACACGCCGCCGTTCGTGATCGTGAACGTGCCGCCGGCCAGATCGTCCGGCGCCAGCTTGCCGGCGCGGGCGCGCTCGGCGAGGGCGGCGATGGTGCGCTCGATGTCGGCGAGCGACCGGCGCTCGGCGCCGCGTACCACGGGCACGACGAGGCCGCGCGGCGTGCTCACCGCGATGCCCAGGTGCACGCGACGGTGGTAGACGACGTCGTCGCCGTCGATGCTGGCGTTGACGATCGGCACCTCGCGGAGCGCCAGCACCGCGGCCCGCGCGAACAGCGACATGTAGCCGAGATCGACGCCGTGCCGGGCCTTGAAGCGCTCCCGGTGGCGCGCGCGCAGCGCGATCAGCTCGCCGAGATCCACCTCGTTGAACGTCGTCAGGATGGCGGCGCTGCGCTGGGCCTGCACGAGCCGCGCGGCGATCGTCCGCCGTAAGGGCGTCATCGGCACGCGCTCGACGTCGGCGTCGTCGGTACGCACGCCCTCCCCGCGGCCGTTGCCGTCGTGAGTCGCTGGCGGACGTTCCTCGTGCCGGTCGCCGACCTCGACGACGGTCTCCGCCGCGGGCCGCTCGCGCCGCTCCGGCTCCCGGCGCTCGGGCTCTGGCGGGCGCCGCTCCGGCTCGCGGGTCGCGGCCGGCGGAGGCGGTGGCTTCGGCTCGGCGCCGCGTTCCTCCGCGACGCGCCCGACCACGGCACCGGGCCGCACGCGGGCGCCCGCCGGCTGCAAGATCGACAACCGACCATCGACCTCGGCGGCGACCTCCATCGCGGCTTTTTCCGTCTCGATCTCGAGCAGCGGCTCGTCGGCCTGCACCATGTCGCCGTCCTGCTTGAGCCAGCGCACGATGGTGGCCTCGCTCACCGACTCGCCGAGCTCGGGGATCTTGACGTCGGCGGCCACGGCTCAGGCCGCCAGCGCCTGCTCGAGGATCGCGGCCTCCTCGGCCTGATGGATGTCGTGATTGCCGGTGGCGGGGCTGGCCGCCTCGGCGCGCCCGACGTACGAGAACTTCGTCTCCGGTCTCAGCAGCGCCGAGATCTGCGGCAGGACGAAGGCCCAGGCGCCCTGGTTCGCGGGCTCTTCCTGCACCCAGAAAACCTCGTGGGCTCCCGGGTAGCGCGCGAGCGTCTCGCGCACCTCCGCCGTAGGAAATGGATAGAGCTGCTCGACCCGCACGACCGCCACGTCGCCGCGATCCTTCTCGCGGCGCGCCACCTCGAGCGCGTAGAAGATCTTGCCCGCGCAGAGCACGACGCGGCGTACGGACTCGCCGGCCGGTGCGCGCGGATCGTCGATGACGAGGCGGAAGCCGCCGTCCGCGAGATCCCCGATCGTCGAGACGGCGCCGGGATGACGCAGCAGGCTCTTCGGCGACATCACGACGAGCGGCTTCCTGAAGGGGCGGCGAATCTGCCGGCGCAAGGCGTGAAAGATCTGCGCCGGCGTGGTCGGCACGATCACCTGCATGTTCCGCTCGGCCGTGAGCTGCAAAAAGCGCTCGAGCCGCGCGCTCGAGTGCTCCGGGCCCTGCCCCTCGTAGCCGTGCGGCAGCAGCATCACGAGACCGCTCGCGCGCTGCCACTTCGACTCGCCGCTGGCGATGAACTGGTCGATGATCACCTGCGCCGCGTTCACGAAGTCGCCGAACTGCGCCTCCCAGACGACGAGCCGGCGCGGGTCGCCGCTCGACATCCCGTACTCGAAGCCGAGCACGGCTTCCTCGCTGAGCGGGCTGTTCACGGCCTCGAGCGCCGCCTGGCCCTCGGCGAGGCGATTCAGCGGCACCCACGGGCGTCCGTTCGTCGCGTCGAAGACGGCCGCGTGCCGGTGGCTGAACGTCCCGCGCACGACGTCCTGGCCGCTCACGCGCACGGGCGTGCCCTCGAGCAGCAGGCTGCCGTAGGCGAGCGTCTCGGCGGTTCCCCAGTCGATCGCCTCGCCGCGCACGATGCGGTCGCGCCGCTCCTCCAGCAGCTTCGTCACCCGCGCGTTCGGCGTGAATCCCTCCGGCACCCGGACGAGCGCCTCGCCGATGGCGCGCAGCCGCTCGACCGGCACGCGCGTGTCGGCGCTCCAGTCGTCGCCGGCCCAGCCGAGGCCGCGCCAGACGCCGCCGAAGGCCTGGACCCGCTGGGCAGGTTGCTCCCGGCGCGCCACCTGGAGCGCGGCGTCCAGCGCAGCGCGAGCACGCCTGCGCATGTCGGCGACCTGCGCCTCGTCCACGACGCCCGCCTCCACCAGCCGCTTCGTGTAGCGCTCCACGACCGTCGGATGGTTGCGGATTTGCTCGTACATCACGGGCTGGGTGAGCACGGGATCGTCGAGCTCGTTGTGCCCGTGGCGGCGATAGCACACGAAATCGATGACGACATCGGCGCCGAACGTCTGCCGGTAGCCAGCGGCGAGACGGGCCGCCTGCACGACCGCCTCCGGATCGTCGCCGTTGACGTGGAACACCGGCGCGCGAACGACGTGCGCGGGATCTGACGGGTACGGCGTGAACAGATAGTCCTCCGACGCGGTGGTGAACCCGATCTGGTTGTTGACGATCACGTGCACGGTGCCGCCCGTGGTGAAGGACGGCAGCGGCCCGAGCGCCAGCGTCTCGTACACGATGCCCTGGCCCATGAAGGCCGCGTCGCCGTGCAGGAGCACCGGCACGACCCGGCGGCGACCCTCGTCCTCGAGATACGCCTGCTTGGCGCGCACGATGCCCTCGACGACGGGGTTGACCGCCTCGAGGTGACTCGGATTGGGCGTGAGCGACAGGTGAATCGCGCGACCGTCGGGCAGCCGCCGGTCCGTCGAGCGACCGAGATGGTACTTCACGTCGCCATCACCGCTCACGTCGTCGGGCAACCGCGCCCCTTCGAACTCGGCGAAGATCATCTCGTACGGCTTGTCCAGCACGTGGGCGAGCACGTTCAGGCGTCCCCGATGGGCCATGCCGAGGACCATCTCGGCCGCTTCGAGGCGGGTCGATTCCGCGACGAGCACGTCGAGCAGCGGGATCAGCGCCTCACCGCCCTCGAGCGAATAGCGTCGCTGGCCGGTGAACCGCGTCTGGAGGAACTGCTCGAACATCTCGGCGGCGACCAGCCGCTCGAGGATGCCGCGTCGCTGCTCGGGCGTCAGCTCGGGGTGGTTCCGGGTGGTCTCCATGCGCTCCTGCAGCCACGCGCGCCGCGCCTTGTCGGCCAGCGACAGGTACTCCACGCCGAGAGAGCCGGCGTAGGTCTGCGCCAGGGCGGCCACCAGGTCGCGCATCGGCCCGCGGCTGCCACCTTTGAACGGTGCCCACTCCACGACCCGGTCGAGGTCGCGCTCCGAGAATCCGAGCTCGGACAGCTGCAGGAGCGGATGCTCGCGCCGGCTGCCGCCGAGGGGATCGAGGTCGGCGACGAGGTGTCCGAGCTCCCGGTAGGAATGGACGAGGTCGGCGATCTCCGGGCCGGCTCCGGCGTCGGTCCGTCGGGCGAGGTCGTACCCCGCGAACACCAGCGCCCAGCGTTCGTCCACCGACGCCGGGTCTCGAAGGTACTCGCGGTAGAGCCCCTCGATGTACTCGGGGTTGGTGCGGGCGATCTCGTCCATCGGCCACATGACGGGCTCGTTTTCAGCGTACCACCGCGAACACCTCCACCTCGGCCGAGCGGCCCTTGACCCTGGCCGCCGGCAAGGCCGTCACGGTGATGGCGCTGTCGAGGGCCGCGCGCGTCGTGGCCGAGATCAGGATGTCGGCGCCGGCGGTCTTCGTCAGGTCCTGGATGCGGGAAGCGAGATTGACGGCGTCGCCCACGAGGGCGTAGGAGAGCCGATCGGCGCCGCCGATGCTGCCGGCGAGCACCGTCCCGGTATGAACACCGATGCCGTGACGCAGCGGTGGCTTGCCCGCCGCCACGCGCGACGCATTGAACGCCTGCAGCCCCGTCCGCATGTCGAGGGCCGCCCGCACCGCGCGCCGCGCATGGTCGCCGGCGGGGACGGGCGCACCGAACACGGCTTCGATCTCGTCGCCGATGAACTGCAGCACCAGCCCGCCGTGGCGCCGCACGGCCGCCTCCATCGCGCCGAAGTAGCGGTTGAGCTCGCGGACGACCTCGCGCGGTTCCGTGGTCTCCACCCACGGCGTGAAGTCGCGAAGGTCGGCGAAGAGGATCGTGACCTCGCGCTGCTCGCCCTCGAGGCCCACGCGACCGCTCAGGATCTCGTCGCGGATCTCGCGGGTCACGTACTTGCCGAAGGTGTCCTTGACGTAGTCGCGCTCCTTGAGCCCGGCCAGCATGCGATTGAAGCCTTCCGCCAGGCCGCCGATCTCGTCGTTCGACACCACGGGCGCGCGCGCGTCGAGATCGCCGCGCCCCACGCGCTCCATGGAGGCCTCGAGCTCGCGCAGCGGTCCGGCCACGCTGTTGGCGACGAAGAGCGACAGCCCGATGGCCGCACAGAGTCCCACCCCGACCAGGAAGACCACGACGATCAGGGTCTCCGTCAGCAGCGTGCCGGCGCGACCCGGATCGGCGGCAACAAGCGCGGTGCGCCGATAGGCGACGATGGCCAGCAACAGCAGCGGCACCCCGCTGGTGAGAAAGAACACGGCGAGCAGCCGCAGCCGCACACGCAACCGAGGCACGTCGGGGACGGCGCTCAGCTCGCCGTCCGGGAAGAACGCGGGCAGCTCCGCGCGCCAGCGGCGTTCCGTGGACAGGAAGATGAACGTGGCCGTCACGCCACCGCCGAGCACGGTGATGCCGAAGAGGCCGCGCAGGGCGCTCCGAACGGAGAGCGCGTCCATCACCCAGGGCCAGAACACGCCCCAGATGAGACCGGCCAGCGTCCAGCCGAGCATCGCCAGCGCCGCCATCGTGTAGGGCAACATGACGGCCGCGCGTCGCACCTCACGCGGCTCGTGGCGATCCGGCTGGAGCAGTGGCCGGGTCACGCGGGTGCCGATGGCGATACCGACGACGCCCAGCAACGCGCACGCGCAGACGAAGAAGACGACGTCGGCCCAGCCGACGGGCCGTTCACCCGCGAGGGGGTCGATCACGCGGAAGTAGAGGAACGCCAGCACGGCGCCCAGGACGTTGCGGCCCTGGGTGCGGGCGATGAAGCGCAGCCGCCGCGCTCGCACCATGTCCATGCGAGCGAGCATAAATCACCCGGGTCGGGCGGCGCCCGGCGCTAGTTCGGCGACTCGCCCTCCACGCCCCAGTAGACGGGCTCCGGCGTGAGGCGGATGGCGAACCGCTCGGCGACGCTCGCTTGCACGTGGCGCGCGAAGGCGAGCACGTTGGCGGCGCGGGCGCCGTCGTGCGCCACGATCGCCAGCGCGTGACGTGTCGACAGGCCGACCGGGCCCTCCCGCTGGCCGCGGCGAAACCCGGCACGCTCGATGAGCCACGCCGCTGACAGCTTGATGCGGCCGTCGGGCTGCGGCCAGCGTGGCATCGTGGCGTCGGCCACGCGCCGCTCGACCTCCGCCAGCGCCTCGCGGGCGATGATCGGGTTGGTGAAGAACGATCCGCACGATCGGCGGTTCGGATCCGCGGGGTCGATGACCATGGACTTGGCGCGACGGATGGCCAGCACGCTCTCTCTCACGTCGGCGAGCCCGGGCGCACGAACACCGCGCTGGGCGAGATGACGCTCGACGTCGGTGTAGCGCAGCGCCGGCGCGCCGCCCGGCGTCAGGCGATACGTGACGGCGATGACCACGAAGCGTCCGGGCTCCCGGCGCTTGAAGGCGCTGTCCCGATACGCGAAGCCGCACTCCGCCGCCGGCACCTCGACGACGTCGCCGTTTCGCGTGTCGAGGGCGCGCACGCGCGTGATCGTGTCGGAGACCTCCTGCCCGTAGGCGCCGACGTTCTGCATCGGCGTGGCGCCCACCAGGCCGGGGATGCCGCTCAAGC
>JBIOXS010000156.1:0-91636 GCA_044869815.1 Candidatus Rokuibacteriota bacterium | reverse complement strand
GGCCACGAGGCCCGGCCCCGGCGCATCAGCTCAGCCTTCGCGGGTCCAGTTGGCGAGGTTCCACAGATTCGAGTCCCAGCCGGTGATCTCGGTGTTCTTCAGCCGGTTGGACACCGCTGAGATCACGCTGCGCCAGAGGACGGGGATCACCACGACGTCCTGGATCACCATGTCGTTCATCTTGATGAAGAGCCCGGCCCGCTTCACCGGGTCGAGCTCTGTCTCCGAGGCGGCGAAGAGGCGATCGTATTCCTGGTTTCTCCACCGCGTGATGTTGCGTCCCTGCCACTTGTTGTCCTTCGCGGCGACCTCGTTCGACAGGAACTGACGCATGAAGGTCTGCGGATCGGGCGCGCCCATCGTCGTCGTGTACATCTGGATATCGGTGTAGAACTTGCGGTAGGTGTCGGGATTGCCCACGTCCGAGGAGAAATAGACGGAGGCGACCACCGACTTGTTCTCGACCTCGATGCCGGCCTTGGCGCAGGCCTGCTTGACGATCGCCTGCGTCTTCTGGCGCGGGGCATTGATCGCGGTCTGGAAGACCACTTTGAGCCGCTTGCCGTCCTTGGCGCGAACGCCGTCGCCGCCACGCTTCCAGCCCGCCTGGTCCAGGATCTGGTTCGCCTTCTCGATGCTGAACTCCCACTTCGTGTTCTTGGAGTGGAAGCGCGAGGGCGCATTGAGGAAATTGGCCGAGGACTGTCCGAGGCGCCCGTAGATCTGCTCCTGGATGGACGCGCGATCGACGAGCACGTTGAGGGCCTGGCGCACGGCCGGGTCGGTGAGGAAGGGATGCTTCGTCTTGATGCTCGAGCGCTCGCCGTCGACCTCCGTCCAGGGATCGGTCTGGTTGCACTGGATGTGCTCGGGGTTGCCGGCCACCGCGATGTCGACCTTGCCCTTGCCGCCCTGCTGCTCCATGCGACGCAGGATCTCGTCCTCCACCTGCAGGTTCCAGGCGAAGTCGTACTCGCCGGTCTGGATCACGGCGCGCGCGGCCGACACGGCGTCACCGCCGCCCTTCATCTCGACCTGGTCGAAGAAGGGACGGTTCGGACGGTGATAGTTGGTATTCAGCTCGCCTCGCACCACGTCGCCGGGCTTGAAATCCACGAAGCGGTAGGGGCCCGTGCCGACCGGCTTCAGGTTCGCCGGCGCCTCGCGGGATTTGTCGCCTCGATAGGCCTGGAACACGTGCTTCGGGATGACCATGCCGGTGACCGCGCAGAAGGCCTCCGCCCAGAACGGCTTGGGATTCTTGAAGAAGATCTTGACGGTGTGCGAGTCCGGCTTGTCGATCCGCTCGATGTCCTCGTAGTTGCCGATGGTGGTGGCGGCGGCCGCCTTGTCCGCCGCGTACTCCCAGTTGAAGACGACGTCGTCGGCGGTGAACGGCTTGCCGTCGTGCCACTGCACGTTCTTCTTGAGGCGCCAGGTGACCGACTTGCCGTCCTTGCTGACGCCGCCGTTCTGCGGCGTCGGTATCTCGGCGGCGAGGATCGGGATGATGTTGCCGTCGGGATCGAAGGCGGCCAGCGGCTCGTAGAAGATCCGCGAGCCGTCCTGATCCTTGGTGCCGACCGCGAAATGCGGATTCAGCAGCGTGGGGGACTGCCACCAGAGCACCTTGAGGGCGCCGCCACCGCCGCGCTTCGTCGGCGCCGCCGCCGGCTTCGGCTGGGCGTGGGCGATCCCCGCCGAGGCGAGCATCTGGGCCGCCAGCGGCGCCGTCAGTCCCAGCCCGACCATCGTCTGCACGAAGGCGCGCCGCGATACGCGGCCGGCCTTGACCTCGTTCAGCAACCCGCGGAGCGCCTGCTCGTCCATTGCGTGTCCTCCGTTCATCTCGCCGCCAGCATGCGCACGGCGACGTCGATCGCTTCGATCATGCTCTCCGGATTGGCGATGCCCTTCCAGGCGCGGTCGAACGCGGTGCCGTGATCGACCGAGACGCGCACGAAGGGAAGGCCGACGGTGACGTTCACGCCCGACAGCCCCGTCCAGCGCTTCGTCACCTCGTCGTAGGTGAAGCCGAGCGTCTTCACCGGAATGTGGCCCTGATCGTGGTACATGGCGACGACGATATCAAATTCGCCGCCACGCGCCCGGGAGAACAGGGTGTCGGCCGGCAGGGGGCCGACCACCGTCATGCCCTCGGCGCGTGCCGCCTCGATGGCGGGCAGGATGCTCGACTTCTCCTCGTCGCCGAAGAGGCCATCCTCGCCGGCGTGCGGGTTGAGCCCTGCCACCGCGATGCGCGCGTCGCGGCGGCCGAGATCGACCATCGTCTTCTGCGCGAGCCGGAGCGTCTTGAGCACGCGCTCCTTCGTCACCAGCGCGGGCACCTGACGGAGCGCGACGTGAGTGGTGACGTGGATCACGCGCAGCTCGTGGCCGAGGAGCAGCATGGCGACGTCGCGGGTGTCCGACAGCCGCGCCAGGATCTCGGTGTGCCCGGAGTGCTGCATGCCGCCCGCCGCCAGCGCCTCCTTGTTGATGGGCGCGGTGACGATGCCGTGGATCTCGCCCGCCCGGGCCAGCTCCACGGCGCGCTCGATGTACTCGTAGGCGGCCTTGCCGGCGGCGCCGCTGACGGCCGCGCGCGGCAGCGACTCCATGTCGACGTTGGCGAGGTCGAGCACCTCGAGCGCGCCCTCCGCCCATCGGCAGTCGGCGACGCGGGCCACCGCGTGCAGCGCCAGCGGCGAGCCGACCAGCCCGAGCGCCGCCCGCATCGTGCTCGCGGCGCCGATCACCACCGGGCGGCTGTCCCGGCGTACCGCGGGCTCCGCCACCGCGCGCGCGATGATCTCCGGGCCGACGCCGGCCGGATCGCCCATCGTCACGCCCAGGATCGGCTGCTTCACGCCACCGCCTCGCGCGCGAGCGAGACGAACAGCTCGGGCGGGCCGAAGCCGCCGGCCTTCGTCACGAGCGGCAGGGCGGCGCGGCCGGGCAGGCGCAGTCGCCCCATGGCCAGGCCCGGACGCGGCGCGCCGTCCAGGTCGAGGCGCTCGGCGCCGAGGGCGCGATAGAGAGCGACCGCCGTCTCGCCGCCCGTGACCAGGACGACGTCGTATCGCTCGGCCTCGAGACGCTCGCGCGCGAGGGCGACGAGCTCGAGGACCGCGGTGGCTCGATCGGCCGGCGCGTCGGGCGTCGCCAGCACGGTGAGCCCGCCCTCGCGGGCGAGCTCGATCTGACGCCGGGTGGCAGGATGAAGGCTGCCGGCCACGATCAGCCAGCGCTCGCCGGCGGGGACCTCGACGCGCGGCGCGAGGAGGTCGAGGCGGCGCGCGAGCGCGTGGGCGAGGCCGGCGGCGCCGACGAGCAGCGGCGCGCGCGGCTGGGCCAGCGCCGCATCGGCGAGCGCGTCCAGGTCCTCCTCCGTCTCGGCGTCGGCGATGACGACGGTGCCGCTGAGCCGGCCGAGCTGCTCCGACAGCGCCGTGCGGGCTCCGCGCACCTTGTCGAGCGAGATCCACGCCAGCGGCCGGTCGAGCTGCGGCCGGAGCAGGTCGACCACGCTGGAGCTTCCGGTCGCCGCCGGGAAATCGGGATCCGCCGCCATCGGCGTCTCCGCCACCGGCACCGAACCGACGCTCAGGATGCGATCGACGACCACCCGCCGCTCGGCGGGGAGCGCCGGGCAGACGAGCGCGCTGCTCTGGCTTCCCGCCCGCATGAGGGCGTCGATCTCCGGACCCACGCGGCCGCGCAGCGTCGAGTCGATCTTCTTGAACATGGTGCCCTTGAGGCGGCCGGTGGTCGTCCGCACGCGTCGCGCGGCCTCGCCGGCTTCGAGCGAGCGGGACTCCGTGTCGATGGCGCGCACCCGCGCGCTCGGCGCCGGCGCCGGCCACACGGTGACGGGCACGGCGCCGCTGCCCGCGAACAGCGCGCCGGTGTCGCAGGCGCCGGTGAGGTCGTCGGCGACGATGGTCAGAGGCAGGAACGCGCGCGGCGTTGTCATCGGGGGCACACATATTAGCAAAGGGCGGACGACGGTCGCCTCGGCTCTTGGCGGTATACTCAGCGTGATTTCCGATGCCACGAAAGGCCGCCCTGCTCCTCGCCGTCGTCCTCGTTGTCACCGCCGCCGGAATCGGCCTGCTGGCGTCCGCCAAGCCGCCGACTCCGGAGACCGCGTCGGCGCCGCCGGCCGCCGGCGGCGCCACCGCGCTGGCGCCGTCGCCGAGCGCCGTCGACGCGGCGCTGCGCGAGCTCGATCTCGTCAAGCCGAGCCGCATCAGAGCCGCCGAGGACTTCACCCTGCCCGCCCTCGACGGTGGGACGTTCCGCCTGGCCGAGCAGCGCGGCAAGATCGTGCTCGTCAACTTCTGGGCGACCTGGTGTCCACCCTGCCTCGAGGAGATGCCCGCGATGGAGCGGCTGTGGCGCAAGCACAAGGACGCCGGTTTCGTGCTGGTCGCGGTATCGGTGGACGCCGACCCTCAAAAGGTGGTGCCGTTCGCGCGCCAGCACAAGCTGACGTTTCCGATCGCGTTCGACACCACGATGAGCGTTTCCGAGAAGTACGGAGTGCGGGCGCTGCCGTCGAGCTTCATCGTCGGGCGCGAGGGCAATCTCGCCGCGCTCGCGCTCGGTCCCCGGCACTGGGACAACAAGGCCTCGCATCGGCTGATCGAGGCGATGGCGCGCTGATGGGCCAGTCCGTCGGTGTCGCGGTGGCCTTCAGCGCGGGGCTGTTCTCGTTCCTGTCGCCCTGCGTGCTGCCCCTCTTTCCGTCCTACATCTCGTTCATCACGGGGATGTCGGTCAGCGACCTGACGGCGGACCTGTCGGCGGCCGCGCGGCGCCGGGTGCTCCTGCACGCCGTCGCCTTCGTGGTGGGCTTCTCCGTGATCTTCGTCGCGCTCGGCGCCTCCTTCAGCGCTGCCTCGCAGATCCTGTTCAGCCATCGCGACGCGATCCGTCGCGTCGGCGGCGCGCTCATCATCGTCTTCGGCCTTTACATCGCCGGCGTGCTGCGCATCGGCGTGTTCGGGCGCACGGCCTCGTGGCAGATCAAGGAGAAGCCGGCCGGCTATCTCGGCTCCTTCGCCGTCGGCGTCACGTTCGCCATCGGCTGGACGCCGTGCGTGGGACCGATTCTCGGCGCGATCCTCTCGCTGGCCGGGACCGCCGAGACCGTCCAGCGGGGCGTCGGCCTGCTGGTGGCCTATTCGGCGGGGCTCGGCGCGCCGTTTCTCGTCTCGGCGCTGGCGCTCGGGCCGTTCCTGAGGCTCTTCAAGCGCTACCGGCGGTTCATCCCCGTCGTCGAGCGGGCGGCGGGCGTCCTGCTGATCGTCGTCGGCGTGCTCGTCTTCACGAACTACTACGTCGTGCTCAACTCCTGGGCGATCTCGCTCACCCCGGAGTGGCTGCTCAAGCGGCTCTAACCGTTGGTCCACGTCCGCGTTCCCGCGACCTCGGCCAATCTCGGCCCCGGCTTCGACGCGCTCGGCCTCGCGCTGGCCCTCTACAACGAGGTGCAGGCGCGCGAGTCCGACGGCATCACGGTCGAGGTGCAAGGCGAGGGGGCCGGACGACTCCCCACCAGCGGCGACAACGTGGTCGCGCGTGGTGTGCGCCTGGTCTACGAGGCGATCGGCCGCCCCTTCAAGGGCGTCGCGCTCCGCTGTGTCAACCGCGTGCCGACGTCGCGCGGCCTCGGGTCGAGCGCCGCCGCCTGGGTCGGCGGGCTCGCCGCCGGCAACGCGCTCTGCGGCGACCCCTTGTCTCGCGAGGCACTGCTGGCGCTGGCCACGCGCGCGGAGGGGCATCCCGACAACGTGGCGGCGGCGCTGCTGGGCGGCCTCACCGTGTCGTGCGTGACCGCCGACGGCGGCGTCACCGCCGTCTCGTTGCCGGTGCCCGTGCGGCTGACGTGGGTCGCGCTGATTCCGGAGACGACGAGCTCGACGGCGCACGCGCGCGCGGTGCTGCCGACATCGGTGCCGCGTGCCGACGCCATCTTCAACGTTCAGCGCGTGGCGCTCCTGCTGGCGGCGCTCCAGGCGGGGCGCGCGGAGATGCTCGCCTCCGCGCTCGACGACCGCCTGCATCAACCCTATCGTCTCGCGCTCTTCCCCTGGATGCCCGGCGTCGTGGCCGCCGCCCGCGGCGCCGGCGCGCTCGGCTGCGTGCTGAGCGGCGCCGGCCCCTCGCTGCTGGCCGTGATCGCCGGCGACGGCGCCGCCGTGGGCCGGGCGATGGAGGCCGCGCTGCGGGCGGCCGGCATCGCCGGCACGGCGCGGGCGTTTCCCGTGGATCTCAACGGCGTCGTCACTCGCGAGGCGTAGATTCCCGGCGCAACTGTCATCGTCGTCGTCTGGCTCACGCTGGCCGTCGCGTACGGGCTGTTCTTCTCGTTCTCGGTGTTCCTGGTCCCGCTGGTCGCCGAGTTCCAGTGGTCGCGCGCGCTGACGGCCGGCGCCCTGTCCGTCTCGACGGTGGTCCAGGGACTCTGCGCGCCGGCCGCCGGCGTGCTGGTCGATCGCATCGGGCCCAGGCGCGTCATCCTCGGCGGCGTGGTGCTGGTCGGCGGGGCCGCCCTGCTCGCCGCGACCATCCAGGCGCCGTGGCAGCTCTACCTCTCTACAGGCATCGTCGGCGCCCTCGGGATCGTCGGCCTCGGCTGGGTGCCGATGGGCGTGCTGCTGGCGCGACGATTCCCGGTCCGACGCGGGCGCGTCGTCGGCATCGCCTTCTCCGGGATGGGCATCGGCGTCTTCGTCATCGGGCCACTCGCCCAGTGGCTCATCGGCGCCATCGGCTGGCGCGGCGCCAGCGCCTCGCTGGGGGTGGGCGCGCTCGCGCTCCTGTTGCCGCTGGTGTGGCTCGGCACGCGTCAGGACGGCGCCCTGCCGATCCGCACGCCGTCGGGCGAGGCGCCCGCTCGCATCGCCGATCCGACGGTGGGGCAGGCCGCGCGGACGCGCGCATTCTGGGCGTTGTTCTTCGCTTACTTCTTCACGCCGCTCGCCGTCTTTCCCGTGGCGACGCACTCGGTGGCGTTCGCCGTCGACATGGGATTCTCGGCGATGCTGGCGGCGTGGACGTTCGGGCTCGCGGGCTTGATGTCGACGGTCGGGCGCGTCGTCTTCGGCATCATGGCCGACCGCGTGGGCGGACCGTGGGCGGCCACGCTGTCGTTCGCGTGCACGGCGGCGGGGGCGCTCGCCTTGATGGCGCTGGAGGCCTGGCCACGCGGCGCGTGGCTCGCCGCCTTCGCGCTCTTCTTCGGACTCGGCTTCGGCGCGCGCGGGCCGATCATCACCGCCATGGCGAGCGAGCGCTTCGGGGGGCGCCACTTCGGCGCCATCTACGGCGCGCTCAACCTCGGCAACGGCATCGGCGCCGCGCTGGGGCCGTGGTTCGGCGGCGTCGTGCACGACATGACGGGGTCCTATCGGCTCGCCTTCCTGACCGCGATGGCATGTTGCGCGATCGGGGCCGCCTGCTTCTGGGGTGCGCGCCCCCCGCGCCTTGACGCGCGCGAAGTCGCGGTGCTAACACGGTCGGCATGACCGCGTCCGGCGGCGTCCTCACCGACCGTGATCTGCGCGCCGCCGTCAGCGCGGGCTCGATCGCCGCCTCAGCCCCATTCCGGGACGAGCAGTTCCAGCCCGCCAGCCTGGACCTTCGTCTCGGGTCCGTCGCCTATCAGCTGCGGGCGAGCTTCCTGCCGTTTCGCGAGACGGTCGAGCGGCGGCTCAACGACGAGCGCACGAACAACGATCTCGTCATCGATCGCCTGTCACTCGACGGCGGGGCGACGCTCCAGCGCGGCTCGGTCTACCTGGTCCCTCTGCTCGAGTCGCTGGCGCTGCCTGCCGTCGTGCGCGGCCGCTCGAATCCGAAATCCACCACGGGCCGGCTCGATGTCTTCACGCGAGTCATCACCGACGGAACACCACGGTTCGACGAGGTGCCGCCGGGCTATCGAGGGCCGCTCTATCTCGAGGTGTCGCCGCAGTCCTTCCCCGTGCGGGTGCACGCGGGCGCGTCGCTCAATCAGCTGCGGCTTCTCGAGGGGCCGACCTCGATGTCCGACGCCGCACTTCGCGCCGCCTACGCGGAGCGGCCGCTCCTGTATGACGATGACGATCGGCCGGTGCCGATCGAGCGGGTCGTCTTCAACGACGGTCTCTGCATGGGCATCGACCTCTCGGGTCGCATGACGGACGGCATCATCGGCTATCGAGCGCACCCCAATCCTCCCGCCATCGACCTGGCCCGCGTCGCTCACTATGACGCGGCGGACTTCTGGGAGCCCATCAAGGCGAGTGTTCGCGACGGCTACATCCTCGAAGCGGATCGTTTCTACATTCTCGTGTCGAAAGAGCGGATCCGCGTGCCGCCGGAGTTCGCGGCCGAGATGGTGGTCTACGACGCCGGCGCCGGGGAGATTCGCACGCATTACGCGGGGTTCTTCGACCCCGGATTCGGCTACGGGGACGGGAGCGTCCTCGGCACGAAGGTTGTTATGGAGGTGAGGGCTCGCGAGGTGCCGTTCATGGTCTACGACGGCCAGACGTCCTTCAAGGTGTGGTTCGAGCGCCTGCGGGGGCGGCCCGACCGGGTATATGGTGTGGGCTTGGCGTCGTCCTACCAGCACCAGACGCTGAGTCTGAGCAAGCACTTCAGAAGGTAGCGACGCGGCCCAACCCCTCGGTTAGAATGAGGGCGTGGCGGGGTGAGGACTGTGGCACACGGTCATTGAGCCCGATGGAGGGCCACATGGCAGAGCAGAAGAAGAAGGAAACGCGCCCGACGAAGCCGAACGAAGGTGGCGGTGATGGTGCAGCCGCCAATCCCGAGCTCGCCAAGAAGGGCAAGAAGATCAAGGAAGACATCGACAAGCTCCTGGACGAGATCGACGACATCCTCGAGGAGAACGCCGAGGAGTTCGTGAAGAGCTACGTCCAGCGAGGTGGCGAGTAACGGATGCCGATCTACGAGTACCGCTGCCGCGGCTGCAGCAAGGACTTCGAGAAATACGTGCACGGACCGGCGACCGAGGTCGCCTGTCCGACGTGCGACAGCGGCGACGTCATGCGCAAGCTCTCCGTCTTCGGTCTGCGCAGCGAGGGACCTGTCTCGTCGACGATGACGACCGGTGGCGGCGGCTGTTGCGGTGGTGGCGGCTGCGGCTGCCACTGATCACGTGAGGCGTCCGATGATCTGCGAAGGGCCCGTCAGGGCCCTTCGGCTTTCCTAGCGATGGACATCCGCCGGCTCGAGATCTTTGCGAAGGTCGCCGAGCTCGGCAGCTTTTCCCGGGCCGCCGAGGCGCTCTTCCTGACGCAGCCCACCATCTCGGAACACGTCCGCGCCCTGGAAGACGAGCTCGGCGTGCAG
Organism: Candidatus Rokuibacteriota bacterium; assembly: GCA_044869815.1. Classification (GTDB taxonomy): domain Bacteria; phylum Methylomirabilota; class Methylomirabilia; order Rokubacteriales; family CSP1-6; genus AR12. The sequence continues at coordinate 82,267 of JBIOXS010000156.1, read as the reverse complement.
CTGCTCGACCGTCTGGGTCGTGGCGCCACGCCGACGCGGGCAGGTCAGCTGCTGCTCGGCTATGCCCGCCGCCTGCTCGCGCTTTCCCGGGAAGCGCACCAGGCGCTCGAGCACTTCCAGGGACGCATGAGCGGGGAGCTCGTCATCGGCGGCAGCACGATCCCCGGCGAGTACGTCCTGCCCGCGCTCGTCGGCCAGTTCAAGGCGAAGTATCCCGACATCTCGATCTCCTTGCTCATCGGCTCCACGCGGCAGGTCACGGAGTGGCTGGAGGAGGGCCGCGTGGAAGTGGGCGTGGTCGGCGCGCGCCCGGCCTCGCGCGCGCTCGATGCAAAGGAGCTGATGCCCGACGAGCTGGTGGTGGTGGTCCCGCCCACGCATTCGTGGGCGGCGGCGCGGCGCGCCGCCACGCTGGCGGATCTCCAGCAGGAGCCGATGATCGTGCGCGAGCGAGGATCCGGCTCGCGCGAGGCGATCGAGCACGCCCTGCACGAGGCCGGCATCTCGCTCGCCAGCCTCCGTATCGTCGGCGAGATGGGCTCCACCCAGGCCATCAAGCAGGCCGTGCGGGCCGGCGTGGGCATCGCGCTCATCTCCAAGCGCGCGGTGGAGGACGAGTGCCGGGCCGGGCTGCTGGCGTGCGTGAAGATCAAGGACCTTCGCGTCGCTCGCGCCTTTCACCTTGTCGCCCACCGGGACCGGACCCGCTCGCCCCTGGCCCAGGCATTCCTCGAGTTCGTCGAATCGCAGCCTCCGCCGCGGGCGTCGTAACTGACATGAGTGCCCATGTCCCGAGCGGCAAGCAGATCCGCCTGACCTCGTACGCGGCCTGCGCCGGCTGAGCCTCCAAGATGGCTCCTGGGGATCTCCAGGAGGTGTTGACCGTGCTGCGGCAGCCCGGCCTCGCAGTGGACAATGCCCGGCAGCTGCTCGTGGGGCTCGGCGCCGCCGACGACGCCGCCGTCTACCGGGTCAGCGACGACCTCGCCATCGTCGAGACCGTCGACTTCTTTCCGCCTGTCGTCGACGACGCCTACACGTGGGGGGCGGTGGCCGCGGCGAACGCCATGTCCGACGTGTATGCGATGGGCGGCGAGGTGATGTTCGCGCTCGCGGTGGCCGGATTCCCGCGCGACCTCGACAAGGCCATCGTGGCCGAGGTCTTTCGCGGGGCCGCCGAGAAGGTGGCGGAGGCGGGGGGCGTGATCGCCGGCGGCCACACCGTGGTCGATGCCGAGCCGAAGTACGGCCTCTGCGTCACCGGGCGCGTCCATCCGGCGCGCGTGCTGATCAAGGGTGGTCTGCGTCCGGGCGATCGGCTGTTTCTGTCCAAACCCCTCGGCACCGGCGTGATCACGACCGCCGGCAAGGACGGCGCCGCCCCCGACGACGTGCTCGCCGGCGCCGTTCGCAGCATGTGCCGTCTCAACCGGGTGGCGGCCCGGGTCGCGCGTGACTTCGGCGCCACCGGCGCGACGGACATCACCGGCTTCGGCTTCCTGGGCCACGCGACGGAGATGGTGGTCGCCTCCGGCGCCGGCGTCGTCGTCGACGCCAGCCGCGTGCCGCTCCTTCGCGGGGCCCGGGCGCTCGCCGAGGCCGGCCACTTCAGTGGCGGGATGAAGCGCAACCGGCGCCACGTCGAGGGCGTGCTCGGCGCGCGTCTGCAGATCGCCGGCGAGGTACCGCCCGCGCTCGTGTCGCTGCTGATGGAAGCCGAGACGTCCGGCGGGCTGCTCTTTTCGATCGATCCAGACCGGGCGGAGGGCGTGCTCGACGCGTTCCGTGGCGCCGGCGAAGAGGCGTGGGAAATCGGCGTCGTGCTCGCCGAGCCCGAGGTGCGCGTCCGGCCCTGAGGCGTTCATCGCGCCGCCCTATGACGGCGCCGGCAGTCGATTGCTTCAGCCGATTTGCCTTCGCGGCGAATCCCTATACCCTCAAGCTGACTCACAAGCCTACACGTCCGCATGGAGGTCGAGTCGATGCGAAAAGCGTGCGCCGCCGTTGCGGCGCTGGTGTGTGTGGGCCTGGCAGGGCTCTCCGCCGCGTACGTTCCCGACGTCCTCAAGGTATCGGCCATTCCGGACGAGAACCCCAACGAGTTGATGCGGATCTACGCGCCGTTCGCCGAGTACCTCGCCAGGGAGCTCGGGATGAAGGTCCAGTTCACTCCCGTCGTCGATTACGCGGCGACCGTGGAGGGGCTCGCCGCGAAGAGGCTCGACCTCGTGTGGTACGGAGGCTTCACCTCGGTGCAGGCGGTGCGGCGCACAGACGGCAATGCCCGGCGCCTCGTGCTACGCCAGGAGGACGCGGAGTTCAAGTCGGTCTTCATCGCCAGGCCCGGCTCCGGGATCGCCGGCCTCAGCGACCTCAGTGGCAAGACGTTCGCGTTCGGCTCGGTGTCGTCGACGTCGGGACATCTCATGCCACGCTACTTCCTGCTCCAGTCGAAGGTGAATCCCGAAAGAGACATGAAGCAGGTCGCGTTCTCGGGCGCGCACGATGCGACGGCGTTGTGGGTGGAATCGGGCCGCGTCGACGCCGGCGCGCTGAACTTCCTCGTGTGGGACAAGCTCGTGCAGCAGAAGAAGGTGGACCTCTCGAAAGTAAACGTCTTCTACACGACGCCGCCGTACGTCGACTACTGCTGGACGGCGCGCGCGGACCTCGACCAGGGACTGCAAGAGAAGATCACGGCCGCCTTCCTCAAGCTCGACGCGGCAAACCCCGAGCACAAGCGGTTGCTGGGTCTGCACCGCACGAAGAAGTACATCAAGGCCAGCGACGCCGACTGGAAGAGCACCGAGGAGGCGGCGGTGGCGGCCGGACTCCTCAAGTAGTGTACGAGCTGGACGGCATTGGCAAGGTCTTCGGTGACGGCACCGCCGCCCTCGCCGACGTTTCGCTCACGGTTGGGCGCGGCGAGCTCATCGCCTTCATCGGGCCGAGCGGCGCCGGCAAGACGACACTGTTCCGCATCCTGAACCTCACGCTGCGGCCCACCGGCGGCCGTGTGCGCTTCGACGGGCGTGACGTCGCTGCGCTGTCCGACGCCGCGCTGAGACAGGCGCGCACGCGGATCGGGACGATCTATCAGCAGCAGAACCTCGTCGGCCGGCTGCGGGTCGTCCATAACGTCCTCGCCGGCAATCTCGGGCGGTGGAGCGCCGTCCAGGCGCTTGCCTCGCTCGCCCTGCCGCGCGTCGCGCCGGCCGAGCGAGCCCTGGCGCAGGTCGGCATTCAGGAGAAGCTCTGGGCGCGCACCGACGAGCTGTCGGGCGGCCAGCAGCAGCGCGTGGCGATCGCGCGCGTGCTCGTGCAGGATCCGGACGTCATCCTGGCCGACGAGCCGGTGTCGTCGGTGGATCCGTCGCTGGCGGCGAGCATCGTCCGACTGCTCCGCGACCTCTCCGCGAGCGCGGACAAGACTCTCTGCATGAACCTGCACAGCGTCGAGCTCGCCCTCGCGTGTTTCCCGCGGATCGTGGGCATCCGCGACGGGCGTGTGCAGTTCGACCTGGCGCCCGACAAGGTGACCGATGAGCTCTTGGGCGAGCTGTACGCCGGTCACCACGACGACGAGCTGCAGCTGGAGCGAATGCCGCGTGGCACGAATCCCTACGGCACGGCCTGCCGACCGCTTCCCGGCTTCACGCGGTAAGTCCGCGTTCCCCTGGATCTTCACCGCGGCCTTCGCGGCGAGCGTCGTCTTCTCGCTGCGCGAGGCGCAGGTCCAGCCGGGCGTCCTCTTCGACGGTCAGGCGGCGGCGAACGTCATCAGATTCGTGGCCGGGATGTTCCCGCCGCAGCTATCGTGGGACTTCCTCGCGCTGATGCTGCGGCCCGCCGTCGAGACGCTGCAGATCTCCGTCATGGGCACCTTCATCGCCGTTCTCATCGGGATCCCCCTGGGCCTCCTCGCGACCTCGTCGCTGTCCTGGAGCGGCGTTCTTCACGAGCGCGCGAGCCGCCGCGGCCGGTGGCTGCTCGGCTTCCTGCCGTATGTGGTGTCGCGGGCACTGCTGTCGGTCTTCCGCGCCATTCCCGAGTACGTGTGGGCGTTCATGTTCGTGCGGGCCGTGGGCCTCGGTCCGTTTCCTGGCGTGCTCGCCATCGGCGTCGCCTACGGCGGCATGCTCGGCAAGGTCTATTCCGAGATCCTCGAAGGCGTCAGTCCGAGGCCGCTGGAGACGCTGCACGCCGCCGGCGCCTCCCGCGGCGCCATCGTGGTCTACGGCCTGGTGCCGCAGGCGCTGCCAAACGTCATCGCGTACACGCTCTACCGCTGGGAGTGCGCGATCCGGGCGTCCGCGGTGCTCGGCTTCGTCGGGGCCGGCGGGCTCGGACAGCAGATCGAGCTGTCGATGCGGATGTTCCAGTTCGACGAGGTCCTCACGTTGCTCGGTATTCTGTTCGTGCTCGTCGCTGGCGTCGACTTCGTGAGCGGCCGCATCCGGGCGAGGGTCACTTGATCGCGCGGGTGCGGGCGGCCACGCGGCCGGCCGCATGGACCGCGCTGTGGGTCGGGACGGGGATTGCCGCGCTCATCGTCTGGTCCTCGCGCGGCACCCAGGTCGATCTGGAAGCGGTCGTGAGCGCGGAAGCGTGGCGCCAGATGTGGACGTACGCGTCGCGCTTGTTCCCGCCGGATCTCTCGCCGACAGTCGTCCGCGATGCCGCGCAGGGCGCCGTCGAGACCTTTGCGATCTCGCTCCTCGGCTCCGTGCTCGCGATCCTGCTCGGACTGCCGCTCGCGCTGTTCGGCACCCGAACGCTGCTCTTTCGCGGACTGCTCTACGAGGCGCGAGCGCTGCCGGCGGCGGAGAAGACGGCGCGTGTCCTCGTCTTCGGCGCCGCCAAGGCCGTCCTCAACGTCTTGCGCACGGTGCCGGAGATCGTATGGGCGATGATCTTCGTCTTCATGGTCGGCCTGGGGCCGTTTCCCGGCGTGCTCGCCCTCGGCGTCCACACCGCCGGCGTGCTCGGCAAGCTCTTCGGCGAGGTGCTCGAGGACGTCGACCGGGCACCGCTCGAGGCCCTGCAGGCGACCGGCGCCACCCGCTTCCGGATCCTCGTCTACGGCGTCTTGCCCCAGGCGCTCCCGCAATTCGTCGCGTACGCCCTGTACCGCTGGGAGGTGAACATCCGCGCGGCGGCGATGATGGGATTCGTCGGGGCGGGCGGGCTCGGTCAGCGGATCCACATCGCGATCAGCCTCTTCCACGAACACCAGTTGCTGACGCTGATCCTGGCGATCTACCTCATCGTGACCGTCGTCGACGCGCTGAGCGCGTATCTACGGGCGAGGCTTCTCTGAGCCGCGCTGTTCGCGCAGCACGCGCAACAACCGCTTCTTCAGCTCGATGGGCATCGGGGTGTCGGGGAGGGTGCGGGTCGCCGCGATGGTGCCGCGGTAGGTATTGACGAAGGCGACACACGGCGGGCAGCCGTCGATGTGGAACTCGAGAAGCTCGCGCACGTGACCCTGCAACGTTCCGTCGAGATACTCGCCGAGTAGCTCGGCGATCTGCCGACACTCGATCTCGGATGCGCTCCCGCCCGCTCCGCAGCTTCCCATTGCCACCATTATATGGAGATGTCCAAGGGCGGGCGTCGGATTCATGCCGTCCGTGACGCAGAGCGCCACGGACTTGGTGCGCGGCGCCGAGAGGTTTCAGGAGTATGCTGCGAACGATGCCCGTCGCCGTCCTGGCGCCGTTCGCGTTTCCCACCGTCCGGGGCAACGCCGTCACCGTCCAGCGTATCGTCGCCGGGCTGCGTGCCCGCGACGTCGACGTCGCCCTCTGGGACGTTTCGACGACGCCGGAGGCGACCGTGGTCGGCGACGTCGAGCGAACACGGCCGCCTCTGATCCATGCCTTCCATGCGCTCCGCACCGGACCGCTGGCGCTCCGGCTCGCACGACGGCTGGAGGTACCCCTCGTCGTCACCCTGACCGGGACCGACGCCAACCACGAGCTGCTCGACCCGGCGAACGCGCCGCAGGTGCGCCGCGTGCTCGAAGGCGCCTCGGTGGTTAGCGCGTTCGACATCTCGATCGTCGAGCAGGTCGCGGCCGTCCTTCCCGACCTCCGCGCCCGCCTCGTGGTCGTGCCGCAATCGGTGAGCTTCGACGCGCGGGCCGTGTTCGATCTCCAGGCGCGTTGGCCGCTTCCGGCCGACCGAGTTCTGTTCCTGTTCGCGGCCGGTATCCGTCCCGTCAAGGCACCGCGGACCGCCCTGCCGGCCTTCGACCGCGTTGTCGCGGCCGAGCCGCGCGTGCGGCTGCTCTACGCCGGGCCGGTCCTCGATCCCGAGGAGGGCCGGGCGCTGGCGGCGGCGCTGGTATCGCGGCCGTGGGCCCGCCATGTCGGCGTCGTCCCGCACGCCGAGATGCCGTCGCTCATCGCGCAGGCCGACGTCATCCTGAACTGTTCGATCTCGGAAGGCGGCATGGCGAACTCGGTGCTGGAAGGCATGGCGCTGGGACGCCCCGTCCTGGCCTCCGACATCCGCGGGAACCGCGCCCTCGTGGCGCATGAGGACACCGGGCTGCGGTTCACGACCGGCGAGGAGCTGACGGCCGGTGCGCTCCGGCTCGCGCGGGACGCTTCGCTGCGCCGCCGGCTCGGCGCGAGCGGTCGCGCGCGCGTCACCCGGGAGTTTTCGCGGTCGCGCGAGACCGAGGGATACGTCGCCGTGTATCGCCGGCTGGCGCCCGCGGTGGCGACGGCTTGAGCGCGGTGAATCCTCGGGTATCCTCTGCGGTGGTAGACGGATCGCTTCGCCTCGCTTCATCACTGCCGAGCGCGCGGGCACGGGAGAGGACGGACGCTCCCTGGTTGGGCATGGCTCGTCATGCTGTCGAGGACGACGCGCGCTGATGCAGTCGACCTCATGCATGGTTGCAGGGACGCGGCGATGGTCCAGGCTTGGCCCCTTGCTTGCAGATCTTGACCGAAACGTGAGCAGGTGGCGCCTATCAGGTGGCGCCTATAATGAGAGAGGAGTCCAGATGACTCAGGACGCCAGGGTCCAGGAGTTCGTCACGGCCTTCGACGGTCTGCGGGCCGAAGTCGAAAAGGTCATCGTCGGCCATCGCGAGATCATCAATCACGTTCTCGTCGGCATGTTCGCCGGCGGTCATGTCCTGCTGGAGGGCGTCCCAGGCCTCGGCAAGACGCTCCTCGTCAAGACGCTCTCGGAAAGCCTCGAACTCTCGTTCGCGCGCATTCAGTTCACCCCCGACTTGATGCCCGCGGACATCATCGGCACCAACATCATCGTGGAGGACGCCGGGGGGCGGAAGCACTTCCAGTTCCAGCCCGGGCCCATCTTCGCCCACGTGGTCCTCGCCGACGAGATCAACCGCGCCACCCCGAAGACGCAGTCGGCGCTCCTCGAGGGCATGCAGGAGTCGTCGGTGACGGTCGGCGGCGCTTCCCGGCCGCTGCCGGCGCCGTTCTTCGTGCTCGCCACGCAGAATCCGATCGAGATGGAAGGCACGTATCCGCTGCCCGAGGCGCAACTCGACCGTTTTCTCCTGAAGCTGCGCGTGCGGTATCCCGCCATCGAGGAGCTGAACGCCATCATCGATCGCACGACGCACGCGCGGCCGGTCACCGTCGAGCGCGTGATGAGCGGCGCGAAGGTGCTCGCCTACCGTGAGCTCATCCGTGAGGTCCCCGTCGCCTCGCACGTCAGGGACTTCGCGTCGGGTATCGTGATGGCCACGCACCCGCAGGCGGTCGACGCGCCCGAGGTGTCGCGACGCTTCGTCCGCTACGGCTCGAGTCCGCGGGGCGCCCAGGCGCTCATCCTCGGCGGCAAGGTGCGCGCGCTCTCCGAAGGACGCTACAACGTGAGCATCGACGATCTGAAGGCGCTCGCTGCGCCCGCCCTCCGACATCGCGTCATCCTCAACTTCGAGGGTGAGGCGGAAGGCGTCGACGTCGACAACCTGGTCTCGCAGATCATCGAGAGCGTGGAAGCGACCACGGCGCGGGCGAAGGAACCATTCCTGCGCTGAGCGGAGGAGGCGGCATGGCGCATCCCGACACCCTCGATCGACTGGTACGGCGCGTGGCGGCGCAGGTCCGCCGCCGGCGCGCCGAGCATCATGCCCTGCGCGGCGCGTTCTGGGCGGCGCTGCCCGCCGTCGTCGTGCTCGCGCTCAAGGGGCCGATCGGACCCCGCGCGGTTGCCATCGCCGCGAGCCTGGTCGCGGCCGGCGCCCTCGGAGGCGCTCTCTGGGGACTCCTGAAGCGCACGAACCAGACGGACGCCGCGCGCCTGGCCGATCGCGCGTTCGCTCTCGAGGACCGGGTGACCACGGCGCTCGAATGGGCGGAGCGACCGGACCGGACGCCACTGGTGGATTCCCTCGTCAGCGATGCCACCGCCCGCGTGTCCGCGCTCTCGCCACGGACGATCGTGCGCCGGATCCTGCCGCGCGAAGCGCGTTTTTTGCCGGTGCCGGTGCTCGCGGCCATCGTCCTCGCCCTCGCCCCACCGGTGCCCTTACCCTCGGGCCGGCTGCCCGACTTCACACCCGGCGGCGACGACGAGGAGAAGGAGGCGCGCGCGGGCTCGGGAATGCTCGAGCAGCGCTCGGCGCGGGAGACGCGGGACAGGCTCCGGCCGCCGTCCTTCGAGGAGCGCGAGTTCACGGCGCGTAGCGGTGCGGCGTCCGCCAGCACGGCCGGCGATCTCTCCGCCGTCTTCAAGGACACGTCGCTGGCCTCGCAGCGTCCCGACTTCAACTCGTTCCTGAAGAAGGGTGACGACCGGCTGAAGCTCCTCGAGCAAGTGGATCGTCTCCCCGACCTCGCCTCCGACTTCACGACGAGCCAGTACAAGATGGTCTTCAAGAAGTCGAAGGCGCTGGCGAGCGGCATGAACCCGAAGGACATCTCCCCCAAGAAGCTGAAGGAGCTCCTGGAGGAAATGGAGCGTCTCGGCCGCAAGGGCGGCAACTGGAGCGGCGAGGTGGGCGAGGGCATGGATGCCCTCGAGGGGGGCCAGAGCGACAAGGCGATGGAAGCCATGCAGAAGGCGCTCGACAAGATGCGCGCCCAGGAGGAAGCGCAGCGGTCGGGCAAGGGGCTGCGCGGCGGGCGGGACAACGAGCGCGGCAGTGGCCGCGATCGCGGTCGCGGCGACGGCGCTGGTGCCGAGGATCAGGACTTCGGTGACGCCGAAGGCCTCCTGCCAGGCAAGGGGAGAAGCCCCTCCCCCAAGGGCGAAGCGAGCCGCCGGCTGCAGGCCTCGCCGTACGACGTCGGCGTCGAGGGCGAGTCGCGGCGGGGGCGGAAGGACGGGTACGACACCAACATGACGGGTCGTGGTGGCCAGATGGGCTCGCGCCTGCAATACCTCGGTGTCATCGGCCAGTACCGGAAGATGATGGAGGACGCCATCACGCGGGAGTCCGTGCCGCGCGACTATCACTCGCAGATCAAAGACTACTTCCAGGCGCTCGACGAGCGATAAGCCGTGCCGGCCGAGACGCGGCACTCGTTCTTTCCGCCGGAGTTCCTGGCGCAGCTCGAACGCCTGTCGCTGCTGTCGCGCCGCGCCTTCCGCGGCAGTGTCAAGGGCGAGCGCCGCAGCCCGCGCCGCGGCCACTCCGTGGAGTTCGCCGACTATCGCGCCTACGGCCACGGCGACGACCTGCGCTACGTCGACTGGAACGTGTACGGCCGCCTCGACCGCCTGCACGTCAAGCTCTTCGTCGACGAGGAGGACCTGTGCTTGCACCTCCTCGTCGACGCCTCCGCCTCGATGCGGTTCGGTACGCCGCGCAAGCTCGACTACGCGGTACGGACGGCGGCGGCGCTGGGCTTCGTCGGCCTCGTGAATCACGAGCGGGTCGGTGTCGGGATCCTGCGCGAGCGGGCGTCCGAGGGCTGGCCGCCGGCCCGCGGTCGGAACCAGGTGGTGGGGCTGCTCGATTTCCTGGCCGACGTCGAGCCGGCGGGACCGACGCGGCTGAACGAGGCGCTCGGCGACTACGCGGCTCGCGCGCGTGAGCCCGGGCTCGCGGTCCTCATCTCCGATCTGCTCGACCCGCGCGGCTTCGAGGCCGGTTTCCGGCGCCTGCTCGAACGCCGCTACGACGTCCACGTCGTGCATCTGCTGGATGCCACCGAGGTGAATCCGGACCTGGCAGGCGACCTCCGACTCGAGGATTCCGAGACCGGCGAGGTCCGTGACATCACCGTGGACGCCGAGACGATTCGCGCGTACCGCGAGCGGCTCTCACAGTTCCTCCAGCGGGTCGAGGGGTTCTGCCGCGCGCACGAGGTCGGATATCACCGCGTGATCACCGACACGCCGGTGGAAGAGTTCGTGGTCGCTCAGCTGAGGGGGAGAGTCGTCGCGTGAATTTCCTGTCGCCGCTCGCGTTCGCCGCCCTGGGCCTGGCCCTGCCGCTCGTGCTCCTGTACTTCCTCAAGGTGCGCCGGCGCGCGCGCACCGTCTCGAGCCTGATGCTGTGGGGCGCCGAGCTGCGGGACCGCGAAGCCTCCGCCTTCTTCCAGCGCCTGCAGCGCGATCCGCTGCTGATCCTGCAAATCCTCGCGCTGGTCGCGCTGTGCGTGGCCCTCGCGCGGCCGGTGGTCACCGTGGTGGGCGAAGGCGCGCGCAAGGTCGTCGTGGTCCTCGACACGTCGGCGTCGATGAAGGCGCGCGACGTCGGCCCCTCACGGTTCGAGGTGGCGCGCAGCGAAGCGGCGGCGATGGTCCGCCGGCTGGGCGAGGGCGCCGAGGTCATGGTGATCGAGACGGGCGTCCAGCCGAACGTGGTGGCCGCCCTCGGGCGCGACCGCGACCGCGCGCTGGCCGCCATCCGGAACGCGCACGCGCGGGACCTCCCGCATCGGATGCCGGAGGCCATTCGCACCGCTCGCGCGCTCGTCGGCGCCGATCCCCGCGCCGAGATCTACGTCTACACCGACGGCGCGTACGCGCTGGCGGCGACGCCGGAGACGACCGATCCGAGGATTCGCTGGGTGCCGGTCGGCAAGCGCAGCCGGAACGTCGGCATCACGAATCTCTCCATCCGCCGCGCCTACTCCGGCGCCTTCGAGTACCAGGCGTTCGTGTCGCTGGTGAATCACTCGCAGGAGTCGCAGACGTTCGACTTCACGCTGTCCGTGGAGGGCCGGCCCCTCGCCACGAAGTCGCTGACGCTCGAGCCGAGCGTGCGGCGCTCGATCGTGCTGCCGTTCACGCACCAGGCGGCGGGGACGGTGACCGCTCGCCTCGATGTCAGCGACGACCTGGACACCGACAACACGGCCTACGCCGTGATCCCGCCGCCGAAGAAGATCGCCGTCACCCTGGTGAGCCCCGGCAACCTGTTCCTCGAGAAGGTGCTGAAGACCGATCCCCAGGTGGCCCTCGAGGTGAAGACTCCCGACCAGTACCAGGGGGGCATGGGCGACGCGGACGTGGTGATCGTGGACTCCTCGGCGCCGCCCAAGGTCGGCGCCGGTCGCTTCGTCTTCGTGAACACGGTGCCGGCGGACGTGCCGCTCGAGGTGCTCGGGCGCATCGAGGCGCCGACCATCATGGACTGGGATCGGGCGCATCCGATCATGCGCCACGTCGAGTTTGCCAAGGTCGCCATCGAGGATGCCATGCGCGTCCGACCGCTCGCGGCCGGGCGCGCGCTCGTCGAGGCCGTCAGCGGACCGTTGATCTACGCGCTCGAGGAGCCGGACCGGAAGGCGATCTTCATCGGCTTCGACCTCTTCAAGACCGACTTCCCGCTGCGGGTCGCCTTCCCGCTGATTCTCTCGAACACGCTGCGATGGCTGCACCCGGCCGCGCTCGACCAGTCGAGCCTCCAGCTCGCGGCCGGCCAGCCGATCCTCTTGCCGGTCGCCCACGGCATCACCTCCGCCACCGTGAACACGCCGAGCGGACGGTCGATCAAGGCGCCGGTGACGCGCGGCGCGGTGAGCTTCACGGATACGGAAGAAGTCGGCGTGTACACGCTGTCGACCGCGCGCGGGGACATGAAGCTCGCCGTCAACCTCATGGACGCCGACGAGTCGGATCTGGCACCCCGGCCGCTGCCCGCCCCCGTCGGAACGCAGGCGGCCGCGCCGCCGCCGGTGCCGATCCAGCGGGAGCTCTGGCCGCTGTTCGTCATCGTGGCCGCCGTGCTGCTCGTGCTGGAGGGGTTGCTCTACTGGCGCCGCCAGACGGCCGGGCGCTGGCGCGCACCCGCCGCCGCCGGCGACCAGTGGGCGCTGGCGCTGCGCGGCGCGCTCGTGGTGCTCCTGCTCGTCACGTTGATGCGACCGACGCTGCCGCGCTGGGTCGACCGCCTGAACGTCGTGTTCCTGCTCGACCAGTCCGACAGCATCAGTCTTGCCGGGCGAGAGCGCGCGTATCGCTTCGTGGCCGACGCCGCCCGCCACGTCAAGACCGGCGACCGGCACGAGCTGATCGTCTTCGGCGAGAGCGCCGTGGTCGACCAGCCGCTCGCGAGCCGCTCCGCGGTCGAGCGGCCCAAGGCCGAGGTGAGTGGCCGTGGCACGAATATCTTCCAGGCCATGCAGCTGGCGCTCGCCACGCTGCCGCCGGGCCAGGCCAACCGGATCGTGATGCTCACCGACGGCCGCCAGAACGGCGGCAACGCGCTCGCGGGCGCGCAGGCGGCCAAGGCGGCGGGCGCCGACATCTATTACGTCCCGGCGCCGCTCACGTTCACGCAGGAGGTCGTGGCGGAGGCGATGCTGCTACCGCAGGAGGTGAAGTTCGGCGAGCCCTTCCAGGCCAAGGTGGTCGCCTGGAGCCACAAGGAGACCCAGGCCCGCCTCTCGCTGTTCCGCAACGGCGAGTTCCTCGGCTCGCAGATCGTTCGTTTGCAGGGCGGCAAGAACGTCTTCAGCTATCGTCAGTCGCTCGACCAGAGCGGCATCCACGTCTACCAGGCGGCGCTCGAGGTGGACGGCGACACGATCGAGGACAACAACCGCGCCGTGGGCACGGTCGTGGTGCGCGGCCGCCCGCAAGTGCTGCTGGCCGACAAGGACCGTGGTCACGCGCAGTCGCTCGTCGCCGCGCTGCGCTCCCAGAACATCGAGGTGACCGTGGTCGAGCCGGCGAACATCCCCAAGGACATCGCCGGTCTCCAGAAGTACGACGGCGTCGTGCTGTCCAACGTGTCGTCACTGAAGCTGTCGAAGCCGCAGATGGCGCAGATCCGCGATTACGTGCGCGACCACGGCGGCGGTCTGATGATGATCGGCGGCGAGGAATCGTTCGGTCTGGGCGGCTACTACCGCACGCCGATCGAGGAAGCGCTGCCGGTCACCATGGAGGTCAAGCAGAAGGTCGAGATCCCGAGCCTGGCCGTGGTGCTCTCGGTCGACCGCTCGGGCTCGATGGCCATGTCGACCGACGAGAAGGTCACCAAGCTCGACCTCGCCAAGGAGGCCGCGCATCTCGTGGTGGACCTCCTCGACGAGCGCAACGAGGTCGGCGTCATGTCGTGGGACACGGAGTTCATCTGGGACTCCACGATGAAGGGCGCGCGTGACAAGGCCGCCATCCACCACTCGATCGCCACCATCAAGGCCGGCGGCGGCACCGACGGCTATCCGGCGTTGAAGGAATCTTACGCGGTGCTCTTCGACCGACCGGCGCTCCTCAAGCACGTCATCTTCCTGTCGGACGGCCAGATGACGCGCGGCGACTTCGCCGGCCTCCTCCGGAGGATGTCCAAGGACAAGATCACGGTCTCGACGGTCGCGATCGGCAAGGACGCCGACGTGCAGCTGATGGTGGACATCGCCAAGTGGGGCAAAGGCCGCTTCTACTACACCGAGGACTCGCAGACGATTCCGCGCATTTTCACGCTGGAGACCCAGCTCGCCTCCAAGGCCTCGCTGGTGGAGCAGCCGTTCAAGCCGCAGCTGACGGCCCAGAATCACGAGGCGATGCAGGACATCGACTGGAAGGCGGTGCCGCCGCTTGGCGGCTACGTCGCCACCACCGTGAAGCAGAACGCCGAGCTCGTGCTCATGAGCCACCAGGAAGACCCGGTGCTCGCGACGTGGCGCTACGGCCTCGGCCGCTCCGCGGCGTTCACCTCGGACGCCAAGGCGAAGTGGGGCGTCCTCTGGCTGCGCTGGCGCGAGTTCAACAAGTTCTGGGCCCAGCTGACGCGCTGGACGCTGCGTGGCGGCTCGCGGTCGGACACCTCCGCCATCGTGCAGCGCATCGACCAGACGGGCGAGGTGGTCGTCGACGCCGTCGACGCCAAGGGCGAGTTCATCAACTTCCTCGACTCGCAGGTCGGGGTGGTCGCGCCGAACCGCGAGCGCAGCGTGATCGACCTCGAGCAGATCGGGCCCGGCCGGTACCGGGGGCGCTTCCCGGCCCCGCAGGAAGGCGTCTACCTGGTGGGGATGGCCCAGCGAAAGAACGAGCGCGTGGTTGGCTCGCAGCTCGCGGGCCTGGTGGTACCGTATGCTCAGGAGGTGCGTGATCTCGGCGTCGACGAGACGCTGCTGCGCGAGCTCGCGGAGCTCACCGGTGGCTCGGCGCTGGAGGATCCACGTGACGCCTTCCTCAAGGCGCGGCGGCGATCCCGGATCGCCGTCGAGATCTGGCCCTGGCTCGTGGGAGTCGTTGCGCTCCTGATGGTCCCGGACATCGCCCTGCGGCGTCTCGGGCCGGGAACGTTCACCCGGCTCGGCGGTTGGTTCACGCGGAAGACGCGACGGGGTGCGGCGCCGGCGGCCTCGGCGCCGCCGGAGGAGGGCACATGATGGCTCGGTACGGCGTGCGGCTCACGATGGCGCTGCTGACGATGTGCGTCTTGCTCGCGGGCATCCCCGCGGACGGCGCCGTGAAGGCGCGAACGGTCGTCATCCTGCCGTTCGATGCGAGCGCGCTCGACCGCGACGACCAGTGGATCGGCGAGGGCGCCGCCCAGGTGGTCGCCCTCGGCCTCGCGCAGCACCCCGCCTTCGTGCAAGTCGATCGCGCGCGCGTGCGCGTGGCGGCCGGCCGCCCCGAGCTCTGGGGTGAGCCGGTCGTGATGCAGGCAGCGCGGGCGTTGAAGGCCGACGCGGCGCTCTATGGACGCATCACGCGGCAGAACGCCGAATTCGTCGTCGAGCCGCGAGTCATGGACTTCAAGGCCGGCGCCGCTGACGCCGTCCCGCTCGAATCGATCACGGCCGCCGAGGGAGACGTTCTCGCGCGCCTGGCGTTTCTGCCCGTCGCCTACGCCCGCGCGCTCAAGGTCCCGATCTCCGAGCCGGAGGTCCGCCGAATCGAGAGGGCGGGCGCGCCGACGAAGTCCTTCAAGGCCTTCGAGCTCTTCTCGCGGGCGCAGGTGGCGGCGGCCCGCGGCGGCCAGGAAGCCAACGAGACGGCCGTGGATCTGCTCTCGCGCGCCATCGAGGCGGACGCGAACTTCGTGGTTGCGCAGTACACGCTGGGGGCGGTGCACCAGGCGCTCGGCAATCGGTGGAAGGCGGCCGCGCAGTTCCGCGCTTCCACGCAGCTCGATCCCATGTACCCCGAGCCCTACAAGGCGCTCGGGGATCTGTTCCTCGCAGCGCCGCGGCGGCTCTTCGACCAGGCGGTGGAGGCATACCAGAAGGCCATCGACCTGCGGCCGTTCTACGCGGATGCGCACGTGGGGCTCGGCGATGCCCGCGCCGCGAAGGGCGACATCGACGCGGCCATCGCGGCCTATCAGAAGGCCCTCACGTACAACACCGTCAATCCGCGAGTGCACATGAGCCTCGGCAAGATCTATTACTCCGAGAAGGGGCTCTACTACGAGTCCGTCCAGGCCTACAAGCGCGCCATCGATCTCGATGGCCAGTCCGTCGAGGCGCGCATGGGTCTCGGCGAGGTCTACGAGGACAAGGGCCTCTACAAGGAGGCGGTCGAGGAGTATCGCAAGGTCATCGACCTCGACGGCAAGCACACGGGGGCGATGTACAACCTGGCGATGGTCTACGAGAAGACGGATCCGAAGGAAGCGATCGCCCAGTGGGAGCGCTACATCGCCCTGGCCTCGCAGCTGCCAAACGAGAAGGACTGGGTCGACGTGGCCCGGCAGCACCTGCGCAAGCTGAAAAACCAGGTCAAGGAGTAGGGTGGACGAGCTTCGGAAGGACCCCACACGAGGCCAGTGGTCGCTCATCCGGCCGAAGGGGCCGGCCACCGCCGAATCGGGCTGCCGATACTGTCCGGGTGCTGAGCACCTCGGCGGCCGCGAGATCGCCGCCTACCGCAAGGACGGCTCCCTCCCCAACGAGCCGGGATGGACCGTCCGGGTCGTGCCTGAACCCGACGCGTACTTTCGCATCGAGCACGAGCTGGTGCGCGAGGGCGTCGGCATGTTCGACATGATCACTCCTCGTGGCGCCAGCGAGCTCATCCTCGAGTCGCCGAACCACGACGACACGCTGGCCAGCATGGACCCCGAGCAGATCCAGTCCGTTCTGTGGATGTACCGCGATCGCCTCGTCGACCTGAAGCGGGACGGCCAGATCCGCGACATCCTCATCGCGCGGCACCACAAGAAACCCGGCGTCGCCCATCACCATCCGTATTCGCGGGTCACGGCGATCCCGATCGTGTTCGACGAGACACGACGGGAGCTCAGAGAGGCGCGCGAGTACTACCAGTACAAGCGCCGGTGCCTCTACTGCGACATGCTGCGCCAGGAGATCGCGGCCGAAGAGCGGCTGGTCCGGGTGACGCCGGGCTTCGTGGCCCTGGTGCCGTACGCAGCGCGAGGGCCACTCGAGACCTGGGTGCTGCCGCGACAGCATGCCTGCTCGTACGAGGATGCGCTCACCGCGGGGGGCGCCCGCGATCTCGCGACCGTGCTGGCCGACTACTTCCGGGCGCTGGGCCGGCGCTTCAACGATCCGGGGTACGAGATGGTCGTGCACACCGCGCCGAATCTGCGCTCGCGCATTCTTCAGGGCGACTGGGCGACGATCCGCGACGACTACCACTGGCATCTGGAGATCCTGGCTGAGCCGGAGCGCACGAACCGCGTCGGCGGGATCTACGTCAACGAGACGCCCCCCGAGTCGACCGCCGCGGACCTGCGCCGCGCGCTGGAGACGCCGTAGCGACCTCCGCCCTCAGGGGTACAGGCCTCGGACCTTGTAGCCCTCGGCGACGCGCTTGACACCTTCCATCAGCGCGGCGGTGCGCAGATCGGTGCCCTCCTTGGCCCCCAGCGCCCAGACACGGTTGAAGGCGCGCGTCATGATTTCCTGGAGTCGCGCCGTGATCTCGCTCTCGCGCCAGAAGTAGTACTGGAGGCCCTGCACCCACTCGAAGTAGGACACGACCACGCCGCCGGCATTGGCGAGGATGTCGGGGACGACGGTGACCCCGCGGTCACGCAGGATCACGTCGGCCTCGGGGGTGGTCGGCCCGTTGGCGCCCTCGGCGATGAGGCTGGCCTTGATCTTGTCGGCGTTGCCGGGATTGATCTGGCCGCCGACAGCCGCCGGAACGAGGATGTCGCAGGGCAGGGTCACCAGCTCATCGTTGGATACGGGCTCGGTGCCGGGGAAGCCCACCACGGAGCCTGTCTCCGCGATGTGACTCTCGAGCTGCCGGATGTCGAGCCCGGCGGGATTGTGAATGCCGCCTTTGATATCGCTCACCGCCACGATCACGCAGCCTTCGCGCCAGAGCAGCCGGGCCGCGACCGAGCCGACGTTGCCAAAGCCCTGCACGACGACCTTTCGCCCCCGGATCTCGTATCCCAGATGGCGCGCGGCCTGGTAGATGGCGTAGACGATGCCGCGCCCGGTGGCTTCACGGCGGCCCGCCGAGCCGCCGACGATCAGCGGCTTTCCGGTCACGACGCCGGGAACGCTCTTGCCCTGCGTCATCGAGTACGTGTCCATCATCCACGCCATCGTCTGCTCGTCGGTGCCGAGGTCGGGGGCGGGGATGTCCAGGTCGGGACCGATGAGCAGGATGATCTCCGCCGTGTAGCGACGGGTCAGCCCTTCCTTCTCGCGCATGGACATCGCGCGCGGGGTACACCGGACGCCGCCCTTGGCTCCGCCATACGGCAGCCCCATCAGCGCGCACTTCCAGGACATCAGCATGGCGAGGGCACTGACCTCGCCGAGGTCGACGTCCGGCGCATATCGGATCCCGCCCTTGGTCGGTCCAAGTACTGTCGAATGGTGCACTCGGTAACCTGTGAAAACTTCAGTCTTTCCTGAATCCATCAAAACCGGGATCGACACGACGAGCGCGCGCCGCGGAAGACGAAGCCGCTGGTGGATGTCGTCGTCCAGGCCCAGTCGTGACGCCACCCCGTCGAGCTGGGCTACCGCCGTCCGGTGCAGCTCCGACTCGAACTCCGATTTCTCGTTCATCAGGGCACCTTTCCGTTGACAGGAGCGCGGGTGGCTGGCAGAATCCGACCGAAATAGTCGCCGATCAAAAGCATCGGGTATAGACTGAGTGGGCGAAGGGCGAGGACGATAAGAGCATGCTTCGATTCACCAAGCGCGCCGATTACGGGTTGATGGCGATCCATTATATCGCCGTTCACGACGCCGTCGGGTCGGTCAGCGCCAAGCGGATCGCCGAGGAGTTCTCCATCCCGCCCGAATTGATGGCCAAGATCCTCCAGCGGTTGGCCAAGCAGGGGTTGATCGAGAGCCAGAACGGTCCGAAGGGTGGCTACACGCTGTCGCGGCGGCCCGTGGAGATCACCGTGGGCGAGGTGATTCGCGCGCTGGAGGGGCCGATCAACATCGTGAGCTGCCTCGACAGCGGTGACTGCGCGCAGATCGAGCGCTGTAACCTGCGCCGCCCGGTGCACAAGCTCCAGGCCGCGATCAGCCAGGTGCTCGACACGATGAGCCTTGCCGAGCTGACGAGCGACGACGTTCCCGAGCTGCTGTCGATCAAGGGGTGAAGAGGATATGGCGCTGAAGTTTCCGATCTTCATGGATGCGCAGTCGACGACACCCGCCGATCCACGGGTCGTGGAGGCGATGCTGCCGTACTTCACCGAGAAGTTCGGCCACCCGGCCAGCCGCAACCATCCGTTCGGGTGGGAGGCGGAGGCCGCCGTCGACCTCGCGCGACAGCGTCTGGCCACGCTGATCGGCGCGCGCGATCCGAAGGAGCTCGTGTTCACGTCGGGCGGCACCGAGTCGATCAATCTCGCGCTGAAGGGCGTGGCCGAGATGTACCGCGAGAAGGGCAACCACATCGTCACCACCGTGATCGAGCAGCGGGCCGGGCTCGACGTCTGCAAGCGGCTCGAGCGTCAGGGGTTCAGCGTCTCGTATGTGCCCGTGCAGCCCGACGGCCTGATCGACGTCGAGGCGATTCGCAATGCCGTCACGGACAAGACGATCCTGATCTCGGTGATGTTCGCCAACAACGAGATCGGCACGATCCAGGACATTGCCGCCATCGGCAAGCTGGCCAAGGAGAAGGGAATCCTGTTCCACACCGATGCGACGCAGGCGGTCGGCAAGATCCCGGTCGACGTCGAGGCCATGGGGATCGATCTGCTGTCCTGCACGGGGCACCTCATCTACGGTCCCAAGGGCGTGGGCGCCCTCTACGTGCGGCGCAAGGGGCCGCGTGTGCGGCTGGCGCCGATGATGGACGGCGGCGGTCACGAGCGCGGCATGCGCTCGGGCACGCTCCCGGTGCCGCTGATCGTCGGCTTCGGCAGGGCGGCTGAGATCGCCCGCGCCGAAATGGGTGCGGAAGCGGAGCGATTGGCGAAGCTTCGCGACCGGCTCCAGGACGTCATCCTGTCCGGTGTCGACGAGGCGTTCCTGAACGGGCGCGCGGATCGACGGCTGCCGCAGAACCTGAACATCTCCTTCGCGTACGTGGAGGGAGAGTCGGTGCTGATGGGGCTCAACAAGGAGACCGCGCTGTCGTCCGGCTCGGCCTGCACGTCGGCGACGCTCGAGCCCTCCTACGTGATCGCCGCCCTGGGCGCCTCCGCCGAGCTGGCGCACTCGTCAATCCGGTTCAGCCTCCATCGCTTCACCACGCCCGAAGAGGTCGAGTACGTCGGGCAGCGGACGGTGGAAGTGATCAAGCGGCTGCGTGACATGTCGCCGCTCTACGAGCTGGCGAAAGAGGGCGTGGATCTGAAGTCCATCAAGTGGAAGGCCGGGTAAGGGGGAGATCGCAATGGCATACAGCGACAAGGTCGTCGACCACTACAACAACCCGCGCAACGTCGGCTCGTTCGGCAAGGACACGCCGGGCGTGGGGACCGGCCTCGTGGGCGCGCCGGAGTGTGGTGACGTCATGAAGCTGCAGATCAAGGTCAATCTCGAGACCGGTGTCATCGAGGATGCGAAGTTCAAGACCTTCGGCTGCGGCAGCGCCATCGCCTCCTCGAGCCTCGCCACCGAATGGCTCAAGGGCAAGACGGTCGACGAGGCGGCCAAGATCAAGAACACCGACATCGTCAACGAGCTCAAGCTGCCGCCCGTGAAGATCCACTGCTCGGTGCTGGCGGAGGACGCCATCAAGGCGGCGCTCGCGGACTACAAAGAGAAGACCGCGACCACGATGGTCGCGGCAGCATCGAAATAGCGGGAGGAATCAGGGGATGGCACTCACTCTCTCGGAGGCGGCGGCCAAGCAGGTCAAGCAGCTCAAGCAGGCACAGAACCTGCCGGACACCGTCTTCCTGCGCATGGGCGTCAAGGGTGGCGGCTGCTCCGGCATGTCGTACGTGCTGGAGTTCGACAGCGAGAAGGGGCCGCATGACAAGGAGTTCGACCTCGACGGCGTCAAGGTCGTCGTGGACAAGAAGAGCTACCTCTATCTCAACGGCACCACCCTCGACTACGTCACCCAGGGATTGACGGGCGGCTTCACGTTCGTCAACCCCCAGGCGAAGTCCAGCTGTGGCTGCGGGACGTCGTTCTCGGCGTAAGCCGGGGTCCCATGCTCACCACGTGAACGGGCCCGGGCGAGGGCCCGTTCTGGTTTTGGAGGACCGCTGAACTACTTCGAGGTATTCGAGCTGCCGCGGCGGCTGGCCATCGACGGCGATGAGCTGCAGCGGCGATTCTACGCGCTCGCGCGCCGGACCCACCCTGACTTCCACCAGGCCGCGCCGCCGGCGGAGCGGGCGGCGGTCGAATCGCGAGCCGCCCTCGTGAACGCCGCCTACCGGACGCTGCGCGATCCGATCGCCCGCGCCGACTACCTGGTGCGGCTCGAGGAGGGTCGCTCGACCAAGGAGGGCTCGGAGAGCCGGCCGCAGGCGCCGCCCGCCCTGCTGGCGGAGATGTTCGAGATCCAGGAGGCGCTGGCCGAGGCCAAGGCCGGGCCGCTCGACGAGGGCACACGCGCCACGCTCGTCGAGCAGCGCGACCGCCTGCTCGAGCGCCATGCCGCCGAGGAGGCGCTTCTGCGGGGACCGCTGGCCGAGCGCTGGGACGGCGCATCCGAGCCGGAGCGGCCGGCGGCGCTGTCGGCGCTGAAGGAGGCGCTGGCCACGCGTGCCTACCTCCGGACGGTGATCACGGACCTGGCCGAAGCGCTCGGAGAGGAGGAAACCGGTGTCGCGCATCATCGGCATTGACCTCGGCACCACCAACAGTCTCGTCGCGTACGTCGATGAGACGTCGGGGCTGCCCCGCGTCATCCCGGATGCCGAAGGCCGCGCGCTGCTGCCCTCGATCGTGGGGTTCACGCCCGACGGCTTGATCGTCGGCGAGGCGGCGCGGCGCCAGCTCGCCCGCCGGCCGGCGGACACGGTCTATTCGGTCAAGCGCCTGATGGGCCGCGACTACGAGGACGTGAAGGGCGAGCTCGCGTACCTGCCGTTCCGCGTCCTGCCGGCCGAGGGGACCCTGAAGCTCCGCGTCGGCGGGCGCGACGTGACGCCGCCGGAGGTCTCGGCGGCCGTGCTGAAGGCGCTCAAGGACCGCGCCGAACGGCATTTCGGCGAGCCGGTGGACAAGGCTGTCATCACGGTCCCGGCCTACTTCAACGACGCCCAGCGGCAGGCCACGCGCGACGCCGGCCGCATCGCCGGGCTCGACGTGGTCCGCATCGTCAACGAGCCGACCGCCGCCTCGCTCGCGTACGGGCTGCAGCGTCTGCAGGAGGGCGTGATCGCCGTCTACGATCTCGGCGGCGGCACTTTCGACGTGTCGATTCTGAAGGTGAAGGACGGCGTATTCGAGGTGCTCGCCACCAATGGCGACACGCATCTCGGCGGCGACGACTTCGATCGCGTGCTCCTGCTGTGGCTGCTCGAGGACATCCAGTCGCGACACCACGCCGAGCTCGCGCGCGACTGCGTCGATCTCGCGCGCGATCCCGAGCTGATGCAGGAGCTGCGGCTGGCGGCGGAAGCCGCGAAGATTCGCCTGTCGGCCGACGAGCGCACGACGCTGACGCTGCCCCTGCCGGGGTTCACCTACCGCCGCGACATCACGCGAACGGAGGTCGAGCGGCTGATCGAGCCGCTGGTGGCCAAGACGCTCGGGCCCTGCCGGCGCGCCCTCGCGGACGCCGGGCTGAGCGCGGCCGCCATCGAGCAGGTCGTCCTGGTGGGCGGCTCGACGCGGGTCCCGCTGGTGCGCCGCCGGGTGCAGGAGCTCTTCGGCCGGTCGCCGCACAGCCAGCTGAATCCCGACGAGGTCGTGGCCCTCGGCGCCGCCGTGCAGGCGCGCATCCTGGCCGGCGGCATCACCGACATGCTGCTGCTGGACGTCACGCCGCTGTCGCTCGGCATCGAGTCGCTGGGCGGCATCGTGAACGTGCTGATCCCGCGCAACATCACCGTGCCCACCAGCGCGCGCGAGATGTTCACGACCTCCGTCGACGGCCAGACGGTCGTCGACCTCCACGTCGTGCAGGGCGAGCGCGAGCTGGTCAAGGACTGCCGCTCGCTCGGGCGCTTCGAGCTGCGCATCGATCCGATGCCGGCCGGCATGCCGAAGATCGAGGTGACGTTCCTGATCGACGCCAACGGAATCCTGCACGTCGACGCCCGGGAGCAGCGCAGCGGCAAGGCGGCGTCGATCGAGGTCAAACCGACGTACGGGCTCAACGAGGCCGAGATCGAGCGGATGATCGAGGACTCGTTCACCTACGCCGAGGCGGACGTCGAGACCCGCATGCTCATCGAGGCGCGCAACGAGGCGGACACGGTGCTCACCCACGCCGGTCGGGCGTTGCGGCAGGGCGCCGACCTCGTGACGCCGGCGGAGCGCGAGTCGATCGACGAGGCGGTGGCGGCCCTGCGCGCCGCCCGCGGCAGCGACGATCGGGACCGGATCCACGCGGCCACCACGGCCGTGAACCGCGCCACCGAGCACCTCGCCGAGGTCATGATGGACGCGGCCCTCAAGGGCGCGCTCGGCAGCCGGCGCGCCGCCGAGATCCTGCAGGAGCCGCAGTGATGGCGATGCACCGGGTGACGTTTCTGCCCTTGAACAAGACGATCGAAGTGGACGACGACACGTATCCGCTGGCCGATCACGGGAAACCAGGATCACTGCTGGATATTGCGTTGGCCAACGGCATTGAACTCGAACATAACTGCGGTGGCTCCTGTGCCTGTACCACCTGCCATGTGATTGTGCGCGAGGGCGCCGAGAACTTGTCCGAGATGGCGGAGGACGAGGAGGATAGGCTCGACATGGCGGAGGGTCTCACCATCCACTCCCGGCTCGGGTGCCAGGCGGTCGTGCGGGGTGACGTGGTGGTGGAGATTCCGCGGTGATGCAGTGGCGGGACTCGGAGGCGATCGGCATCGCGCTCAGCGAGAAGCTTCCGGATGTCGATCCGCTGACGGTGCGCTTCACCGACCTTCACCGCTACGTGACGGAGCTGCCGGGCTTTGTCGACGATCCGAAAGCGTCGAACGAGAAGATTCTCGAGGCCATCCAGATGGCGTGGTTCGATGAGTACCGAAACCGCTAGCGCCACCGCGGTCGGCCGGTCACCAGGCGATGACTTGATCCGCCTCGAACATCGCCTCCAGCAGCTGCTCCCACGAGAGCTCGTCGGGAACCCGCCGCACGACGATGCCCGGCGGCAGGGCCGGCACGGCGGCGCCGTGCAGGGCGACCACGGTCACCGTGTCGCCGGCGGACAGCTGCCGCGCGACGGTGGCCGCGGCCAGGCCGCCGTCCTCGCTCTTGATCAGATGCAGCGCCTTGCCCATCAGAAGACGAGGAAGCGGCGGGCCGCGCGCACGAGGTCGGTGATCTCCTCGCGCGTCACCCGGACGACGGGATGGCCGTCGGCGTTCCAGTCGGGATCGTCGGGGACGGATGCCGACTCGACGTGGAACGGCACGCCGAGCCGCTTGAGGTTCTCGCGGAACTTGGCGATGTCGTCGCCGTCGACGAGGTCGTCGGTGTCGGCGTCGAGCAGATGGGCGCCGGGCCCGGTGAGCACGAACGTCACCGCGTTCTCGCCGGCCACGACGCCGACGCCGATGCGCATGGCCTCGAAGGCGCGCCCGGACCGGCGCGGGTCGGCGGAGATCAGGACCAGAACGGGCTCGTCGCTCACGGCAGGCGCGCGCTCAGTTCAGCGCGACGAAGCGATCGGTGCCGTTGATCAGATCCGTGAGCACCACCAGTCCACAGTAGGTCACGGTGTCCGCGTGGCCGAGCGGAATGCGCCGCTTCTGGCAGCCGTAGGCGCAGACGAACAGCTTGGCGCCGCGGGGCGGCAGCGCCCGCACGCGTGGATCGTCGAGGGCGCGGACGCCGTCGTCGATCAGATAGAGGTACAGACCGGCGCCGCGCGCGAGCGCGGCCTCGGAGAGACCAACCGCGGTGTCGAGATTCTCGGGCCGCTCGGGGCCCGTGGACAGCAAGAGGCCGAGCTTTTTCTTCGCAAGATCCATCGCCAGCGGAGCGTAGCATCGGCGTCACGGGAGAGCAAATGACGGCCAGCAACCATCTCGATCAGGCCACCCACCAGGCCACCCACGGCTCGAGCCGCACGACCAGCCCTCACTACAAAGGAGCGGCCAGATGAGCCGTCGTGTCTATCTCGATCACAACGCGTCGACGCCCGTCCATCCGGAGGTCGTCGCCGAGATGGTGCCGTACTTCGGCGAAGTGTTCGGCAATCCGTCGAGCGTGCACGGCTTCGGACGAGCCGCGCGCGAGGCGGTGGACGTCGCTCGCGATCGCGTGGCCGCCTTCCTGCACGCCCGGCCGGAGGAGATCGTGTTCACCTCCGGCGGTACGGAGTCCGACAACTTCGGGGTGAAGGGGCTGGCCTGGGCCCGCGGGCGCGGCCACCTGATCACCTCCAGGGTCGAGCACCACGCCGTGCTGCGGACGTGCCAGGCGCTGGAGGCCCAGGGCTTCGCCGTGACCTATCTGCCCGTCGACGAGACGGGGATGATCGATCCCGATGACGTACGGCGCGCGCTGCGTGCCGACACCATCGGGATCTCGATCATGCACGCCAACAGCGAGGTCGGCACGATCCAGCCGGTGCGCGCCGTCGGCGCCATCGCGCGCGAGCGCGGGATCCCGTTCCACGTCGACGCCGTACAGACGTTCGGCAAGGTGGAGATCGACGTGGACGCGTTCAACATCGATCTGCTGTCGTTCTCCGGTCACAAGATCTACGGGCCGAAGGGCGTGGCCGGGCTCTACATCCGCAAGGGCACCAAGCTGGTCTCCGTGCAGCATGGCGGCGAGCACGAGCGGCGCCGCCGCGCCGGCACCGAGAACGTGCCGGGGATCGTGGGTCTCGGCAAGGCCGTCGAGGTCCGCGCGCGCGAGATGAAGGATGAGGCCGTGCGCCTCACCGCCTTGCGCGACCGGTTGTGGCAGGGGATCCGGGACCGCGTGCCGGACGTGCGCCTCAACGGACACCCCACCGAGCGCGTGCCGGGGACGGCCAACATCGCCTACAAGAACGTCGAGTCGGAATCGATCGTGCTCGGTCTGGATCTCAAGGGCATCGCCGTCTCCGCCGGCTCGGCCTGCACCTCGGGCAGCGTCGAGCCGTCGTACGTGCTGGTCGCCATGGGCGTGCCCATCGAGTGGGCGATGGGTGCGGTGCGGACGTCGCTCGGCCGGTCGACCACGGCCGAGGACCTCGACTACGTCGTCGAATCGGTGGAGCCGATCGTCCGCAAGCTGCGGACGGCCCTCCCGGTCGGGGCGGTGTGAGATATAGCGCGACGCTGGTCGAGCACTTCCTCAACCCGCGCAACGCCGGGCTGATGCGCAACCCCGACGGCGCGGGGGAGGATGAGTTCGAGGGCTGCGGCGACCTCGCGCGCATGTTCCTCCGCGTGCGGGACGGCCGCGCGACGGAGGTGCGCTTCCAGAGCTACGGGTGCGGCCCGACGATCGCGGCCGCCAGCGCGGCGAGCGAGCTGATCGCCGGCCGCGCAGTGGAGGATCTCGTGAACTTGAAGGCGCGCGAAATCGAGGACGCCCTCGACGGGCTTCCCGACGACCGCAAGCATGCGGCGGAGGTGGTGGCCGGCGCCGTGCGTGCAGCCGCTCTCGACGCTCTCCGCCGGCGAGGCGCGTGATGTTCGCCGCGCTCCGCCGCGACATCCGCACCGTGCTCGAACGCGATCCGGCGGCGCGTTCGGCCTTCGAAGTCCTCCTCTTCTACCCCGGCGTGCACGCCCTCGCCTTCCACCGCGTGGCGCACCGGCTCTGGCGCGCGGGCTGGACCACGCTCGCTCGCGGAGTCTCGCACGTCGGCCGCTTCATGACCGGGATCGAGATCCATCCGGCGGCGCGGCTGGGTCCCGGACTCTTCATCGATCACGGGATGGGCGTCGTCATCGGGGAGACGACGGAGATCGGCGAGAACGTCACGCTGCTGCAGGGCGTGACCCTGGGCGGCACCAGCCTGCGGCGCGAGAAGCGTCACCCGACGCTCGGCAACAACGTCGTGGTCGGCGCCGGCGCCAAGGTCATCGGCGCCTTCACCATCGGAGACAACAGCCGGATCGGCGCCGGCTCGGTGGTCGTTCGCGAGGTTCCGCCGAACTCCGTTGTCGTCGGCGTGCCGGGGCGAGTAACATACAAGGACGGTCAGCGGGTCGGGGACATCGATCTCAACCAGACCGATCTTCCCGATCCGGTGACGAAGGCGCTCGAGCAGCTCGTCGACCGGATCCGGACGCTCGAGGCGGAGCTTGAGACGCTGCGCAAAACGCTCGACAAGGAGGAGCGCCCGTGACTCCGACGCCAAAGGACGCGCTGAGCATCGACGAGGCTTCGACGTACCTGGCCATCGACAAGAACGCGCTGACCGCCCTCGCCACCGAGCGGCGGATCCCGTGCCTGCAGCTCGAGAGCGGCTGGGTGTTCTCCAAGAAATCCATCGACAAGTGGCGGAGCCAGCAGAGCCGACGCGCCTGAGCGACTCGTGAACCGCGACGTCGCCTGGTCGATCCTGACCGAGTTCACCAAGGGCGACAGCCTCCGGAAGCACGCCCGCGCCGTCGAAGCCTCCATGCGTGCCTATGCCGCGCGTTTCGGGGAAGATCCCGAGCGCTGGGGCATCGCCGGCATCCTGCACGATTTCGACTACGAGATGCATCCGCGCGCGCCCCATCATCCGATGAAGGGCGCCGAGATCCTCACCGCCCGCGGTCTCCCGGCCGACATCGTCTACGCGATTCTCGCCCATGCCGATTACTCGGGCATGCCGCGCGTCGGTCTGCTCGACCGGGCGCTCTACGCGTGCGACGAGCTGACGGGCTTCGTTCACGCGTGCGCGCTGGTGCGCCCGGGGAAAGTCGTGACCGGCCTCGAGCCGGCCTCTGTTCGCAAGAAGCTGAAGGACAAGGCGTTCGCGCGCACCGTCAATCGCGACGACGTCTATCGCGGCGCCGCGGAGCTCGGCGTGGAGCTCGACGCCCACATCGCCTTCGTCGTCGACGCGCTCGCCGGTGTCGCTCCCGAGGTCGGGCTCGCCAGGGCCTGAAATGGCGGCGTCGCCACGCTCGATCGCGCATGTCGACATGGACGCCTTCTACGCGTCGATCGAGCAGCGCGACCGGCCCGAGCTCCACGGCCTGCCCGTCATCGTCGGCGCCGACCCGAAGGGCCGCGGCGTCGTCTCGGCCGCCTCCTACGAGGCGCGCGTCTTCGGCGTCCGCTCCGCGATGCCGATCGGCAAGGCCGCGCGCCTGTGCCCGCACGGGGTCTTCGTTCCGGTCGACATGGCCAAGTACGCGCGCGTCTCGGACGAGATCATGGCGGTGCTCGCCGACTTCTCGCCGCTGGTGGAGCCCGTCTCGGTCGACGAGGCCTTCGTCGACCTGACGGGCACGGCGTCGCTGTTCGGACCGCCGTCGGAGGCCGTCCGGAGCATCAAGCGCCGGATTCGCGCGGAGACGGGGCTCACGGCGTCGGCCGGGCTGGCCTCGAACAAGTTCATCGCGAAGATCGCCTCCGACCTTCGCAAGCCCGACGGGATGGTCGTCGTCGAGCCCGGCCACGAGGCGGAGTTCCTGGCGCCGCTTCCGATCGAGCGGCTCTGGGGCGTGGGCAAGGCGACGGCAAAATCGCTGGCCGCGCTCGGCATCGCCACCATCGGCCAGCTCCAGCGGCTCTCGCGCGCAACGCTGGTCCGCCGGCTCGGCGACCACGGCGCGGACCTCCACGAGCTGGCTTTCGGTCGCGACGAGCGCGCGGTCACGCCGTGGACGGCGCCGAAGTCGATGGGCGCCGAGACCACGTTCGAGCGCGACACCGACGACCGCGCGCGGCTGGAGACGACGCTGCGCGGCCAGGCCGAGCGGGTGGCCCGTGAGCTTCGCGCGGGCGGCGTCGCCGCCTCACGCGTCACGCTGAAGCTGCGCTTCGCCGACTTCCGCACGCTCACCCGCAGCCACACCGGCGACCCGACGCAGGATGGCCTCGATCTCTACCGCCGCGTGATGGTTCTCTTCGGGCGCGAGCCACTCGTGCAGCGCGTGCGGCTCATCGGCCTCTCCGCCTCCACGCTCGGACCGCCCGCGTCCGGTCAGCTCGGCCTCCTCGATCCCGATGCGGTGCGACGAGAGCGGCTGGCGCGCGCGGTGGACGGGATCACGGGCCGCTTCGGTGCCGGCATGATCCGGCCGGCCGCGCTCGTGCGGCCGCGTCCGCGCCGCGACCGTCCGCTGTAGCGACGGGGCTGTGTGCGGCTCGAGCCGTGGGTGGGCTGTCCTGGGTGGTTCGTGGTTCCGTCGGCGTGCTACACTCGCGCTGAATAGCGGTTCAGTCCGGAAGGAGATCCCGATGGAACGGCCGATCGCTTACGACAAGCTTGCCCGGGAGGACCGCTTCATCCGCATGCGCGCGCGCGACGTCGCCGAGCTGAAAGTCGCCCAGGGTCTCCCGCCATTCCCGGATCTGTCGAGCCGCGAGTCGATGCGTGAGCGCGTGCACGGGATCCTCGTCGGCGAGCTCCAGGCGATGGAGGGCGCCGGCCGGACGGTCTGCGACTTCCCCGATGCGCCGTGGGAGTTCACCCTGGACATGGCGCGGCAGGTGTGGGACGAGTCGCGCCACGTGGAGACCTATCTCGGCCTCCTCGAGCATCTCGGCGGTCGGCTCGGCGAGTTCCCGGAGACGACGATTCTCTGGCGCTGCGCGTGCGCCGAGGACGCCGCCGCGCGCGTGGCCGGCGTCAACCGCGGCCTGGAAGGCCTGGCGTGCGACGTCTTCAACCAGCTCATCCACATCGCGGGGAAGATCGGCGATCCGATCGTCGAGCAGTCCGTGGACTACGTGCTGGCCGACGAAATCACTCACGTGCGCATGGGGTCGCGCTGGCTCAACGAGCTCACGCGCGGGGAGCCCGAGCGCCGCCGCAAGGCCATCGAGTTCCAGGAGACGATCGACGAGCGGTTCAATCTCGGCGGCACCCGCCAGGACGGCCAGCACGACGTCGTGCCGATCTCCATCGCCAAGGAGGCGCGGCGGCTGGCCGGCTTCACCGACGAGGAGATCGAGCGGCTGATCAAGAGCACGCAGCGCTCGCAGGTGTATTGAGCTCCGACCGCCTCGCTGGCCACTTCTCCGTCGACGACTCCGCGCGGCGAATCCGCAACTACCGTTACGCCGAGGAGCGCATGCTGCGGGCCCTGGGCGGCTGGATCGCGCTGACGCCCGAGCTGCCCGCCAAGCTCCTCTTCGGCCGCCACGTCTGGGACTGCGCGCAGCACGCCGACCTCTGGGGCAAGCGGCTGCCGGAGCTGCGGGCGCCCGCCCAGCAGTCCGAGCCCGCCAACGATCGCATGGCCAAGTTCGCCGATCTCCTCGAGTCCGCCGAGGGACCGCGCGAGACGCTCGAGCGCGTGGCCGGTGTCTATCGCGTGCTCAAGCCGCATATGGTCACCGTCTACGCGCGGCACCTGGGGAACGCCAACCCGGTCTACGAGCCGCCGACCCGGCGAATTCTCGAGCGCTGCCTGGAGGAGGAGCGCCGCCACGCCGCCGCCGGCGCCATCGTGCTGGCCCGCCTCAGCCGTGACGATACGGCGCGGGAGCGCGCGACGGTGTGGGAGAGGAGGCTGCTGGCGCTGCTCGCCGAAGCGGGCGGCGTGACGGGCGACGTCCCGGCGCCGCTCATCGACGCCGCCGTCCTGGCCGAGTCGCCTCACGCCGTGAAGCAGGATCTCGTGGAGGTACCGCCGGAGTTCGATCCTGCCGTGCTCGAGCACGACCTGGCGGTGGCCGTCGACGCCTACCGCCATGCGCTCGAGTCGGGCGACACCGCGGCCGCCTCCGCGCTCGTGGAGCCGTCGGCCCGGGCCGGCGTGATCGCCGAGCACGATCGGCTCGGCGACCACGTCGCCACCTCGCGCGTGGTGGCGCTGGCGGCGATCGGTCACCATCGGCTCGTGAAGGTGCGGCTCGAGGGCGCGCGCGTGATCGGCTACCTGCAGCTGCGGTGGACGCCGTCGAAGGCCGGCTGGCGTGTCACCGCCGCCGACCTGGTGCGCGTCGAGCCGGTCGACGTCGGCCCGGCTTTCTGAGCCGTGTTCCGCACCGTGCTCGTCGCCAATCGCGGAGAGATCGCACGCCGCGTCTTCCGCGCCTGCCGGACGCGCCGGCTTCGGACCGTCGCCGTCTATTCCGAGGCCGATCGCGACGCGCCATACGTCAAGGACGCGGACCGCGCGATCGCCATCGGGCCGGCCCCCGCGCGCGAGAGCTATCTCGACATCCCGCGCATCATCGCGGCCGCCCGGGAGAGCGAGGCCGACGCCGTCCATCCGGGCTATGGATTCCTCTCCGAGAACTGGGGCTTCGCCGAGGCGTGCGCGCAGGCGGGGCTGACGTTCATCGGCCCGACGCCCGAGGCCATCCGGGTGATGGGGGACAAGACGGAAGCGCGCCGGCGCATGGCCGCCGCCGGCGTGCCGATCGTGCCCGGCAGTCCGGAGCCGGTGGCGGACGCCGCTGCCGCCCAGCGGTGCGCCGCGAACGTCGGCTACCCCGTGATCCTCAAGGCGGCCGCCGGCGGAGGCGGCATCGGCATGGCGAAGGTGGCGCAGGAGAGCGATCTGGCGGGCGCGTGGGCGACCGCGACACGGCGCGCGCAGGCGGCGTTCGGCCGGGCGGAGGTCTACGTCGAGCGGTACGTGGAGCGCGGGCGCCACGTCGAGGTGCAGGTGTTCGGCGACGCCAAGGGCACGGTGGTGCACCTGCACGAGCGTGAGTGCTCGATCCAGCGCCGGCATCAAAAGCTGGTCGAGGAGTCGCCGGCGCCGAATCTCCGTCCCGAGATCAAGCAGGGGCTCACGGAGGCCGCCGTGGCCGGGGCGCGGGCGATCGGCTACGTCAACGCCGGCACCCTGGAGTTCCTCGTCGACGGGGAGAAATTCTACTTCCTCGAGATGAACACGCGGTTACAGGTCGAGCATCCGGTGACGGAAGAGGTGACGGGGGCGGACCTCGTCGTCGCCCAGCTCGACGTCGCCGCCGGCGCGCCGCTGCCGTGGCCGCAGGAGGCCATCGTCCAGCGCGGCGCCGCCATCGAGGTGCGCGTGTACGCCGAGGACCCTGCCAAGAACTTCCTGCCGTCACCCGGAGCGCTCACCCGACTGTCGCTGCCGCGCGGCGAGGGGCTCCGCATCGAGTCCGGCGTGGTCGAGGGCAGCGTCGTGTCCGTTCACTACGACCCGCTGCTCTTCAAGCTCATCGCCAGCGGGCGAGACCGGTCGCAGGCCCTCGAGCGCCTGGCCGGCGCGCTCGATGACTGCGTGGTGGAGGGCGTGAAGACCACGCTGCCGCTGCTACGAATGATCGCCGGCCATCCGGAGTTTCGCCGCGGCGTCGTGCACACCCAGATGGTGGAACAAGGAGCGTTCAATGGCTGAGGAGATCAAGGCGCACATCACCGGCATCGTGTTTCAGGTGACCGCCAAGCCCGGCGACAGGGTGGCCGCGGGCGATCCGGTGATCGTGCTGGAATCGATGAAGATGGAGATCCCGGTGGAAGCGCCACGGGCCGGGGCCGTCAAGGAGATCCGCGTGCGCGAAGGCCAGACGGTGCAGGAGGGCGAGACGGTCGCCCTGCTGGAGTGAGGCGATGAGCTTGACCGCGATTCGGACGCTGTACGAGCACCACTGGTGGGCGAACCGCACGCTCCTCGACACCGCGGCCAAGCTGGGAGAGGCGAAGGCCGCGCATCCGATCGGCACCCAGTTCAGCGAGCCCTCACTCAAGCGGATGTTCTTCCACATCTTCGGCGTCGACGGCCTCTGGCTCGCCCGCTGGCAGGGCGTGTCCCCGACCTCGGTCCCCGACGAGCCGGCCACGCTCGCCGAGCTGGGCGAGCGCTGGGTGACGCTCGAGCGCGAGCAGAAGACGTTTCTCGACGGCCTGCGCGAGGCCGACGTCGACCGCGTCATCAACTATCGCTTGCTGTCCGGCAAGGCGTTCCGGCAGCCGCTGGGACTGCTGCTGCACCACGTGCCCGACCACGGGACGCATCACCGCAGCGAGATCGCCACGATGCTGACGATGGTGAGCGGCTCGCCGCCCGGGACGGGGCTCGCGCGCTTCATCGCCATCCGCAGCGGTCAGGAGCAGCCATGACCCCCAGCGAGCTCCACGCGTATCACCGGTGGGCGAACCGCCGCTTGTTCGACGTGGCCAGCGCGCTCGGCGAGGAGACCTGCGGCCGCGAGATCGGCCAGCAATTCAGCTTCCCCACGCTGCGGCGGATGTTCGCGCACGTCTACGGGGCCGACGCCCTGTGGCTGGCGCGCTGGAAGGGATACTCCACGAGCGCGCTGCCGGGCGCGGACATCGGGTCGATGGCCGCGCTGCGCAAGGACTGGGACGCGCTGGTGACCGAGCAGCAGGCGTGGGTGGAGGCCCTGGGGCCGGTGGACCTCGGTCGCGAGATACACTACAAGGACACCGCGGGCAACGCCTATCACACGCCGCTCGGCATCCTCTTGACGCACGTCGTCGCCCACGGCAATCATCATCGAAGCGAGATCGCGACCATGCTGACGATGGTCAGCGGGTCACCGCCGGACACCGGGCTCGTCACGTGGCATCGGACGGTCACCGGCCAGCTCCGGCAATGAGCTCGGCAGTCAAGGGAGGGGCGACCCACACCAACGAGGAGGGTCTCATGCACGCTCATCGCATCGCTCCCGTCGAGAATCCGGGGCTCGTCGTTCGCGGCACCTACGCCATCGGCCGCCGCCTCTTCGGCGACGTGCCGACCCCGCAGAAGCTCATGGCCCACCGGCCGGCACTGATGCTGGGCATCGGCGCCCTGTGGACGTCGATCGAGCGCTTCGGCGCTCTCGATGGCCGGCTGCGCGCGCTGCTGCAGCTGCAGGTGGCCACCCTCTACGACGCCGCGTACTGAATGGACATCCGTCACGCCGTCGGCGTGAAGGAAGGAATCGACGCCGAGACGCTCGAGGCGCTGCCGCGCTGGCGCGAGAGCGACCGGTTCACCCCGCGGGAGCGAGCGGCGATGGCTCTCTGCGAGGCGATGGTACGCGACGATCTCGAGGTCTCCGACGACTGCTTCGCCGGCGTGCGAGAGCACTTCTCGGAGGCCGACGCGGTGGAGCTCGTGTTCGTGATCGGCTACCAGGTCTTCGCGAGCAAGTTCGCCAAGGCGTTCCGGCTCGAGCCGCAGGGGTTTGCGGCGGTGCGGTAGCGCGTCGCGCGGGGGCCGCGATCGCCCCCCGCGCTCTCCTAATTCTCGATGAAGGCCTTGAGGTTGCGCCCTCGCAGCGGGTGGCGCAGCTTGCGGAGGGCCTTGGCCTCGATCTGACGGATGCGCTCGCGGGTGACCGCGAAGCGCTTGCCGACCTCTTCCAGGGTGTGCTCGCCCTCCTCGCCGATACCGAACCGCAGACGAAGGATCTCCTTCTCCTTCGGCGACAGCGTCGCGAGGGCACGCTCGACCTGGGTGGTGAGGTCCTGATTGAGCAGGGAGTCGTTGGGCGACCCCGCGCTCTTGTCCTCGAGGAAATCGCCGAGCTCGGAGTCTTCGCCGATCGGCGTCTCCAGCGACAGCGGCTTCCGCGAGGACTCCAGGATCAGCCGTACCTTCTTGGCCGGGACGCCCGTCCGCTGCGCCAGCTCCTCGGGAGTCGGCTCGCGGCCCATCTCGTTGATCATGTTACGGTTGACCCGCGAGATGCGGTTGAGCGTCTCGACCATGTGCACCGGGATCCGGATGGTGCGCGAGTGGTCGGCGATGGCGCGCGTGATCGCCTGTCGGATCCACCAGGTCGCGTACGTCGAGAACTTGAACCCGCGACGGTACTGGAAGCGATCCACGGCCTTCATCAGACCGATGTTGCCCTCCTGCACGAGATCGAGCAGAGACAGGTCGCTGCCGAGGTAACGCTTGGCGACGGAGACGACCAGGCGGAGATTGGCCTCCATCAGCTCCCGCTTCGCCTGTCGGACAGTCCGGTCGCTCGTCTCGATCTCCTTGAGCAGGGCGGCCAGGTGCTTGCGCGGCAGCCCCGCATCGGTCTCCGCCTGCTTCAGCTCACGCGTGACGGCGGCCGTGCGGTTCTTCCGGGCCTCGCTCGCCAGGG
The DNA here is from genome assembly GCA_044869815.1 of Candidatus Rokuibacteriota bacterium. GTDB lineage: Bacteria > Methylomirabilota > Methylomirabilia > Rokubacteriales > CSP1-6 > AR12. Next base: position 47,198 of record JBIOXS010000156.1, on the reverse strand, counting down.
CGTCGATGCGCTGGCAGAGGCGACGCACCTTGGCCACGAGGTCGTCGATGAGCGCCGGCTTGAGTGGCATCTCGGCGACGATCTTCTGGATCCCCTCGCGACAGGTCTGAATGTGTTTCTGGACGTTGGCCCGGCCGGTGGCCGACCGGCGCTTGTCGTCGAGCGCCTCCTCCAGCCGCGCGATCTTCCGCTCCAGCCGTCGGATGCGGGCAAAGGCCAGGACGACGGGACGGATCTCCTTGGCCTCGAGCTCACCGCCCTCGGGCAGCACAATCACGTCGTCGGCGGCGATGTCGTTGTGCCGCAGGCGGTCGCCGACCTCGAGCAGCGCGCGAACGGCGTATGGAATTCCCGACAGCGCGCGGCGCAGCGCGATCTGGCCGACCTCGATCCGGCGACCGATGTGGACCTCCTGCTGGGCTGTCAGCAGCGGCACCTTGCCGATCTCCTTGAGATAGAGGCGGACAGGGTCCTCCCCCTTCGCCGGCAGTGGGGTCAGCGCCTCCTCGGGGACCGGCTGGATCTCGTCTTCGTCGGCGAGCACGGTCGGCCGCTGCTCTTCCTCGGTGGCGCCGAGAGCGGCCGTCGGAACGAGCTCAGCGGCTTCCATGCTGCCCTCTTGTACGTTGCTCTCTCGAAATGTCATGATGTCACCGGCCGATTTTTCGTTTACCTGTATGACGCTTTTGGGGCCCCGATCGTTTCAGTAATGCCCGGGAATGGTTCAAGAAACACGCCAGCGCCTCCCGGTTTTTGCTAACCGGTTGTAACAACTACGGCGCCGGCGCGACGCGGACTTGTCCGCCCCATCGGGGATGGGAAATGTTCTTCACGTATTCAGGTCTTGATTCCTCTGCTATCCTTGTTCCCCCCGGAGGGCTTTCCCGTGCAGGCGGAAGTCGTCGCAGTCGGGTCCGAGCTGCTGCTGGGCCAGATCATCGACACCAACTCGGCCGTCATTGCCCGCCATTTCGCCTCGATCGGCCTGAACCTGTTCTACAAAACGACCGTCGGGGACAATCTCGCCCGGACGACCGCCGTCATCCGTCAGGCCCTGGACCGTTCAGACGTCGTGGTGACCACCGGAGGGATCGGACCGACAGCGGACGATATCACACGGGAGGCGGTTGCGGCGGCCACCGGGCGTGAGCTCGTCTTCTCCGAGGAGCTTCTGCGCCAGATCGAGACCTATTTCGCCTCGCGCGGCTTCCGGCTCTCTCCCTCGAACCGACGCCAGGCCTACATTCCGGCCGGGGCCATCGCCGTGGAGAACCCGGTGGGCACGGCGCCCGCGTTCATCGTCGGTCAGGAAGGGAAAACGCTGATCACCCTGCCCGGGGTTCCCCGCGAGATGGAATACCTGCTCGTCAACCGAGCGCTGCCATACCTCCGCGACCGTTACGGGATTCGCGGCGAGATCCGGATGCGCGTGCTCAAGTGCGTGGGCCTCGGCGAGAGCCGTATCGGCGAGCGGCTGGCGGACTTCATGGAGAAAGCGGCGAATCCCACCGTCGGCACGCTGGCGCATCTGGGGCAGGTCGACGTCCGGATCGCCGCGAAGGCCGCCGATGCCGAGGAGGCCGGCCGGCTCATCGCGCCGGTCGAGGCCGCGATCCGCGAGCGCCTCGGGGAGGCCGTGTTCGGGGCCGATGACGACACCCTCGAGGGGGAGATCGGCCGCCGACTCGCGGCGATGGACACGAAGGTGGCCGTGGTGGAGGTCGGCACCGCTGGCGCGGCCACGGAGCGTCTGGCGGCGGCGATCCCGGGATTGTTCGCGGGGTCCATGGTGATGAGCCACGTGAACTCCGATGGACCGCTGCGGGTGGACGCCGGCCGGGACGCCACGCCGCTCGGCCGCGCCCAGGCGCTCGCGCGGGCGGCGATGCGGTGGGCCGGCGTGGAGGTCGGCGCGGCCAGCTACGTGGAGGCGGTGGCGGAGTCGTCGCCGCCGTTGGCGCGCGCGGCGCTCGGCGTCGCCGTGCGCGGACGCCTCACGGGGCACGAGCACACAATGGGCGGCGATGCCGCCTCGCAGCGGATCCGCGCCGCCACGCTGCTGCTCGACGAGATCCGACGCGCCCTTCCGGTCGCCCGTTGACAGTGCTCCACGCGGGAGGGTAGAAGCGAGGAATGTCGGTGGTCGCGCCGAGCGCGAGCTACAGTCTCACCGTCCGCGTGGCCATCCGGAACCGGCCCGGGATGCTCGGCAAGGTGGCTTCCGCCATTGGCGCCGCCGGCGGCGACATCGGCGCCGTCGACCTCGTCGAGTCGCAGCGCCAGCACATCGTCCGCGACATCACCATCGACGCGCGCGACAGCGAGCATGGCACGCAGGTCGTGAACCGCCTGCGGCACGTGCCCGGGGTCCGCGTGATCAATATCTCCGACCGCACCTTCCTGATGCACCTCGGTGGGAAGCTCGAGGTGCGCGGCAAGGTGCCGATCCGCACGCGCGACGATCTCTCGATGGCGTACACGCCGGGAGTGGCGCGCGTGTGTCTCGCCATCGCCGACGACCGTCAGCGCGCGTTCTCGCTGACGATGAAGCAGAACATGGTGGCCGTCGTCACCGATGGCACCGCCGTGCTCGGCCTCGGCGACATCGGGCCGGAAGCAGCCCTGCCGGTGATGGAAGGCAAGGCGATGCTGTTCAAGGAGTTCGCCAACGTGGACGCCTTCCCCCTGTGCCTGGCCACCAAGGACGCCGACAAGATCGTGGAGACCGTGAAGTACATCGCGCCCGCGTTCGGCGGCATCAACCTCGAGGACATCGCGGCGCCGCGCTGCTTCGAGATCGAGGACCGACTGCGGAAGGAGCTCGACGTGCCCGTCTTTCACGACGATCAGCACGGGACCGCGGTGGTCGTACTGGCCGCCCTGCTGAACGCGCTGCGCATCGTGAAGAAGGATCTCAGAAAGCTGCGCGTGGTCGTCACCGGGGTCGGCGCCGCCGGAACCGCCACCATCAAGATCTTGCTGTCGAGCGGCGTGAAGGACATCGTCGGCGTCGACGAGTTCGGCGCCATTCACAAGCGCCGGACGCAGGGGATGGATTTCATGAAGCGCTGGGTGGCCACCGCCACCAACCCGCGCCAGCTGACCGGCAAGCTGTCGGAGGTGGTCCAGCGCGCCGACGTCTTCATCGGGCTCTCGGTGCCGCGCATCCTCGCCGTGCGTGACGTCAAGCGCATGGCCCGCGACCCGATCGTCTTCGCGATGGCGAATCCCGATCCCGAGATCCGGCCCGAGGAGGCGGAGCGACACGTCCGCGTGATGGCGACGGGCCGCTCGGATTATCCGAACCAGATCAACAACGTGCTCTGCTTTCCCGGATTCTTCCGCGGCCTGCTCGACTCCCGGGCGCGTACCGTCAACGATGAGATGAAGGTGGCGGCCGCGCGCGCCATCGCCGGCTGCGTCGGCCGGGCGGAGCTCGGCGAGGAGTACATCATTCCCAGCGTGTTCAACAAGAACGTCGCCCCGGCGGTGGCGCAGGCGGTGGCGCAGGCCGCCCACGCCACCGGTGTCGCCCGGCGTCGCCGGCGTCTGGATCTGTCATCGGTCCGGTAGGCTTCGCCAAGCGCATCGCGGAGATCGAGCCCTTCCTCGCCGTCGAGGTCGGCGAGCGCGCGGGCGCGCTGGAACGGCAGGGCATCGACGTCGTGCACCTGGAGTTCGGTGAGCCCGACTTCGAGGCGCCGCTGGTGGTGCGCGAGGCGCTCGAGAAGGCCATCAAGGACGGCCGCGCGCGCTACACCCACAGTCTCGGCATCGTGGAGCTCCGCGACGCCATCGTCGAGCACTACGCGCGGACGTACGGCGTGGCCATCGAGCGCGAGCAGGTGCTGGTGACGCCCGGCACGTCGCCGGCCATGCTGCTGCTCTTCGGACATCTGCTCGACCCGGGCGACGAGGTGATCCTCTCCAACCCGTACTACGCGTGCTACCCGAATTTCATCCGCTACGCCGACGGCGTGCCGGTGGAGGTGGACGTCAGCGAGGCGGAGCGCTTCCAGTACCGGCCGGACGCCATCCGTGGCCGGCTGACCATGCGCACGCGCGCGATCCTCGTGAACTCTCCCGCCAATCCGACCGGCAGCGTACTGCCGGCCGACCGCATGGAAGCGATCGCGGCGCTGGCGCGCGACAGCGGGCCGTTCATCGTCTCGGACGAGATCTATCACGGCCTCACCGAGGGCGGTCGCGACCGCTCGATGCTGGAGTTCACGGACCGCGCGTTCGTGCTGAACGGCTTCTCGAAGGCGTTCGCGATGACGGGCTGGCGTCTCGGCTGGATGATCGCGCCCCGCGAGCACACGCGGGCGCTCCAGCGGCTCTACGGCAACTTCTTCATCTCCACCAACGAGTTCGTGCAGTGGGCCGGCGTCGCCGCGCTACGCGACGCGACCGACGAGACGGCGCGCTTTCGTCGTATTTTCGCCGAGCGGCGCCGGGCCATGGTCCAGGGGCTGCGCGCGATCGGGCTCGGCGTGGGCTTCGAGCCGGAGGGCGCATTCTACGTGCTCGCCAACGCGCAGCGCTTCACGCGCGACTCCGTCGCGTTCGCGTACGAGGTCCTCGAGCAGGCTCACGTGGCGGTGACGCCCGGCGCCGCGTTCGGTTCGAATGCCGAAGGCTACCTGCGCTTTTCCTACGCCTCGTCGGTGGAGCGCATCCAGGAAGGCCTGCGCCGCCTGGGCGCGTACCTGGCGCGGCGGTGAGCGCGTCGGAATGCCGCGCCTGCCGCGGTGACTGGCCGGCGGCGGCCGCGTTCATCGCCGACTGCGGTCCGGCCAAAGCGTACCTGCACGACGACCAGTTCTTCGCCGGCTGGACCGTACTCGTCCTCAACCGTCACGTCACGGAGCTCTACGATCTCGATGGGGACGAGCGCAGCGCGCTGATGGACGCGGTGAGCGAGGTCGCGCGCGCGCTGGCCGCCGTCTACGCCGCCGTCAAGATGAACTACGCCTTGCTGGGCAACCAGCTGCCGCACATCCACTGGCATCTCATCCCGCGGACCGCCACGGACCCGAACCCACGCGAGCCCGCATGGACGTATCCGCACCAGCCCCGGACGCTGTCGCCCGGCGAGCAGCGGACACGCGTCGAGGCCATCCGAGCCCGGCTCCGGCGATGACGCTCCGCAACGGCAACGACGGGGCGCGCCGTGAGTGGGCGCTCGTCGGCGGCGCCTGGCTGGCGCTCGTGCTGACGCTGTCCGTATGGCTGGCGATCGACCGGCGGCCCCCGGCGTGGGACAGCGCACGGCGGCTCGAGCGCGCAGTCCGGTGCGCCGAAGGTCTGGGTGGCGGGCGCTGGGCGACGATCCTCGACCGCGTGGTTGTCGAGCCGCCTCTCGTTTCGTGCGCCGCCGGCGCCGTCTATCGGCTCTACCCCTCCGACGTTGCTGCCGCGCAAGCGATCATCCTCTTCGCGCTCGGCCTCGGCATGGCGGCGACGTATCTCCTGGCTCGGGATCTCGGGGGCGCCGCGGCCGGGGTTCCCGCCGCCTGGATCTTCGGCGCCTCGCCGCTCGTGATCTCCGGCGCCTTGCGGTTCCAGCTGGACCTGCCGCTGGCGGCCATGGTGGCGCTGGCGCTCCTCGTCCTGTCCCGCACCGACCGCTTCACCCGCAGCGGAATGTCGGCGCTGGCGGGCCTCGTGCTGGCAATCGGCGTGCTGGTGAAGCCGTTGTTCATTCTCTACGTCGCAGCCCCCGTCGTGTGGCTGCTGGTGCTCTCGCGGAACTGGCGCGCCTTCTGGAACGTCGTACTCGCTGTGGTCATCGCGGCGGCGCTGAGCCTGGCGTGGTACGTACCGCGGATGCTGCTGCCGATGCAGGGCGCGCCCGAGGGCGTGCGCTCGACGTCGAGCCCGTATGCCGCCGGCCTCGTGCAACAGCTGGGACCGCTGGCCGTCGTCCTGCTCCTCGTCGGCCTCGTCGTCGCGGTCCTGCGCCGCCGCGGCTTCGCCATCGTCGCGTTCGTCGTGCCGCTCGCGCTCCTCGCGCTGGCCCGCACCGACCGCACACGCGCGACGCTGCCGTTGCTCCCCGCCGCCGCTGTGCTCGCCGCCATGAGCGTCGCGGCGTTGCCGGGGCCGGCGCGCATGGCCGGCGTCGTGGGCGTCGGCCTCGTCGGCGCCGTGCAGGTCAGCGCGGTGGCGTGGGGCGTGCCGGCCGCGTTCGCTCTTCCCGCGCTGGAGGTGCCATGGGTCGTTCCGTCGACGCCGAGTCGCGCCGACTGGCGTCACCGCGACGTGCTCCGCGCGATCGCGACCGACAGCGGCACCCGGGCCCTCACGCTCAGCGTGCTGCCCGACCACGCGTCGTTCTCCGCCGACAATTTCCGGTACTACGCGCGGCGCGACCGGCTGCCGTTCAGAGTCGTCTCAGCGTGGGATACGGACCCGATCGGCATCGACTATGTGATCGCGACGAGTGGCGACCTCGGTTCCCGCCGGACCGCGGAGCCGGGTCGGCGCGCGACGGCGGAACTCGCGCGCGACCCGGCCCTGGCGCGCGTGTACCCGATCATCGCAGAGTTCCCGCTGCCCGACGGGTCCACGGCGTCGGTGCGCGTGCGGCGCCTGGCGGGAGGCGTCGCCACGCCACCCGAGGCGCTGGCCGCTGCGCTCGACGCCGCCATCCGGCGGCGGCTCGGCAGTGTCGCTCGAGAGGTCGACAACCTCGCGCTACGCATCGAGCACGACGCCGAGATCGTCCGTGGGCGCGTCAAGCGCATCGAGCTGTCGGCCGACTCCGCCGTCATTGGCGACTATCGGCGGCCGGATGCCGTGCGACTGCGCGTCCGCCGCCTGGCGCTGGTGGCGGACGATGTCCTCGTCAATCCGTTCAGTCTCGACGCCGACGGCCGCGCCGAGCTCCTCGACGTCGGTCGACTTCGGGTGACGCGGGCGGAGGTGAGCGGCGACGACGCGCAGGCCACCCTCGGTCAGCTGAAGTCGTTTCGTCGCACCCGGGTGCGATTGACGGCCGACGGGGTCTACGTCACGGCGCGGCTGCCCGGCGCCGACGTATCGGCGCTCGTCCGGGTCGTTGGCGCGGCGGACCGGCGGATGACGCTGCAGGTCCAGCGGGCGTCGGTCGGCTGGGTGCCGCTACCGACGAGCCTCGTGAACTGGATCGTGCGCGACTACGACCCGGGGCAACGCCTGACGAGCGGCCTGCCGTTCCCGGTCGAGATCGCCGCCCTCGCCGTGAGCGAGCAGGCATTGCGCATCGGAGAATGACCATGCCCGAGTCGCGAGCGGGAAGGCAGGCCCGCGCCCGCAAGATTCTCGACCTCCTGGCGCGCGCGTACCCCGACGCCAAGTGCGCACTGAACTTCGCCGACCCGTATCAGCTGCTGGTGGCGACCATCCTGTCGGCGCAATGCACCGACGAGCGCGTCAACATGGTCACCCCGTCGCTGTTCAAGAAGTATCCGAGCGCGCGCGAGCTCGCTCGCGCGCGGACGCCGTCGCTCGAGAAGGACATCCGCTCGACCGGGTTCTTTCGGGCGAAGTCCCGCGCGCTGCTCGGCATGGCCCGGGGCCTGGTCGACCACCACGGCGGACAGGTGCCCGAGGACCGCGAGGCCCTCATGGCGCTGCCGGGCATCGGGCTCAAGACGGCGAACGTCGTGCTGGGCAATGCCTTCGGGCGCCAGGCGGTGACCGTCGATACTCACGTCTTTCGGGTCTCCCAGCGCCTCGGTCTGGCCCGGGCTGAGAATCCCGACGACATCCACGACCAGCTCGTGCAGGTCTTGCCGGCCGACCGGCTCACGCAGGCCTCGCACCTGCTGATCTTCCACGGCCGCCGGGTCTGCGTGGCCCGCAAGCCGCTCTGTCCCGTGTGTCCGGTGCGGCCGCTCTGCCCCTTCACGGACAAGACGCGCGGTTGACACGGCTCGCCTTTTCCTTTACCGTATGACGTTGCAAATTCTTCTGTGTGGACGCCCACTTACGTTGAGGAGTCGAGAAAATCACGATGCCGACGCTGATGCCGAAGGAGAGCGAAGTCGAACGGAAATGGTTCGTGGTGGATGCTGACGGGCAGGTGCTCGGTCGGCTGGCCACGCGGGTGGCGACAATCCTCCGGGGCAAGCACAAGCCGAGCTTCGCTCCACACCTCGACGTCGGTGACCACGTCGTCGTCCTCAACGCCGAGAAGGTGCACCTCACCGGCCGCAAGCTGAAGGACAAGCGCTATCGCTGGCACACCGGCTACATCGGCGGTCTGCGGGATGTCTCGGCCGAAGAGATGCTGCGAAAGCATCCCGAGCGCGTCATCGAATGGGCCGTGCAGGGCATGCTGCCGAAGAACCGCCTGGGCCGGGCCATGGTGAAGAAGCTGAAGGTGTACCGCGGCGCCTCGCATCCGCACAGCGCGCAGCAGCCAACCCCGCTCACCCTGCGCAAGTCGTCCGCGGAGGCCCGGTGATGGCGGCGGTGCTCGATCGCTTCTACGGCACCGGGCGGCGCAAGACGTCGATCGCGCGGGTGTGGATCAAGCCCGGCGCCGGGCGCATCCTGATCAACAGGCGCGCGTTCGAGGATTATTTCCCGCGCGAGACGCTGCGGATGATCATCGCCCAGCCGCTCGCGATCACGAACACGGTCGGTCAATTCGACCTGCTCGTCACCGTGAAGGGCGGCGGGCCCACCGGGCAGGCCGGCGCCGTGCGCCACGGGCTGGCCCGCGCCCTCGCCCGCTTCGACGAGAAGCTGCGCCAGCCGCTCAAGAAGGCCGGACTGCTGACTCGCGACCCGCGCGCGCGTGAGCGGAAGAAGTACGGCCAGCCGGGTGCGCGGCAGAAGTTCCAGTACAGCAAGCGCTAGCGTGGGGGGGCTGAGCACCATCCGGGTCGCCGTGGCCGGCGCCAGTGGCTACATGGGCGCCGAGCTGCTGCGGCTCCTGCTCGTACACCCGCACGTCACGCTGACGGCGATCACCTCCGAGCGCCTGGCGGGCCAACCGCTGGCCAAGGTCTACCCGCATCTGCGCGGACTCGCCGACGTCGTCTTCCACGAGCTCGATCCCGAACGGCTGGCGTCGGTCTGCGACGTGGCCTTCATGGCGCTGCCGCACATGGAGTCGCAGAAGGCGGTGCCGGTGCTACGCGCGCGAGGCCGCAAGGTCATCGACCTTTCCGCCGACTATCGTCTCCACGACGCCCGGGACTACGCGACCTGGTACAAGACGCCGCACGTCGATGCCGCGGGCCTGGCGGAGGCGGTCTACGGGCTGCCCGAGCTCCATCGCAAGGCGATCGAGAAGGCGTCGCTGGTCGCCTCGCCCGGCTGCTATGCGGCCGGTGCGATCCTGGCGACGGCGCCGCTCGTCAAGCAGGGCCTCGCGAGGCTGGACGGGATCGTGATCGACGGCAAGTCCGGCGTGACCGGGGCCGGCGCGCAGGGCCGCAGCATCGACCCGATGTATCTCTACACGGAGGCCAACGAGAACGTTCAGGCGTACGCGATCGCCGGCCATCGGCACACGGCCGAGATGGAGCAGGAGCTCTCGGCGCTGGCCGGCGAAACGGTGCGCCTGGCGTTCACGCCGCACCTGGTTCCGCTCAACCGCGGGCTGTTCACGACGGCGTCCGTGCCGCTGGCGACCTCGATGCGCACGGCCGATCTCCTCGACGTGTACCGCGAGTTCTACGCCGGCGAGCCGTTCGTGCGCCTTCTCGGCGAGGGCGAGCGACCCACCACGCGCGCCGTGGTCGGCTCCAACTTCTGCGACGTGAGCGTCGTCGCCGATCCGCGGACCGGCCGGGCGACGTGTCTGTCGGCCATCGACAATCTCGGCAAGGGCGGCTCCGGGAACGGTGTGCAGAACCTGAACGTGCTGCTCGGCTGGCACGAGCGGACCGGACTGGCCGCGCCTCCCGTGTATCCATGAGGACGGCCGGCGATCTGGACTGGCTCGACGGCGGCGTCACCGCCGTGCCCGGGTTCCTCGCCGGCGGGGTGGCGGCCGGGATCAAGCCGAGCGGCAAGAAGGACCTGGCGCTGATTCATTCGCCCTCGCCGGCGCGCTCGGCGGCTGTGTTCACGACCAATCAGGTGAAGGGCGCGCCCGTGCTCGTCTCCATGGAGCACGCTCGCACCGGCGCGCTGCAGGCGATCGTGGCATCGAGCGGCTGCGCCAACGTCTGCACCGGCGAGCGTGGCATGAAGGACGCGCGCGAGATGGTCAAGCAGGCAGCCGAGCTGCTGCGCATCCCGCCCTCCCACGTGCTGATCGCGGCGACCGGCGTCATCGGGCAGATGCTGCCGATGGACAAGATCCGCGCGGCCATCCCGAAGCTCGTCAAATCGCTGTCGCCCAAGGGCGGGCGCGAGGCGGCCGAGGCGATCATGACGACCGACACGCGGCTCAAGGAAGCGGCGCTGCGCTGCGAGATCGGGGGCCGCACGGTCACCCTCGGCGGAATGGCCAAGGGCGTGGGGATGATCGAGCCCCACCTGGCCACGATGTTCTGCTTCGTCACCACCGATGCGGCCGTCGCCCGCGGCGCCCTCGATCCGATCCTCAAGCGCTCCGTCGACCGCTCGTTCAACCGGATCACCGTGGACAGCGATCAGTCCACGAGCGACACGGTGGCCGTCATCGCCAACGGGCTCGCCGAGAACGCGCCGCTCGACAAGGGCGCCCGCGGAATGCGCGACTTCGCGGTGGCCCTCGACACGCTGGTGGCGCGCCTGGCGCGCATGCTCGTGCAGGACGGGGAAGGCGCGACCAAGCTCGTCTCGGTGACCGTGCGCGGCGCCGCCAGCCGCCGCGACGCGCTGGTGGCCGCCCGCAGCGTCGCCAACTCGCCGCTCGTGAAGACGGCCATCAACGGTGCCGATCCCAACTGGGGCCGCATCATGATGGCGCTCGGCAAGGCGGCCGCCCGCGTGGAGCAGGACAAGGTCTCGATCGCGTTCGGCGGGGAGGACGGGCAGAGCGAGCGGCTCGTCGAGCGGGGGATGCTGCGCGAGGGCGTGCGCCTGGACCGCGTTCGCGAGATCATGGGACGACAGGCCCTCGAGATCGTCATCGACCTCGGCATCGGCCGCGCCGAGGAGCGTGTCTGGACCTGCGACCTGAGCGAGGAGTACGTCCGGATCAACGGGAAGTACACGACGTAATCGTTCCCACTACACACGCCGCGCGCCTGAGGTCGACGCCCATGGGGGCGTCGTTGCGCGGCGGAGGCCAACCGAAGGAGGATGCATGGCCGCATTGACGATGAAGGAGTTGCTGGAGGCCGGGGTGCATTTCGGCCACCAGACCAAGCGGTGGAACCCGAAGATGCAGAAGTACATCTTCGGCGAGCGCAACGGCATTTACATCATCGATCTTCAGAAGACCCTCAAGAAATTCCGCGAGGCGTACTCGTTCGTCCGCGAGCTGGCCGCCGGCGGCGGCAGCATGCTGTTCATCGGGACCAAGAAGCAGGCCCAGGACACGGTGCTCGAGGAGGCCACGCGCTGCGGCGGCTTCTACGTGAACCAGCGCTGGCTCGGCGGCACCCTCACCAACTTCGCCACCATCCGCAAGTCGATCGCGCGTCTCAAGAAGCTCGAGGAGATGAAGGAGACGGGTGAGTTCGATCGGGTGTCGAAGAAGGAGGCTCTCGAGCTCGACCGCGAGCGCGAGAAACTGGAGAAGGCGCTCATCGGCATCAAGGCCATGGAGGCGCTGCCGTCGGCGGTGTTCATCATCGATCCGCGGAAGGAGCGGATCGCGGTGGCGGAGGCGCAGCGGCTGGCCATCCCGATCGTGGCCATCGTGGACACGAACTGCGATCCGACGGGCATCGACTACGCCATCCCCGGCAACGACGACGCCATTCGCGCCGTCCGTCTGATCACGTCGCGCATCGCCGACGCGATCAACGAGGGCCGCGGGACGCTCGGCAAGGAGGAGGGCGGCGAGCCGACGGTCGCGACCGACGAGGCCGAGGAGATGGAGAAGGCCGAGGCGGAGGTGTCCTGATGGCCGACGCCAGGACGGTCATGGAGCTGCGCGAGAAGACGGGCGCCGGTGTGATGGATTGCAAGGCGGCGCTCACGGCCTCGAACGGCAATCTCGAGGCGGCCGTCGAGTATCTGCGCAAGAAGGGCCTCGCCGACGCCAGGAAGCGCGAGCACCGCGACGCCAAGGACGGCGTCGTCCACGCCTACATCCACCCCGGCAGCAAGCTCGGCGTGCTGATCGAGGTCGACTGCGAGACGGATTTCGTCGCGAAGACCGACGCCTTCCAGGAGCTCGTCCGCGATCTGGCCATGCAGGTGGCGGCCACCAACCCCTCCTACGTCGCCCGGGAGGACGTGCCGGCCACCGTGCTCGAGAAGGAGCGCGAGATCTATCGCGGCCAGATGGCCGATCAGAAGAAGCCGGCGCAGGTGCTCGACAAGATCGTCGAGGGCAAGCTCGAGAAGTGGTTCGGCGAGCAGTGCCTGCTCGAGCAGCTCTTCATCAAGGATGCCGCCGGCAAGACGAAGGTCAAGGACCTCGTCGACCTCACGAATTCGAGGACCGGCGAGCGCGTCGTGGTGAAGCGGTTCGCGCGCTTCCAGATCGGCGGGGGCGGATAGCCGTGACGGCGGGTGCCGAGGCGAGGCGCCCGGCGTTCCGACGTATCGTCCTCAAGCTGTCCGGAGAGGCGCTCGCAGGAAGCCAGGGCTACGGAATCGATCCGCCGGTGCTGGACCGGATCGGCGAGGAGGTGCGTGAGGTCGCCGACCTCGGCGTGCAGCTCGCCATCGTGATCGGCGGCGGCAACATCTTCCGCGGCGTGGCCGCGAGCGCCGGCGGGATGGATCGGGCCACCGCCGACTACATGGGCATGCTGGCCACGATCATCAACGCCCTCGCCCTGCAGGACTCGCTCGAAAAAGCCGGCGTCCAGACGCGCGTCCTGTCGGCCATCGAGATGCGGGCGGTGGCGGAGCCCTACATTCGCCGCCGCGCCATCCGCCACCTCGAAAAGGGCCGCGTGGTGATCTTCGCCGCCGGCACCGGCAACCCGTTCTTTACCACCGACACGGCGGGGGCGCTACGCGCGGTGGAGATCGGGGCCGACGCGATCATCAAGGCGACCAAGGTCGACGGTGTCTACTCGGCCGATCCCAAGGTCGATCCGGCGGCGCGTCGGCTGGAGCAGTTGACCTACATCGAGGTCCTCAATCGCGGCCTCGGCGTGATGGACACCACCGCCATCTCGCTCTGCATGGACAACAAGCTCCCCATCATCGTCTTCGATCTCATGCGGGCGGGCAACATCAAGCGCATCGTGCTCGGCGAGCCGGTCGGCTCCATCGTCAGCTCGTCGGCAGGATAGGGAGGACACATGCAGACGCAGACGGTCCTCAAGGACATGGAAGCGCGGATGACCAGCGCCATCGACGCCCTCGGCAAGGACTTCGCCTCCGTCCGCACCGGACGGGCATCGACGGCGCTGCTCGACCCGATCCGCGTCGACTACTACGGCAACCCGACGCCCATCAACCAGATGGCCTCGGTGTCCACACCCGATGCGCGCACGCTCGTCATCCAGCCGTGGGAGGCCTCGCAGCTGAAGGAGATCGAGAAGGCCATCACCAAGGCCGATCTCGGCATCCAGCCCGTCAACGACGGCAAGCTCATCCGGCTCACCATGCCGACGCCGACCGAGGAGCGACGCAAGCAGCTCGTCAAGCAGGTCGGCAAGATGGCCGAGGATGCCCGGGTGGCCGTGCGCAACGTTCGCCGCGAGGCCAACGACAAGCTCAAGGCGATGGTGAAGGACAAGAAGGCGCCGATCACGGAGGACGACGAGCGTCGCGGCCACGATCAGATCCAGAAGACGACCGACAAGTTCATCGCGCGGATCGAGGAGCTCCTGAAGAAGAAGGAGCAGGAGATCATGTCGATCTGATGTCGGTCACCGCGTCCGGCGAGACGAAGCTCCTGGAGGAGGTGCGCGCCCAGCCGCGGCCGGCGCACGTCGCCATCATCATGGACGGCAACGGCCGCTGGGCGACCGCGCGCGGGCTGCCGCGGGTGGCCGGGCATCGCGAGGGCGTCAAGGCCGCCCGCGCGATCGTGCGCGCCGCCGACACCATCGGCCTCCGCTACCTGACCCTGTACGCGTTCTCGACGGAGAACTGGAACCGCCCCGAGGACGAGGTCACCATGCTCATGCGGCTGCTCGAGGAGTCGATCTACCGCGAGCTCCCCGCGCTGATGGACAACAACGTGCGGCTACGCGTCATCGGGCGCACTGCCGGCGTGCCGCTGCCCGTGCGGCGCGGCCTCGAGCACGTGGTGGCCGAGACGGAGAAGAACACCGGGCTGACGCTGCTGGTGGCATTCAACTACGGCGGCCGCGACGAGCTGCTCGACGCCTTCCGGGCGCTGGCGCGGCGCGTGCAAACGGGCGACCTGGAGCCCGAGAGGATCTCGGAGGCCGACGTGAGCGGCGCCCTCTACACCGACGGCGTACCGGACCCCGACCTCCTCATCCGCACCAGCGGCGAGATGCGCGTGTCGAACTTCCTGCTGTGGCAGATCGCCTACACGGAGCTCTGGATCACGCCGACGCTGTGGCCGGACTTCGGGCCGGCCGACCTCTATCGTGCGGTGGCCGACTTCCAGGGCCGCAACCGTCGCTTCGGTGGAGTGTGACGTGGTCACCGCGCTCCAGTCTCGTGCGACGCTCGGCGCACTCGGAGGCCACGGCATGGTGAGACGTCTGGCGAGCGCGATCGTGCTCTTGCCGGTGTTCCTGCTGATCGTGATCCAGGCTCCGAACTACCTGTTCGACGCGCTCGTGGCCGTGGCCAGCGCGACGGCGCTGTGGGAGCTGACGCGGATGCTGCAGGCCGGTGGCCGGCCCGTGCACCGCGCGATCGCCGTGGCGGCGGGAACGGCCGTGACCGCCGCCTTCGGCGCCTCTCGAACGGGCGATCCGTTCGCGGTGCCGGCCTTCGTCCTGGCCGTCGCGGTGGCGGCCGCGCTGGCGGCGCCGCTCTGGCGCGGCGCGCCGCCGGCGACGGAGCCGGCCGCCAACACGCTCCTGGCCGTGCTCTATATCGGCTGGCTGCTCGGCTACGGCATTCTGCTCCAGCGGAGCGTCCCGCGCGGCGACGAGCTCATCCTTTTTGTTGTCGGGGTGACGTGGATCGGCGAGACCATGGCCTACGTGGTCGGGTCGACGCTCGGTCGCCGCAAGCTCGCGCCGGTCATCAGCCCTCGCAAGACCGTCGAGGGCGCCATCGCGCAGGTCGCCGCCTCGGTGCTGACCGGGGCCGCCCTGGGCGCCTGGCTGCTGCCAGCTTGCGGCGTGGCGACCGCCCTCGCCGGCGGCGCGCTGCTGGGCGTCGTCGGGCAGGTGGGCGATCTCACGGAGTCGGTCATCAAGCGCAGCGTCGGCACCAAGGATACCGGCGGCATCATCCCCGGCCATGGCGGCGTGCTCGACCGCATCGACAGCCTGCTCTTCAACCTGCCGGCGTTCTACTACTTCTCGCGTCTGGTGGGCTGCGCATGAAGCGCGT
Organism: Candidatus Rokuibacteriota bacterium; assembly: GCA_044869815.1. Classification (GTDB taxonomy): domain Bacteria; phylum Methylomirabilota; class Methylomirabilia; order Rokubacteriales; family CSP1-6; genus AR12. The sequence continues at coordinate 31,652 of JBIOXS010000156.1, read as the reverse complement.
CACCCTGCTCGGCGCGACCGGCTCGATCGGCCTCAGAACGCTGGAGATCGTTTCGGCGTTTCCGGAGGAGCTCGGCGTGGCGGGCATGGCGGCGCGCGGCTCGAATCCGGAGCTGATCGCGGACCTGTGCCGCAAGTACGCGCCGGCGGCGGTCGCGCTCCTGGAGCCGGCCGCCGTCGACGCCCTCGCGCGCCTGCTGCCGCCGCCGCGTCCGGAGCTCCTGAGCGGCATCGACGGGCTGGTGGCTCTGGCGCGCGACGTCGAGGCCGACGTCGTCCTCTCGGCGCTGGTCGGCGGCGTCGGGCTGCTGCCAACGATGGCCGCCATCAAGGCCGGCCGCACGATGGCGCTCGCCAACAAGGAGACGCTGGTGATGGCGGGCGCCTTGATGACCGCCGAAGCGCGCGCACGCGGCGTCGCGCTGCTGCCCGTCGACTCCGAGCACAGCGCCGTCTTCCAGTGTCTGGTGGGGCACAATCGGGGTGACGTGCATCGCGTGCTCCTGACCGCCTCGGGCGGGCCGTTCCGGGAGCTGCCGAAGGAGAAGTTCGCGACGGTCACGGTGGAGGACGCGCTGCGGCACCCGACGTGGAAGATGGGCGCGAAGATCACCATCGACTCCGCCACGCTGATGAACAAGGGCCTCGAGATCATCGAGGCGCGCTGGCTCTTCGATCTGGCGCCCAGTCAGGTGCAGGTGATCGTGCATCCGCAATCGATCGTGCACTCCATGGTCGAGTACATCGATGGCTCCGTCCTCGCCCAGCTGGGCGTGGCCGACATGGGCATCCCGATCCTCTACGCGCTCACCTATCCGGAGCGGCGGCCGACGCCGGCCGCGCGCCTGGACCTCACGCGGACGGGGTCGCTCACGTTCGAGGAGCCGGATACCGAGCGCTTTCCGGCGTTGCGGCTCGCGCGCGCGGCCCTGGAGGCCGGGGGCGCCTCGCCCGTCGTGCTCAACGCGGCCAACGAGGTCGCCGTGGCGGCATTCCTGGAGCGTCGCATCGCCTTCACCGAGATCACTGAACTCATCGAGCGCGCGCTCGGCGCCGAGCCGGCCGCCGCGCTCGCCTCCATCGAGGCCTGCGTCGACGTCGATGCGCGCACGCGCCGTCGCGTCGGCGGCTGGGTCGACATGCGGGCCAAGGGGTGAACCGTGGGTAATATCCTGTCGCGCGGTGGGCCGATCGAGATGATTGTGTCGTTCGTCGTCGTCATCGGCATCCTGATCCTCATTCACGAGCTCGGCCATTTCTTCGTCGCGCGCTGGTGCGGCGTCGGCGTCGAGCGCTTCTCCATCGGCTTCGGGCCCGTCCTCCTACGCTGGCGCGGAAAGGAGACGGAGTACGTCCTGTCGGCCATTCCGATGGGCGGCTACGTCAAGATGATGGGCGAGGAGAATCCGCTCGAAGGCGGCGCCGCCTTGCCGTTCGACGCGCAGAAGGCGTTCGCGCTCAAGCCGCTGTGGGCGCGCTTTCTGATCGTCTTCGCGGGACCCGGCATGAACTTCGTCTTGGCGGCGGCCGTCTTCGCCGCGGTGCTCGGCACGGTCGGTCGTCCGGTCTGGCCGCCGGCGGTCGGAAAAGTCGCCGAGGCCAGCCCGGCGGCCGCCGCCGGTCTGCGCACCGGCGACGTCATCACCGTGGTCAATAGCAAGCCCATCGCCTACTGGGAGGACCTCGAGCGCGCGGTGGCCGACTCGAATGGCCGCCCGCTGACGCTCCGCGTCCGCCGCGAAGGCGCCGAGCAGGCGCTCACGATGTCGCCGCGTCGCAAGGCCGTCACCGATCCGATCTTCAAGGAGGCGCGCGAGGTCTGGGACATCGGCGCCGGTCCCCAGCTGATTCCGCAGATCAGCTCCGTGGCGAGCGACTCGCCGGCGGCACGGGCGGGCCTTCAGCCCGGCGACGTCGCGGTGGCGGTGGCCGGACAGCCGGTCTACACGCCGGAGGATCTGGTGGAGGCCATCCGCACCCGACCCGGCCAGCCGTTCGACATCGCCGTCGAGCGTGAGGGCAAGCGGCTCGTGCTGAAGGTCACCCCCGACGCGGCCAAGGACAAGACGGCGACCGGCGAGGAGATCGTGGTCGGCAAGATCCAGGCCGGCATCGCCACCAAGGCGGTCCGCTTCGAGGCGTACAACCCGGTGTACGCCGTCGTCTACGGCGTGCAGCGGACGTGGGACATGACCACGCTCACCGTCAAGGGTCTCTGGAAGCTCGTGTCGCGCCAGATGGACTCGTCGAACATCGGCGGCCCGATCCAGATCGCCACCGAGGCCGGACGCCAGGCGAAGGAAGGCGTGGGCTCGCTCGCCCTCTTCACGGCCGTCATCAGCGTGAATCTGGCGGTGCTGAACCTGCTACCCGTGCCCATGCTCGACGGCGGCCATCTCTTCTTCTTCGTCATCGAGGCGATCCTCGGTCGTCCGCTCTCGCTCAAGAAGCGCGAGGCCGCGCAGCAGCTCGGCTTCGTCCTGCTCATGCTCTTGATGGTGTACGCGCTCTGGAACGACTTGAATCGTCTCGGCGCATTCAAGCTCTTCGGAGGGTAGACGGCGAATGATCACGCGGCGGACGACGCGGCAGATCCAGGTCGGCAACGTGAAGGTGGGTGGCGGCGCGCCCATCACCGTCCAGTCGATGACGAAGACGGACACGCGCGACGTGCAGGCCACGCTGCTCGAGATCTGGTCGCTCGAAGCCGCCGGCTGCGACATCGTTCGCTGCGCGGTGCCGGTGCGGGAAGCGGCCGAGAAGCTGGGCGAGATCAAGCGTCAGATCCGGATCCCGCTCGTCGCCGACATCCACTTCAACTACAAGCTGGCCCTCATCGCGCTCCAGCAGGGCGTCGATGGCCTGCGGCTCAATCCCGGCAACATAGGCGGCAAGAAGTTCGTCATGGACGTCGTCGCGATGGCCAAGGACAAGCGCATCCCCATCCGCATCGGCGTCAACGCGGGCTCCCTCGAGAAGGACCTGCTCGAGAAGTACGGGGGCCCGACGGCGCACGGCATGGTCGAGTCCGCGCTCCGGCACATCGGGATTCTCGAGGACTGCAACTATCCCGAGATGAAGATCTCGCTGAAGGCGTCGGATCCGCTCATGATGATCGAAGCGTACCGGATGCTGGCCGAGCGTGTCGATTACCCGTTCCACCTCGGCGTCACCGAGGCCGGAACGCCCGGCGTCGGCACCATCAAGTCCGCCGTGGGCCTCGGCGCCGTGCTCTCGCAGGGCATCGGCGATACCATCCGCGTGTCGCTCTCCGCGGATCCGACCGAGGAGGTCCGCGTCGGCATCGACATCCTGAAATCACTCGGCTTGCGAAAGGGCGGCCTCACGTTCGTGTCGTGCCCCTCCTGCGGCCGCGCCGATGTCGATCTCGTCAAGCTCGCCAAGCAGGTCGAGGACGAGTTCCGCGGCCTCAACGAGGAGATCCACATCGCGGTGATGGGGTGCGTGCCGGAAGGGCAGGTCGTCGTGACGCGGCAAGGCCCCAAGCCGATCGAGTCGATTTCGGAAGTCGACGAAGTGCTGACGCATGCCGGCGAGTACCGACAGGTCCAATGGGCAAGCAGACACGCGTTCGAGGGCGAGCTGGTGGAGCTCCAGCCCACCGGTTTCGCGCCGGTCCGTCTCACCGACAATCATCCGGTGTGGGCATTTCCGCGTCCCGAGCGACTGAAGGCAGCCCGGACACGACGACCGGACGTGCGTGCGGCGCTCGATGCTGGCGCCGAGCCGCGCTGGGTCCGAGCCGGCGATGTTCGAGCAGGCTGGGTGCTGGCATATCCGGTTCTGCAAGAGAAGGAAGACCGCGCAACCATCGACGCACCCGGGCTCGGAGAGTTGCCGATCGACGACGACTTCATGACCCTCGCGGGCTACTACCTGTCCGAAGGCACGATGTCCGGAAAGGGCGGCAAGCCATACGAGCAATCTTTCTATTTCCACGAGGATCAGCGTTCCGATGTGGACCGGCTGCAGGCAATCCTTCGCGGCGTGGGGCTCAATTCGCAGGTTCGGTGCCGCCGGCACACAGCCGAAGTCATCGCTCATTCCCTGGCGCTCGGACAATTCTTGAAGTCACAGTTTGGCCACGGCGCGACGGCAAAGCGAATCCCCCAGTGGATGGAGCGTCTGCCGCACGAGAAGCAGCGTGCGCTTGTGAAAGCCCTCTGGGAAGGCGACGGCTATCTCGGTCGCGTTCGCGGCTATTGGCGCGCGACGTATTGCACGTCATCGCAGGCGCTCGGCACGCAAGTCCAGCAGTTGCTGCTGCGGCTCGGGGTGCCGGCGTTCCTCCACCACCGTGATCAACCCCGGCGGGCGCGCAACTGGGTGGTGTCCGTGACGTCACGCGTTGGGCTCGCCCGCCTTGCGGAGGTTCTCCAGCTTGGCGCGCTACCAGGACGCCGCGGCGCGGCCGACGGTCAGGTCGTTTTGACTGATCGGGCGCTCTACGTCGGCGTACGCGCGGTTCGCCGCGTCGCATGGCGCGGGCATGTTCACAATCTCGAGGTCGAGGGTGTCCATTCCTTCGCCGCGCCCGGGGTCATGCTCCACAACTGCGAGGTCAACGGCCCGGGTGAGGCGCGCGCGGCGGACATCGGCGTGGCCGGCGGTCGGGGGATCGGGCTCATCTTCAAGGGTGGCCAGGTGATCAGGAAGGTGCCGGAGGCGGAGATCGTGACGGCCATGCGCGAGGAAGTCGACAAGTTCATCGCCGAGCGGAAGGAAAAGCTCGCCGGCGCGGCGGCCCGGTGATGGGCCAGTACGAGACGCACGTGTTCGTCTGCACGACCGGCGACGAGTGCCCGCACCAGGGCGACGTCGAGGGCTTCGTCAAGTACCTGCGGGGCGAGGTGGCCAAGGCCGGCCGTCATCAGGACATCCGGATCAACAAGTCGGGCTGCTTCTCGCAGTGCGGGCACGGCCCGATGATCGTCGTCTATCCGGAGAACGTCTGGTACGCCGGCGTGCAGCAGGGCGACCTCGACGAGATCGTCCACTCGCACATCCTCGGTGGCAAGCCAGTGGAGCGCCTGGTGTATGCGCCGGGCGTGCGAGGCGCCAACAAGAAGAAGGACGCCCAGCCGAAATGAAAGATCGTCGTGATTCGCCGACCGTCGGGCGTCGGAGCCCTGCGCAGGCGCCCCGACGGCAAGTATAAAAAGATGCGGCTGTCGCGTTCGCTCGTCCCGACGCTTCGAGAGGATCCTGCCGATGCTGAGGCGCTGAGTCACAAGCTCATGCTTCGGGCCGGCTTGGTCCGCCAGCTGGCCGCCGGCATCTATGTCTGGCTGCCGCTCGGCCAGCGCGTGCTCGACAAGGTCAACACGATCATCCGCGAGGAGATGAACGCCATCGGCGGGCAGGAGATGACCATGCCCGTGCTCCACCCGGCCGAGATCTGGCGCGAGAGCGGTCGCTGGGACGCCATCGGCTCGGAGATGTTCCGATTGAAAGATAGGAACGATCGGGACATGTGCCTCGGGATGACCCACGAGGAAGTGATCGCTTGGGTGGCCGCGCGCGAGATCCGCTCGTACCGGGACCTCCCGCAGATCTGGTACCAGATCCAGACGAAGGAGCGCGACGAGGCGCGGCCGCGCTCGGGCGTGCTGCGCACCCGCGAGTTCGTCATGAAGGACAGCTACACGCTCGACCCCGACGTGGCCGCGCTGGACCGGTCGTACGCCGCCCACGAGGGCGCGTACCGGCGAATCTTCGACCGCTGCGGCTTGCGCTACCGCGTCGTGCAGTCGGACACCGGCATGATGGGGGGGCTCGGCGCCCACGAGTTCATGGCGCCGAGCGCGGCGGGGGAGGACGAGATCGCCCTCTGCGAGGGCTGCGGGTACGCCGCGAACGTGGAACTGGCGCGGGGCATGCCGGCTGCGCCCTCGTTTCCGAGCGGCGCCCGCGAGGAGGTGGCGACACCGAATGCGCGGACGATCGCCGAGGTCGCCGCGTTTCTCAAGATCGATCCGCGGCTGACCATCAAGTCGCTGCTCTTCATCGCGCCCAAGGCCGGACCGGTGCTCGTGCTGCTGCGTGGTGATCACACGCTCCACGAGCGAAAGCTGGCGCGCGCGCTCGGTGAGGAGCCGCGTCCCGCCCATCCAGACGAGGTGCGCCAGCATCTGAACGCTCCGGTGGGATCGATCGGCCCGGTCGGCGCCCGCGTGGCCGTGCTCGCCGACGAGATCCTCCGTGAAGGCGCGTACGTGGTGGGCGCCAACCGCGACGGGTTCCATCTGCGAAACGTCGCAGCGGGCCGCGACTTCGCGCCTCGCTGGGCCGACCTGCACACCGTGCAGGAGGGTGAGCGCTGCGTGAACTGCGGCAAGACCCTCGTCGTCGAGCGCGTGATCGAGATCGGCAACATCTTCAAGCTCGGCACGAAGTACTCCGAGGGGCTGAAGGCGATGTATCTCGACGAGTCGGGGCAGGAGCGGCCGATCGTGATGGGCTCGTACGGCATCGGGCCGGCGCGGATCGCGGCCTCCGCCGTCGAGCAGGGCGCCGACGCCGACGGGATCGTCTGGCCGGCGGCGATCGCCCCGTTCAAGGTGCACGTGGTGGTGGTCAGCCTCAAGGACGCCGCGCAGGTGGCCGCCGCCGAGGCCATCTACGCCGCCTGCCAGGCTTCCGGGTTCGATGCGCTCCTCGACGACCGCGACGAGCGACCGGGCGTGAAGTTCAAGGATGCCGACCTGCTCGGAATTCCGGTCCGGGTCACCATCGGCAATGCGCTCGCCAAGGACGGCGTGGTCGAGGTGAAGGAGCGGCGTGCCCCCCGCCGCGAGCAGCGCGTGGCGCCGGCGGCCGTCGTGGAGACGCTCCGGGGCCTGGAGGTCTTCCGCCTGCACCTCTGAGCCGCGATGTCCGCGTCACAGTGCTTGCCACAGGTGTATCCACGTGCTAAAGTCCTGAAAAAGTGGGCGTTGCCCACTTTTTTACTTTGCGTTGAAGTGATGCAAGAAGACGAACGGCAGCTCCAGATCGAGGAGGTTGTGCAGCCGGTGCTCCTGGATCACGGGCTGACGCTCGTGGATCTGGAGTTCAGGCCGCGCCGACCCCGGGGCGTGTTGCGCCTGTTCGTCGACAAGCCGGGGGGAGTTGGGATCGACGACTGCCAGCGCGTCAGTCGCGAGCTTGGCGACGTCGTCGACGCGTCGGGGTTGATCGAGGAGGCGTACGATCTCGAGGTCTCGTCGCCGGGGCTGGATCGCCAGCTCCGCAAGGATCGGGAGTTTCGCTGGGCGGCCGGCAAGTGGGTGCGCTGCTGGCTCGCGGGCGGAGAGGAGATCCGCGGCCGTCTCGTCGGCGTGGACGACGATCAGGTCGTCATCGAGCGGGACGGCGCCGAGGTGCGGCTCACGCGCGCGAGCATCACGAAGGCGAAGCTGGACGCGGATGTACCGTGGGAGAAGCGGTCAGCGTAGACATGAATCGCGAATTGATCATGATCATCGATCAGCTCGGACGCGAGAAGGGGATCGACAAGGAGGTCCTCTTCGAGGCGCTGGAGTCCGCCTTGCTCTCGGCCTCGCGCAAGAGCCTGGGCCCCGCTGACAACGTCCGCGTTCACATCGACCGCAAGACCGGCGCCTTCCGCGTGTACCAGCGCAAGAAGGTCGTCACCGAAGTCACCGATCCCGAGGCGGAGATCTCGCTGACCGAGGCCAAGCGGCTGAATCCCGAGGCGGAGCTCGACGTCGAGCTCGAGCTGCTGTCCGACAAGCCGCTCCAGGATCTCGGTCGCATCGCGGCGCAGACGGCCAAGCAGGTCATCCTCCAGAAGGTCCGCGACGCCGAGCGGGAAGGCATCTATTCCGAGTTCGTCGGCAAGGAAGGCCAGATCCTGCGCGGTCTCGTGCATCGCATCGAGAAGCGCAACGTCATCCTCGAGATCGGCAAGGCGGAGGCGATTCTGCCGGAGCGCGAGCAGATCCCGGGCGAGCGTTACAACCCCGGTGATCGCGTGCGCGCCTTCGTGCTCGAGGTCCGCCGCACCGCCAAGGGCCCGCAGATCTCGCTGTCGCGGACGCATCCCGGCTACCTGGCGCGGCTGTTCGAGACGGAGATCCCCGAGATCCAGGAGGGGATCGTCATCGTGAAGGCCACCGCGCGAGAGGCCGGCGAGCGTGCCAAGGTCGCCGTGGCATCGACGAAGCGTGACGTCGACCCCATCGGCGCCTGCGTGGGGCTACGCGGCACGCGCATCCAGGTGATCAGCCGGGAGCTGCGCGGCGAGAAGATCGACATCATCGAGTGGTCGCACGATCGGGCGACCTTCGTGGCGCGCGCGTTGTCGCCGGCCAAGGTGTCCTCGGTCACCATCAGCGACGAGCCCGACGAGGACGGTCAGTTCTCGGCGCTCGTGGTGGTGCCGGACAATCAGCTCTCGCTGGCCATCGGCAAGAAGGGCCAGAACGCGCGCCTGGCCGCGAAGCTGACGCTCATGCGCATCGACATCAAGAGCGAGGGCGAGGTGGAGGCGGAGCGCGCCGAGGCCGAGGAAATCGAGGCGGGCCGCGCCGCGCTGGCGGGGTTCCCCGGCGCCGCGCCGGAGGCGCTCCAGGCCCTGGCGGCGGCGGGCCTCACGACGCCGCGATCGATCGTGGCGGCGGGGCGGGAGCGCGTGACGGAGATCGCCGGGCCGGCGGGTGGCGATCTCCACGCGGCCGCCGAGGAGTGGGTGGCTGCGCGCGCGCCGAAGCCGGAGGAGCAGCCGGAGGCGGCGGAGCCCGAGCATCCGCCGGCGACGGCATGACGCCACACGTGCCCATGCGGACGTGCCTCGGCTGTCGCCGCCGGCGGCCGAAGCGCGAGATGCTGCGCCTGGTCCGGCGGGCCGATGGGCATGTGGATACCGACGTCGCCGCGAGCGGCCGCGGCGCGTACGTGTGCGAGGACGTGGAATGTCTCGACCGTGCGCTCAAGCCGGGACGGCTGGCGCACGCGTTCCGGAAGCCGAGCGAAGCACGGGCGAACTTGATCGACATGGTGGTCACGCGGAGGTGATGCGACGGTGGCAGCGGCTAAAGTAAAAGTCATCGAGCTGGCGAAGGAGCTCGGCGTCACGAGCAAGGATCTGATGCTCGCGGCCGAGGAGATGGGGCACAAGGGCGTGCGGGCCATGACCCCGCTCGATTCGAAGCTCGCCAACGAGCTGCGCACGAAGCTCGGCAAGGGCCGTGAGCTCCCGGAAGAGCCGGTCAAGCCCAAGCGGGTCGCGAAGCCGAAGGTCGAGGGCGCCGAGGCCGCGCCGAAGAAGCCCCGCGCAAAGAAGGCCAAGGCGGATGTCGTCGAGGAGACGCCCGAGGTCACGCCGGCCGCCACCATCGTCAAGCCCAAGCCCGCCGAGATCACCGCCGAGCCGCCCGCGATCGCGCCGCGCCCGCCGGAGATCGCGCCCGAGCCGCCGCGCGTCGCCCCGGCGACGCCGGCGCCCGTCGAGCCGCTCAAGCCAGCGGCCGCCGCCGCTCCACCGGCCGCGCCCGCGCCGCCGAAGGTCGAGCCGAAGATCGTTCCGTTCCGGCCGCTCGAGCGCCCGGCGTCGCCACCGCCGGCGCGGCCGTCGCCCCGACAGCCGGCAGGACCGTTCGGCCAGCCGCGCGTGACCGTTTCGCCGTCGCGGCCGGCGGCGCCCGCGCCGCCACCGCGTCCGGCCGCCCCCCAGCGCCCGGCCGCACCCGCGGCGACGACGCCGCCCGCCCGGCCCGCTCCGCCGCTCGAGCTCCAGCGCCCCGTCGCGCCAGCCGCCGTCGAGATGCCTTCGCCGCCGGCCGAGGTGCGCCGCGAGCTCATCCGGGTGCCCGAGTCGGTCACGGTGGCCGAGCTGGCCGAGAAGATGCGACGCAAGTCGGGCGAGGTGATCAAGGCGCTCATCGAGCTGGGTGTGATGCGGATGGTGAACGACCTGCTCGATCCCACGGAGGCCAAGCTCGTCGCCGACAAGTTCGGCTTCGACCTGGAGATCCGCTCCGTCGAGGGCGAGGTGCTCGAGGAGGAAGACACCGACGGCGGCGCGCAGGCGCTGCGGCCGCCCGTCGTCACCGTCATGGGTCATGTCGACCACGGCAAGACCTCGCTGCTCGACGCGATCCGCAAATCGAAGGTCGCCGAGAAGGAGTTCGGCGGGATCACGCAGCATATCGGCGCCTACCAGGTCGTGACCTCGCATGGCAAGGTCACCTTCCTCGATACGCCGGGCCACGAGGCGTTCACGGCCATGCGCGCCCGCGGCGCCCAGGCGACCGACATCGTCATCCTGGTGGTGGCCGCCGACGACGGCGTGATGCCGCAGACGCAAGAGGCCATCAACCACGCCCGCGCCGCCAACGTGCCGATCATCGTGGCCGTGAACAAGATCGACAAGCCGGAGGCCGACGCCGATCGCGTGAAGCGCGAGCTGGCGAACCTGGAGCTGGTGCCCGAGGACTGGGGCGGTCAGACGATCTTCGTGCCGACCTCGGCCAAGCGCGGCACCGGCATCGATCAGCTGCTCGAGATGACCGCGCTCCAGTCGGAGATCCTCGAGCTGAAGGCCAACCCGAACCGCGCGGCCAAGGGCGTCATCATCGAGAGCCGGCTCGACCGCGGCCGCGGTCCGGTGGCGACCGCACTGATCCAGAACGGCACGCTCAAGGAGGGCGACGCGGTGGTGGTGGGCTCGCACTCCGGCCGTATCCGCGCGCTGATCGATCCCACCGGCAAGAAGGTGAAGAGCGCGGGGCCGTCGGATCCCGTCGAGATCCTCGGTCTGTCGGGGGTGCCCTCGGCCGGAGACGTGATCGTCTCCGTCTCGGACGAGCGCAAGGCCCGACAGATCGCCAACATGCGGGCCGACCGCGACAAGGGCAAGGGCAAGGCGGCCACGCGCATCACGCTCGAGGGACTGCAGAAGCAGATCGTGAGCGGCGAGGTCAAGGAGCTGCGCCTGATTCTCAAGGGCGACGTGCAGGGCTCGGTGGAGGCCCTCGCCCAGTCGCTCGAGCAGCTGTCCACGGACGAGGTGAAGCTGAAGGTCATCCACTCATCGGTGGGCGCCATCAACGAGAGCGACGTGATGCTGGCCTCGGCCTCGGGGGCGATCGTCCTCGGCTTCAACGTGAAGGCCGAGCCCAAGGCGACCACGCAAGCGCAGGCCAACGGTGTCGACCTGCGCTCGTACAACGTGATCTACGAGGCGATCAACGACCTCAAGGCGGCGCTGGCCGGTCTGCTGGCGCCCGAGATCCGCGAGACGATCCACGGCCGCGCCCAGGTCCGGCAGATCTTCGTGATCTCGAAGCTGGGCCCGATCGCCGGCTCCTACGTGGCGGAGGGCAAGATCGTGCGCGGCGCCAAGGCGCGCGTGCGGCGCGGCGACGCCGTGCTCGGGGAGGGGACGGTGACCTCGCTCAAGCGCTTCAAGGACGACGTCCGCGAGGTGCTGAACGGCCAGGAGTGCGGAATCGGCGTCGAGGCGGTGCCCGGGATCCAGGCCGGCGACATCATCGAGGTCTTCAGCACCGAAGAGGTCGCGCGCACGCTGTAGCGCGCGGGGCCGACGAGTGTCCGCCGCGCGCGTCGCGCTGGGGATGGTGGAGTTGCACCTGCCGGACGTCGATTCGCTCAAGGGCAAGCGCCACGTCCTGAAGGGCCTCAAGGAGCGCGTGCGCGCGCGCTTCGAGGTGTCGGTGGCCGAGGTCGGGCATCAGGACCTCTGGCAGCGCGCCACGCTGGCGCTCGCGTACGTCTCCGCCGACGCTCGCCACGCCAACGAGGTCGTGTCGAAGGCGATGGATTTTATCGAGGACCACGTCGAGGGTCGCGTGCTCGACTCGTCCGTGGAGATACTGTGATGCAGGGCAAACGGCTCGACCGCGTCAATCAGCTCATCCGGGAGGAGATCTCGACACTGCTCCAGCGCGAGCTCAAGGATCCGCGGCTCGGCTTCGTGACGGTGACCGAGGTGGAGACCTCCAAGGATCTCCGGAAGGCGAAGATCTTCGTGTCCGTGCTCGGCGACGACGCGCAGTGGAAGGCCTCGATGGCCGCCCTCGAGAGCGCCAAGGGCTTCGTCCGGAACTGGCTGCGGCAGCATCTCGACCTGCGCGTGACGCCGGAGCTCGACTTCCGCGCGGACCACTCGCTCGAGCACGCCGCGCGCATCCAGTCGCTGCTCAAGCAGGTGCAACCGAACTCGTGAGCGTCACCGACCGCGTGCCCGGCGACGTCCTGACCGCGCTCGCGCGGCCGTCGGGGCGGGCGCTGATGCTCGGTCACGTCCATCCCGACGCCGACGTCCTGGGAACCCTCCTCGCGCTCGGCGAGGCCCTCGAGGGGCGGGGCTGGAGCGTGATTGCCGGCGGCCCGCATCCGGCGCCGGGCGCCCTCGATTTCCTGCCCGGCGCGGATCGCTACCAGGCGCTCAAGAGCCTCGACGGGCGCTTCGACGTCGTGGTCTTGACCGACTGCCCGAATCCGGACCGGACCGAGGGCCTCATCGACGCCGCCCGCGGGGTGGCGAGCGCGATCGTCAACATCGACCATCATCCCGACAACCGCCGCTACGGCACCGTGAACTGGATCGACGTCGGCGCCGCCGCCACCGGCGAGATGCTCTACCGCCTGCTCGTGGCCCTCGGTGTGGTCCTGACGCCGTCCATGGCCTCGAATCTGTTCACCGCCATCCACACCGATACCGGCTCGTTCCGCTACTCGAACGTGACGCCGGAGACATTTCGCATCGCCTCGGCCCTCACCGAAGCCGGCGCGGACCCGGCCGCCGTCTCGTCGGCGCTCTACGAGCGACGGGCGCCGGACGCGCTGCGCTGGCTCGGCGAGTCGCTCTCCCGCGTCCGGGTGTCCGACGACGGGCGGATCGCGTGGCTGGCGCTGCCGGCCGGGCTCGTTCCCGAGCGGTTCATCGAAGGCGAGGAGCTCGTCAACTATCCGCGCTCCATCCGCACGGTGAAGGTGGGCTGTCTGCTGCGGGAGCTCGGCGGCGGGCGGGTGAAGGTCAGCCTCCGCGCCAAGGGTGAGGTGGACGTGAACCGGGTGGCGGCGCGCTTCGGCGGCGGCGGCCACGCCAATGCCGCCGGCTGCACGATCCACGGCACGCTCGATGCGGTGACGCAGCAGGTGCTCGAGGCCGTTCGCGCCGCGATCGCGGCGCCTCGATGATCGAGCCCGACGCGGGCATCCTCGTCGTCGACAAGGCGGCCGGCGTGACTTCGTTCGACGCCGTCGCGCTGGCGCGCCGCGCCTTCGGCATGCGCCGCGTTGGCCACGCGGGGACGCTCGATCCGCCGGCCACCGGTGTCCTGCCCCTCCTCATCGGTGAGGCGACCAAGCTGACGCCGTACCTCATGGACCACGACAAGGAATATGTGGCGACTCTCCGGTTCGGCCTGACCACGGACACTCACGATCTCAGCGGCCAGGTCTTGACGACCGCTCCCGTCAACGGCCTGTCGCGCGAACGCGTCGACGCCGCCTGTCGCCCGTTCGTCGGCCGCATCCTTCAGGTGCCGCCGATGTATTCCGCCGTGCATCATGAGGGACAGCGCCTCTGCGAGCTCGCCCGGCGGGGCGTCGAGGTCGAGCGGACACCGCGCGAGGTCGTGGTCACGTCGATCGTCGTCGAAGACGTCGGAGAAGCGACGGCGACCTTACGTATCGTCTGCGGCAAGGGGACGTATATCCGTATTCTGGCAGCTGATCTCGGCACAGCCCTCGGCTGTGGCGCCGCTCTCGAGCGGCTCATCCGCACCCGCGTCGGCCCGTTCACGCTGCGCTCGGCCGTCAGCTGGAGCGATCTCGTCGACGCCCCGCTCGAGGCGCTGCGAGCGCGGCTCCTGCCGATGGACGCCGCGCTGGCTGACTGGCCGGCGACGCGGCTCGACGTCGACCGGGCGCGCCGCTTCTGCCACGGCCAGCCCGCCGAGCTGGCCGAGCCCGTGGCCGCCGAGCGCCTGGTCCGCGTCTACGACGCGCGCGCGACGTTGCTCGGCGTGGGCGAGACCGATGGGGGCGGGCGCAGCGTGAAGCCGGTGAGGATGCTGCATGTGGATCGTCCGGGGACTTCCGCCCGTCCCGCCTGAGGCGCCGCCCTCCGCGGTCGCGCTCGGCGTTTTCGACGGCGTGCACCTGGGCCACCGCGCGATCCTCGGCCTCGCCGTCTCCCATGCGGGCGCCGCCGACATGCGGTCGGTCGCCTGCACGTTCGATCCTCATCCGATGGAGATCCTCCAGCCAGGGCGCGCGCCGTTGCCGATCACCACGCTGGAGGAGCGACTCGCGCTGATCGAGGGCTGCGGCCTCGATGCCGCGGTCGTGCTGCCCTTCACGCGCGAGCTGGCGAGCATGGAGCCGGAGGCGTTCGTGAAGGACGTGCTGGTGAGCCGGCTCGGGGCACGGGACGTGGTGGTCGGCTTCAATCACCGCTTCGGCCGCGGTGCCCGCGGCGACGCGACGATGCTTCGCAATCTCGGCGAGCGTCTTGGCTTTCGGACTCACGTGGCCGAGCCGTTGATGGTCGACGGCGTCGCGGTGTCGTCGACGGAGATCCGCGCCGCGTTGCAGCGCGGCGACCTGGCCGTCGCCTCGCGACTGCTGGGCCGCGCCTACACGCTGTCCGGCACCATCGGCCACGGGGCCGGCCGCGGCCGGACGCTCGGATTCCCGACGGCCAACGTCCTTTCCGCGCGCCCGGTGCTCCTGGCCCCGGGCGTCTACGCGTGCACGGCGGAGGTGGGGGAACGAAAGGAGCGCGCGGTGGTCAATGTCGGGGTGCGCCCGACGTTTGGCGAGACCACGCTAGCGGTCGAGGCATATCTTCTCGATTTCTCGGGCGACATCTATGGTCAGACCATGACTCTCACGTTCGCCTCGCGGATCCGCGAGGAACGACGTTTTCCCTCGGTGGATGCGCTCAAGGCACAGATCGAGGCCGATGCGGCGGAGGCGCGGCGCCGCCTCTGACCCGTTCCTTTACTTGGCAGGGTCCACGTGGTACCCTCTTCGCGTATCTGCTGGCAAAAAAAGGTTTTTTGGAACCCGCCCCGGGGAATCGATCTCTGGGACGTGGCGATTGGAGGCCCCGATGCCGCTGGCGCTTGACCGCAAGAAGAGCTTGATCGAGCAGTTCCGTACCCATGAGGGCGACACCGGTTCGCCCGAGGTGCAGATCGCGCTTCTCACCGAGCGCATCAATAGTCTGACCGAGCATTTCAAGAGCCACGCGAAGGATCATCACTCGCGCCGCGGCCTGCTGATGCTCATCGGCAAGCGGCGCGGGTTGCTGGAATATCTCCGGAACAAGGAATCCGAGCGGTACCGCGTCATCATCGAGAAGCTCGGGATCCGACGCTAACAGGACGTCGTGCAGTGAAACAGGCTGGTCCTCGGACGGATGAGAACCCGGGGGCCCACCGCAGGCCGGCCAGCGTGCCGCCTGCCATATCAGGCGTTCGCCGGGACACCGTCGAACCCCGAGGACACGTACCCAGATGAGTCATACCGTACAGCTCGACATCAACGGACAACCCTTTTCGCTCGAGACCGGCAAAGTCGCCAAGCAGGCCGATGGCGCCGTGATGGTGCGCTACGGCGGCACCATGGTGCTGGCAACCTGCGTGGCGGCGAAGACGGCGAGGGAGGGACAGGATTTCTTCCCGCTGACCGTGGAGTATCGCGAGCGCGCCTACGCCGGCGGCCGCATTCCCGGTGGCTACTTCAAGCGTGAGGGCGCGCCTGTCAAGAAGGAGGTCCTCACCTCGCGCTTGATCGATCGTCCCGTCCGCCCGCTGTTCCCCGAAGGCTTCAAGAACGAGGTCCAGGTGATCTGCCTGGTCATCTCGGGCGACCAGGAGAACGACCCCGACGTGCTCGCCATGAACGGCGCCTCCACCGCCCTCTGCCTGTCGGGCATGCCGTTCGACGGCCCTGTCGGCGCCGTGCGCGTCGGCCAGGTCGACGGCCGCTTCGTCGTGAACCCGACCACCGAGCAGCAGAAGGTCTCGACCCTCGAGCTCGTCATCGCGGGCACCGAGGAAGCCGTGCTGATGGTGGAGGCGGGCGCCCGCGAAGTACTCGAGGAAGCCATGCTCGAGGCCATCGCGTTCGGCCACGCCGAGTGCAAGAAGCTGGCGCGCCTGCAGAAGGAGCTCGTGGCGCGCGCCGCGAAGCCGCGCTGGGCGTTCGATCCGAGCGCCGGCAAGGACCCGGCGCTGGAGGCGCGTGTCCGGGAGCTCGCCAAGGCGAAGCTCGCGGCGGCCCTCGGCACCCACGAAAAGCACCCTCGCGCCGACGCGATCAACCGGGTGTTCGACGAGGTCTTCGCCGCGTTCGGCGGCGACGAGGCGAAGAAGGCCGCCGTCCGCGACGCCTTCGAGCTGGTTGCCTCCGCCGAGATCCGGCGGCTCATCGTCGAGGAAGGTATCCGAGTCGACGGCCGCAAGGTGAACGAGATCCGGCCGATCGCCATCGAGACGGCCTATCTGCCCCGCGCCCACGGCTCGTCGCTGTTCACGCGCGGCGAGACCCAGGCGGTGGTGGCGGCCACGCTCGGCACGAAGTCGGACGAGCAGAAGATCGAGGCGCTCGAGGGCGAGTCGTATCGCCACTTCATGCTGCACTACAACTTCCCGTCGTTCTCCGTCGGCGAGGTCCGGCGCTTCGGCTCGCCGTCGCGCCGCGACATCGGCCACGGGGCCCTCGCCGAACGGGCGGTGGAGGCCGTGCTTCCGGCCAAGGAGGAGTTCCCCTACACGATCCGGGTGGTGTCCGACATCCTCGAGTCGAACGGCTCCTCGTCGATGGCCACCGTGTGCGGTGCGTCGCTGGCGCTCATGGACGCGGGCGTGCCGCTCAAGTCCCACGTGGCGGGCATCGCCATGGGCCTGGTCAAGGAAGGCGAGCGGTTCGGCATCCTCACCGACATCATGGGCACCGAGGATCACTACGGTGACATGGACTTCAAGGTGGCGGGCACCGACAAGGGCGTGACCGCGCTCCAGATGGACATCAAGATCGCCGGCGTGTCGATTGAAATCATGCGGGAGGCGCTGGCGAAGGCGCGCGACGCGAGGATGGTCGTGCTCGGCAAGATGCGCGACACCCTCGACAAGCCGCGCCCGGAGCTGTCGCCGTACGCGCCGCGGTTCGTCACCATCAAGATCCGGACCGAGAAGATCCGCGAGATCATCGGCCCCGGCGGCAAGGTCATTCGCGGCATCCAGGAGCAGACGGGGACGAAGATCGACGTCGAGGACGACGGGCGCGTCACCATCTTCTCGCCCGATGCAGACTCGGTCCAGAAGGCGCTCTCCATCGTGCAGGACATCTGCCGCGAGGTGGAGCTGGACCGGATCTATCTCGGCAAGGTGAAGAAGATCGTCGAGTTCGGCGCGTTCGTGGAAGTCATCCCCAACACCGAGGGGTTGCTGCACATCTCGCAGATCGCGGAGTCGCGCATCCGGTCCGTGCAGGACGTGCTGACCGAGGGCGACGAGGTGCTGGTAAAGGTCATCGAGATCGACGGCAACGGCAAGATGCGGCTGTCGAGGAAGATGGCCCTGCGGGACCAGCCCGCGCTCGCCGACAAGGAGCGGCTGAAAAACCCGCAGGCGGCGAATCCACCGAGGGCATAACCGCGTGACCGAAGACTACCGGAAGAGCGTGCTGCCCAACGGTATCCGCGTCATCACCGAGCGCATGCCGCATGTCCGGTCAGTGGCGGTTGGAGTCTGGGTCGAGACCGGCTCGCGCAACGAGGCCGACGGCCGCGGCGGCATCTCGCACCTCATCGAGCACCTCGTCTTCAAGGGCACGGCCAGCCGCTCGGCGGAGGCCATCGCGCGCGAGATGGACTCCGTCGGCGGACAGATGGACGCCTTCACGACGAAAGAGCATACGTGCTTCTACGTCCAGGTCCTCGACGAACATCTCCCGATGGCCGTCGATCTCCTGACCGATATTCTTCTTCATCCTCTCTTCGACGCCGAAGAGCTCGAGCGGGAGAAGTCGGTCGTGCTCCAGGAGATCAAGATGGTCGAGGACACGCCGGACGACGTGATCCACGACCTCTTCGCGGCCCAGATCTGGGCCAACCATCCGCTGGGCAAGCCCATCCTGGGCAGCCGCGAGCTCGTGGAGAGCTTCGGGCGCGACATCATCGCCACCCACTTCGGCGAGGAGTATGTGCCGCCGCGGATCGTGATCGCGGTGGCGGGCAACGTCACCCACGGCCAGGTCATCGAGCTCTTCGGCCGCGGCTTCAACGGCTTCACTCACGAGCCCGCGCATCGCGTTTCGCAGCCCGCGCGCATCATCCCGGGCGTCAACATCGTGCAGAAGACGCTGGAGCAGGTGCATCTCGTCATCGGCTTTCCGGGCCTGCACCACGCCGCCCCCGAGCGCTACGCGCTGTTCCTGCTCAACGATATCGTCGGCGGCAGCATGTCCTCGCGCCTGTTCCAGGAGGTGCGCGAGCGGCAGGGCCTCGTGTACTCGATCCACTCCGGCGTGCAGTCCTACGCCGACACGGGCACGCTCTACGTCTACGCCGCCACCGACGCGACGAACTTCTCCAAGGTGCTGAAGTCGACGCTCAAGGAGCTGCGCGAGGTCAAGAAGCAGGGTGTGACGCAGGACGAGCTCAAGCGCGCCAAGGATCACCTGAAGGGAAGCCTCATGCTGTCGCTCGAGTCGACCTCGAGTCGCATGAACCGCCTCGCCAAGCACGAGCTCCACTTCGGCTCGTTCCTGACCCTCGACGAGATGCTGCGGGCCATCGACACCGTCAAGCACGACGAGGTGCAGGCCCTCGTCGCCGAGCTGCTCGACGAGGCCCAGATCGCCCTCACCACACTCGGCCCGCTCGACCGCCGGAACCTTCCTGCGGAGCTGCGTTAGCCGGCCACCCAGCCGTACCAGCGGTGGCTGGGGGTGGGGCGGTCGTCGAGGTACGCCATCTTCATGCGCGTCAGGTAATCGGCGGGGATCTCGTTGCGCTTGGCGTTGACGTCGACGCGAAAGAGGCGGGCGGCGTTGAGCCCGAAGATCTGCTCCTTCACCGCGCGCGTCAGCGGCGCGTACCCGTGGCGGTCGACGAGCGCCTTGGGAATCTCGAAGCGACGGAACGCGTCGATCTGCCATTGCGGTGTGCCGTACCAGATGGAGTCGGTGCCCCACAGCACGTGATCGGCGCCGAAGGCGTCGACGACCTGTCCGAGCAGGTGCGCGCACGCGGTGGGATTCGTGGTAACGAGCTGTCCGAACGTCGAGCCGAGCTCCATGTAGATGTTCGCGAGGGTGGTCGCCTTCTTCATGCGGCAGAACTCGCTGGTCCACGGGACCTCGGGCGAGGCCTCCGTGGACGCCACGCGCAGCAGGCCCGCGTGGTAGGCGATGAAGTCGAGGTCCGGGAAGTCCTTCGCCGCCTTGATCAGGTCGCGCGGATGGTTGTAGTCGGCGACCGGACCGAGCGGCAGCCCCTTGTGCAGGCAGATCCGCGTGACGCCCAGCTTGCGCGCGCGCTCCAGCATCGGATGCGCGAGCTTCTCGTCGTCCACGAACCAGCCGCGATCGAAGCCCTTCGGCGCGGCGCCGGTGTAGCCCTTCCAGGCGTCGACGTTGAGGGTCTGCGCCTGCTGATCCATGAAGTCGAGGTCGCGCTGGCCGAGCTGCGGCGTGATCAGGCCGTGGGCGAGCATCCGGCGGGACTGGGTGACGCGATTGATCTCGTCGCGGAAGTGCGTCATCTCCTTCGGCGGCACCACCGCCTGCTCGGGGTACGGACCCGGCGGCGTCGAGATGAGCCCCATCGCCGTCTCGCTGTCGAGGAAGACCTCCTTGACCATGTTCGCCCACGAGAGGTCCGCCAGTGTGCCCGCGTCGGACGCGAGCTTCGGGTTCAGGCGGCGCGCCGACTTGCGCAATCCCAGCAGCGCCTGCTTCGAGACACCGCGACGCGCCACTTCCTCGTCGGCAGGATCGTAGGCGGCCCCGACGTAGTGCAGCTGGACGTCGAAGATGAAGGGCGCCTCTCCCGAGCGCGCCTGGAAGGCCGCCGGCTCGGCGGCCTCCACGGGCAGGACGTCGAAGAAATGGCCGAAGACCGCGTTCATCGCGAGGAGCGAGGTGGCCATGCCGCCGGTCGTCCGGAGTAACTGCCGGCGGCTGACGCCGAGGCGCGGCGCGAGGCGACCCGCCTCGGCCAGGATCCGAGCCTCGACCGCTCGCTGGGCGGACGTTTGGGCCAGCGGCGGGAACTCCTCGTTCGACACGAGGCGCGTCGGTAACGGCACCTCGGTGCGGAGGCCTCGACGCAAACCTCGATGCGGACGGAAGGCGTAAGGATTGAGAGCCGTCATCGTCGACTCCTCCGGTGAAGGATGGCCAGCGCCTGAAAGTATACGCGCCCGGCGCCAGCCGGGGACCCGAAGACCCGCTATATTGTGGTCGCCCGGGCAGGCCCTACCAATCCGTCGCGTTTTTCGTTAAGGTGAGATCCTCATGATCGATCGGTACACGCGTCCGGCGATGGGACGGATCTGGAGCGAGGAGGCCAAGTACGGCGCGTGGCTGCGGGTCGAGGTCGCCGTCTGCGAGGCCTACGCCCGGCGGGGCCGGATCCCGGCCGCGGCGCTGGAGAGGATCGGCACGACCCGGGTCGACGTCGCCCGCATCCTGGCCATCCAGCAGACGGTCAAGCACGAGATGATCGCCCTCCTCACCAGCCTCGAGGAGCAGCTGGGCGACGACTCGCGATTCGTGCACATCGGGCTCACCACCAACGACGTCTGGGACACGGCGACCGCGCTGCAGCTCCGCGATGCCGTCGATCTCCTCATCCAGGGCCAGGAGCGGCTGCGGGCCGGCCTCGCCACGCTCGCCCGCCGTCACCGGGACACGCTCATCGTCGGGCGCACCCACGGTGTGCACGCGGAGCCGACCACGTTCGGGATGAAGGTCGCCGTCTGGTACGTCGAGGCGGGGCGCAACCTGGAGCGACTGCGTCGCGCCCGCGACGTCGTCGCGGTCGGCAAGCTGTCGGGGGCGGTCGGCCAGTTCGCGCACTCGGAGCCGGCGTTCGAGGAAGAGGTGTGCCGCGCGCTCGGTCTCGGCGTCGAGACCGTCTCGACGCAGATCGTGCAGCGCGACCGCCACGCGGAGCTGCTGACGACGCTGGCGATCGTGGGCGCGTCGCTGGAGAAGATCGCGCTCGAGGTGCGCGGTCTCCAGCGCACGGAGGTGCTGGAGGCCCAGGAGCCGTTCGGCGAGGGGCAGAAGGGCTCGAGCGCCATGCCGCACAAGCGCAATCCGGAGCTGGCCGAGCGGATCTGCGGTCTGGCGCGTCTGCTCCGCGGGAACGCCATGGCCGGGCTCGAGAACGTGGCCCTGTGGCACGAGCGCGACATCAGCCACTCCTCCGTCGAGCGCGTGGTGCTGCCGGACTCGACGATCGCCCTCGACTACATCCTCGACCTGACGGCGTTCATCGTCGAGGGGCTCGAGGTCGATCCCGCGCGCATGGCCGAGAATCTCGAGGCCTCGTACGGACTGATCTACTCGCAGCGCGTGCTCCTGAAGCTCACCGAGGCGGGTCTGGCCCGGCAGAAGGCGTACGAGATCGTGCAGCGCGCGTCGATGCGCGCGTGGAAGGAGCGGCGCCCGTTCGGGGAGCTGCTCAACGAGGACCCGGCCGTCACCGAGCGGCTCGGCCCCGCCGAGCTCAAGGCCTGCTTCGACCCCACCTGGTATCTGCGCAACGTCAACGCCGTCTTTCGCCGGGCGGGCCTCGAGGGCCCGCAGGAGGACCACCAGTGAGTCGTGCCGCCGCGACTGCCGAGCGCATCGAGCAAGGCGACAAGCTTTACGAGGGCAAGGCGAAGATCGTCTACGCGACGTCGAAGCCGGGCGTCGTCATCCAGTACTTCAAGGACGACGCCACGGCCTTCAATGCCCTCAAGAAAGGGACCATTCTCGGCAAGGGCGTCGTGAACAACCGCATGTCGGCGGCGCTGTTCGAGCGGCTGGGCAAGGCCCGCGTGCCCACGCACTATCTCGGGACGCTGTCGGACCGGGAGATGCTCTGCCGGCGGCTGGACATCATCAAGATCGAGACCATCGTGCGCAACGTGGTGGCGGGCAGCCTCGCCAAGCGTACCGGGCTCGAGGAAGGCACGCCGATCGCGAAGCCGGTCGTGGAGCTCTATCTGAAATCGGATCCGCTCGGCGACCCCATGATCAACGACGATCACGTCCGCATGATGGCCCTCGCGAAGCCGGCCGAGCTGGCGTGGATGAGGCGCATGGCGCTCAAGATCGACTCGATCCTGAAACCGCACCTCCTCAAGCGCGATCTCCTGCTCGTTGACTTCAAGCTCGAGTTCGGCCGCGCCGGCGGCAAGCTCTACCTCGGCGACGAGATCTCGCCGGACACGTGCCGGCTCTGGGATCGCGCGACGCGCGAGAAGCTCGACAAGGATCGCTTCCGCCGCGACCTCGGCGGCGTCGAGGACGCCTATCAGGAGGTCTACCGCCGCCTGGTGGGCGCGTGAGGGCGCGCGTCCTCGTTCGCCTCAAGCCAGGGATCCTGGACGTCCAGGGGGCGGCCGTGCAGCGTGCGCTGGTGGGCCTGGGGTTCGGCGACGTGCGCGATCTGCGCGTGGGCAAGCTCATCGAGGTGGAGGTCGATGCCAGCACGCCGGCGGCCGCCCGCCAGCGCGTCGAGGAGATGTGCCGCAAGTTGCTGGCGAACACGATCCTCGAGGACTACACGATCGAGGCGATCGAGGGCGAGCGCCTTGCCCGGTCCGAACCGGTCCGGTAAGATCGCAGAGAGGAGAACAGCCGGCTCATGAGATTCGGCGTCGTCGTCTTTCCCGGCACGTGGAGCGATTGCGACTTCCACTACGTGATCTCCGAAGTGCTGCATCAGCCGGTGAGATACGTCTGGCATCGCGATCGGAATCTCGCCGATCTCGACTGCGTCATCCTGCCCGGAGGCTTCTCGTACGGCGACTACCTCCGCGCCGGCGCCGTGGCCGGGAAATCGCCCGTGGTCGAAGCGCTCGGCGACTTCGTCGCCCGCGGCGGGTTCGTGCTGGGCTCGTGCAACGGCTTCCAGATCCTCTGCGAAGCCGGTCTGCTGCCGGGCGTGCTCATGCGCAACGAGTGCTTGCAGTACCGGTGTCAGTCGACCCATCTCGTGGTCGACAACGTCGACACGCCCTTCACGCGCGGGCTGCGCCCCGGCCAGGTGCTGACCATGCCGATCTCGCACGGCGAGGGCAAGTACTTCGCGGAGCCGGACACGCTCCGCGCGCTGAAGGCGCGGCGGCAGATCGTCTTCCGCTACGCCACCGCCGACGGGCAGGTCGTGCGCGCCGCGAACCCCAACGGCTCGGTGGAGAACATCGCCGGCGTCGTCAGCGAGGGCGGCGGCGTCCTCGGGCTCATGCCGCACCCCGAGCGGGCGAGCGAGACGGTCATGGGCGGGACGGACGGCCTGCTGCTCTTCCAGTCGCTCCTCGGCATCCTGGTCGAGGACGGCACCTTCCTCAAACGGTGAGCCGGGGCACGGTTGGCCGGAGCTGAGCCGAAGGTCACTCTCGACCTGGCGCGCGGCCTGGGCCTGACGGCGGAAGAATACGATCGGATCATCCAGCGGCTCGGCCGCGAGCCGTCCTACACGGAGCTCGGCCTCTTCTCGGCGCTCTGGTCCGAGCACTGCGCGTACAAGCACTCGCGCATGTACCTTTCGCGCCTGCCGACGAGCGCGCCGCAGCTGCTGCAAGGCCCGGGCGAGAACGCCGGCGCCGTCGACATCGGTGACGGCTGGGCGGTCGTCTTCAAGATCGAGAGCCACAACCACCCGTCCTTCATCGAGCCCTTCCAGGGCGCGGCCACGGGCGTGGGCGGCATCCTGCGCGACATCTTCACGATGGGCGCCCGGCCGATCGCGATCCTCGACTCGCTGCGCTTCGGCGATCCGGCCGAGCCCAGGACGCGGCAGCTCATCGACGGCGTCGTCTCCGGCATCTCCTGGTACGGCAACTGTTTCGGGTGCCCGACCGTCGGCGGCGAGATCGCATTCGCCCCGGAGTACGCGGGGAACCCCCTGGTGAACGTGATGTGCGTCGGGCTCGTGCGGGCCGACCGCATCTTTCGCGCGAAGGCCGAGGGCGTGGGCAATCCGGTCTTCTACGTGGGCAACAAGACCGGACGCGACGGCATCCACGGCGCCACCATGGCGTCCGCGACCTTCGACGAGGCGTCGGAGGCCAAACGGCCGACGGTCCAGGTCGGTGATCCCTTCACCGAGAAGCTCCTGCTGGAGGCGTGTCTCGAGGTGATGCAGACAG
Source organism: Candidatus Rokuibacteriota bacterium (assembly GCA_044869815.1). Taxonomy (GTDB): domain Bacteria; phylum Methylomirabilota; class Methylomirabilia; order Rokubacteriales; family CSP1-6; genus AR12. The sequence goes on along the minus strand of JBIOXS010000156.1, from coordinate 7,276 downwards.
GCGCCGTCGTCGGCATCCAGGACATGGGGGCGGCCGGGCTGGCGTGCTGCACGTCGGAGATGCCGGCGCGGAGCGGAACCGGCATGGACGTCGAGATCTCGCGAGTCCCGCAGCGCGAGACGCACATGACGCCCTACGAAATCCTGTTGTCCGAGAGCCAGGAGCGCATGCTGCTCGTCGCCGAGCGGGGCCGCGAAGAGGAAGTCCGCCGGATCTTCGCGAAGTGGGAGCTCGACGCCGTCGAGATCGGCCGCGTGACCAAGGACGGCGCGCTGACCATCCGGCAGCACGGCGAGATCGTCGCCGCGGTGCCGGTGGATGCGCTCGCCGACGGCCCGCGGTACGAGAAGCCGACGGCGCCGCCCGCGTGGCTGGCCGAGCGGCAGGCGTTCGATCCGCTCTCGCTGCCCGAGCCGACCGATTACGGCGAGGCCCTGGTCGGGCTCTGCGCCTCGCCGACGATCGCGTCCAAGGAGTGGGTGTTCCGCCAGTACGACCAACAGGTCGGGACCAATACGCTCGTGCTGCCCGGCTCCGACGCCGCTGTGCTGCGCATCAAGGGAACACGGCGCGCCATCGCCGTGTCCACCGACGGCAACGGCCGGCAGGTCCTCCTCGATCCGCGAAGAGGGGCGGCCATGGCCGTATGCGAGGCGGCACGAAATGTCGCGTGCTCGGGCGCGCGCCCGCTCGGTGTCACCGACTGCATGAACTTCGGCTCGCCCGAAAGGCCCGAAATCCTGTGGCAATTCGCGGAGGCCATCGAGGGCATCGCGGAGGCGTCCCGGGCGCTGGACGTGCCGGTGGTGGGCGGCAACGTTTCCTTCTACAATGAGACGCTCGGTCAGGCCGTCCTGCCCACGCCCGTGATCGGGGTGGTCGGCGTCCTGGACGATGCAGGGCGGCTGGCGACCCAGTCGTTCAAGGCTCCGGGCCAGCGCATCGCGCTGCTGGGGCCGGACGCGGTGAGTCTCGGAGGCTCGGAGTACCTGTGGGCGGCGCACGGTCGACTTGCGGGACGGCTGGCGCCGCTCGATCTCGAGATGGAGCGCCGGGTGCAGTCGGCCGTCCGCGCCGCCGTCGGTGCGGGACTCGTCACCGCCGCCCACGACTGTGCCGAGGGCGGAGTGGCGGTGGCGCTGGCGGAGAGCGCGGTGACGGGCGCCACGCCGGTCGGGTGCGATGTGAGCGTGCCGGGGACGACGCGGGCGGACCTCGCGCTGTTCGGCGAGGGGCCCTCGCGCGTGGTGGTGACGGTCGAGCCCGCGCGCGTGCGGGAGTTCGAGGCGTTGATGGCGGAGTCGGCGATTCCGTGGCGCTGGATCGGCGTCACCGGCGGCGAGCGCGTGGTCATCCGCGCGACACCGCAGGTGATCGACGTCGCGGTGGACCGTATCGCACACGCATGGAGGAGCGGCTTTGAGCGCCACATGGCGTGACGACAAGTTCCACGACGAGTGCGGGCTGTTCGGCATCTGGAACCATGCCGAGGCGGCGAACGTCACCTACCTCGGGCTGTACGCGCTGCAGCACCGCGGCCAGGAGTCGGCGGGAATCGCGGCCACCGACGGCGACGCCTTCCACACGGAGAAGGCGATGGGCTGGGTCGCCGACGTCTTCCATCCCGAGCGCCTGCGCCGTCTGCCCGGCCATCGCGCCATCGGCCACGTGCGGTACTCGACGGCCGGTTCCTCGAATCTCAAGAACGCGCAGCCCATCACGGCGAATACTGCGCGGGGCCCGATCGCGATCGCCCACAACGGCAACCTGACTAACGCTGACACGTTGCGCAAGGAGATGGAGCGGGACGGCGCCATCTTCCAATCGAACTCCGACACCGAGGTGATTCTGCACCTGCTGGCGCGGGCGCCGGCGGGCCCGCTCGAGGATCAGATCCAGCACGCGCTCCACCAGGTCAAGGGAGCCTACTCGCTCCTGATCATGACGCCGGAGGCCATCTACGCGATCCGCGATCCTTACGGCTTCCGTCCGCTCACGCTCGGCCGCCTGGACAAATCCTGGGTGGTGGCCTCGGAGACGTGCGCGCTCGACCTGATGGAGGCGAGCGTCGAGCGCGACGTCGAGCCCGGGGAGATGCTGGTGATCTCCGACGACGGCATCCGCTCGATCCGCGCGTTCCCGCCGCGGGAGCGGCTCCAGTGCGTCTTCGAGTACGTCTACTTCGCGCGTCCCGACTCCGTGCTCTGGGGCCGGAACGTCCACACGGTGCGCAAGGCGATGGGGCACCAGCTGGCGCGCGAGTACCCGGTGCCGGCGGACATCGTGATCCCGGTGCCGGACTCGGGAACGAGCGCCGCCCTCGGCTACTCGGAGGAGTCCGGCACGCCGTACGAGATGGGCCTGATCCGCAACCACTACGTCGGCCGCACGTTCATCGAGCCCAAGCAGGGCATCCGGCACTTCGGGGTCAAGGTGAAGCTGAACCCCATGCGGGAGATGCTCGATGGCAAGCGCGTGGTCGTGGTGGACGACTCCATCGTGCGCGGCACCACCAGCCGCAAGATCGTGAAGATGATCCGTGGCGCCGGCGCCAAGGAAGTGCATGTCCGGGTCTCGTCGCCGCCCATCCAGTGGCCGTGCTACTACGGCATCGACACCCCGACACGCAAGGAGCTGATCGGGTCGAGCCATCACGTCGACGAGATCTGTCGCTATCTCGGCGCCGACTCGCTCGGCTACCTCTCGCTCGACGGCATGCTCAAAGCGACCGGTGGCGACCCCGCCAACTACTGCCACGCCTGCTTCACCGGCGCCTACAAGGTAGGCATCGAGCCCGACCCCACTCCCCAACTGCGCCTCTTCGACGTCTGAGCTCGATGATGGACGCCCCGCATTCCGAGCGCCGGCTCCGCCGGCGCAATCCTCTTCTGGGGGAGGCATCGGAGGGGGCTACCGAGGCTCCCTCCGAGGTTACTTATCGCGACGCTGGTGTCGACATCGACGCGGGCGACGAGGCAGTCCGGCGAATCGCGCCGCTCGCGAAGTCGACGCATCGCCCTGAAGTCATCGGCGGCATCGGGGCGTTCGCCGGCTTCGTGCGCGTACCGGCCGGCTATCGCGAGCCCGTGCTCGTGTCGTCGACGGACGGCGTCGGCAGCAAGCTGAAGGTCGCCTTCATGACCGATCGCCACGACACCGTGGGCATCGACCTGGTGGCGATGGGCGTCAACGACCTCCTCGTCCACGGTGCCGAGCCTCTCTACTTCCTCGACTACATCGGGATCGGCCACCTGGATCCGGCCCGCGTGGAGGCGCTGGTGCGCGGCGTGGCCGAGGGCTGCCGCCGCGCGGGGTGCGCGCTGATCGGCGGCGAGACGGCGGAGCTGCCGGACCTCTACAGCGTCGGCGAGTACGACCTCGCCGGCTTCGCCGTCGGCGTGGTGGAGCGCGAGCGCATTCTCGACGGCGCCACCGTGAAGCCGGGCGACGTCGTGCTCGGACTCGCCTCGTCGGGACTCCACAGTAACGGCTACACTCTCGCGCGCCGTATCGTCTTCCATGTCTTGGGCCTGCGGGTGGACGCGATGCTTCCCGGCACCGGGCGCACCGTCGGCGACGAGCTGCTCGAACCGACGCGAATCTACGTCTCGGGCGTCCGCGCCGCGCTGGCGAGCGGCGGCGTGACGGCGATGGCGAACATCACCGGCGGCGGCCTCGTCGGCAATGTCCCGCGCGTCCTGCCCGACGGCTGCCGGGTCGTCCTGCATCGCAACTCCTGGCGCGTCCCCCGCGTCTTCGAGACGCTGCGCGAGGCCGGGCACGTCAGCGAGGCGGAGATGCTGCGCACGTTCAACCTCGGCGTCGGCTACGTCGTGGTCGTCCGCGAGGCGGCGGCGGACGGGGTGCGGCGCGCGCTCGAGGAGGCGGGGGAGACGGTGTGGGTGATCGGCGAGGTCGTGGGCGGCCCCGCCGGCGTCGAGCTGGTGTGATGCGCATCGTCGTGCTCGGGGGCGGATTCGCGGGCATGGAGGCCGTGCGCGTCCTGGAGCGCCGGTTGCGTGGCCAAAGCGACGTCGAGATCCTGCTCGTCAGCGACCGGAATTACCTCCTCTTCACGCCCTTGCTGCCGCAAGTGGCGTCGTCGATGGTCGAGCCGCGGCACATCATCCAGCCCGTGCGCGACATCCGGGGCGGGCGTGGATTCCGGTTCCGTCGCGATATCGTGGAGTCCATCGACTTCGCCGGTCGCCAGGTCGTGATGGCCGAGGGCACGGCCCGCTACGACCGGCTGATCATCGCCATGGGCGGCGTCACCCCGACGTTCGACATTCCCGGCGTGGGCGAGCACGCTCTCGCCTACAAGTGGCTCGACGACGCGGTGCTGCTGCGCGACCACGTCATCGACCTGGCGGAGCACGCCGATCACGAGCCCGATCCGGAGGCACGGCGCCGGCTGCTGACGATCTGCGTGGTGGGCGGCGGCTACACGGGCGTGGAGCTCATCGCCGAGCTCGAGGATCTGTTCCACTCCTACATCGTGCCGCGCTACCGCGGCATCGACCCCGGCGATTATCGCCTGCTCGTCGTCGAAGCCGGCACGGAGATCCTGCGCGGCGTCCATCCGACGCTGGCCGAGCGGGCGCGCCGCAAGCTCCGTCGCGAGGGCATCGAGGTCCGGACGGGCGTCCGCGTCACGCGGGTCCTCGAGGGCGCCGTGGAGGCGGGCGGCGAGGTGATTCCCGTGGGACTGACGGTATGGGCGGCGGGCGTGGCCGGACATCCCGCGCTCGCCCACGTCGACGCCGAGCGCGACCGGCTGGGGCGCCTGCTCACGCTGCCGACCATGCAGCTCAAGGCGCATCCCGACGTGTACGGCGCCGGCGACGCGGTGGCCGTCGAGGGCAAGCCGGACGCCTCGATCCCGATCATCCCGGCCGCGCTCGCGCATGCGCAGCTGGCGGCGGGGAACATCCTCGCGGAGCTCGAGGGGCGGCCGCTCGCCAGCATCGACTTCGCGCCGCGAGGCATGCTCGTCTCGCTCGGCGAGCGCGACGCGGTGGTCGAGGTGCTGGGCCTGCGCTTCTCCGGGTACTCCGCCTGGCTCTTCTGGAACGCGCTGCATCTCTGGAAGCTGGTGGGGTTCCGCAAGCAGATCCAGGTCGCCCTCGACTGGGGGCTGGCGCAAGTCTTCCCGCGCGACTCGGCGATGATGCGTCGCGTGCCGCGCTGCGCGATTTGCGCCCATCGCCCCGCGGCGTCGCGGCAGCCCGGGGCGGCGGCGTGACGGCGACACTCGCCGTTGGCGTCCTCGCCTCGGGTCGCGGCTCGAACCTCCAGGCGCTGCTCGATGCCTGCGCCACGCCCGGCTACCCGGCCCGTATCGTGGTGGTCATCTCCGACCGTGAGCACGCGCAGGCGCTCGACCGCGCGCGTGCGGCCGGCGTCGAGGCGCTGTGGCTGAATCCCAAGGACTTCGCCGATCGCGAGAGCTTCGATCTCGCGCTGGTGCGCGAGCTCCGCGCCCGCGACGTCGGCCTCGTGTGCAACGCGGGCTTCATGCGGATCCTGACGCCGGTGTGGGTCCGCGCCTTCGCGGGGCGGGGTCTCAACATCCACCCGGCGCTGCTACCCGCGTTTCCCGGCCTTCACGCCCAGCGGCAGGCGCTCGATCATGGCGTGAAGATCGCCGGGGCCACCGTGCACTTCGTCGACGACACGCTGGACGGCGGACCGATCGTGCTCCAGGCGGCCGTTCCGGTGGAGCCGGGCGACACGGAGGCCACGCTGTCCGCGCGCATCCTGGTGGAAGAGCACCGGTTGTATCCCGCGGCCGTGCGGCTGTTCGCGGAGGGACGGCTCGAGATCGTCGGACGCCGCGTTCGCATCAAGGAGCCCCGATGAAGATTCGCCGCGCGCTCATCTCCGTCCACGACAAGACCGGCGTGGTGGATCTCGCCAAGGCGCTGTCCGGATTCGGTGTGGAGATTCTCTCCACCGGCGGGACGGCCAGGCTGCTCCGGGACTCCGGCGTCGCCGTGCGCGAGGTGGCGGAGGTGACGGGCTTTCCCGAGATGATGGACGGTCGCGTCAAGACGCTCCATCCGAAGATCCACGGCGGCATCCTGGCCCGCCGCGACGTCCCGGAGCATCGGGCCGCTCTCGAGAGGCACGGCATTCCGGCGATCGACCTCGTCGTCGTCGCCCTCTATCCGTTCGAGGAGACGATCGCGAGGCCGGGCGCCACGCGCCCGGAGGCGATCGAGCAGATCGACGTCGGCGGCCCCACTATGATCCGCGCCGCGGCCAAGAATCACGCGAGCGTCGCCGTCGTCACCGACGTCTCGCAGTACGGGAGCGTGCTCGACGAGCTGAAGGCCACCGGCGGCGAGCTCAGCGACGCCACGCGCGCGCGACTGGCGCAGGCTGCGTTCGAGCGCACGGCCCGCTATGACGGTGCCATCGCCCAGTTCCTTTCGGAGGGGGCCTCGGCGGCCCCCTCCGATGCCTCCCCCCTCGATCGTGCCGGCGAAGCCGGCGCTCGAAGTGGCAAGTTTCCAGAGCGCTTGGTTCTCGACGTGGAGCGCGCGGCGCTGTTGAAGTACGGGGAGAATCCGCATCAAGCGGCGGCGTTTTACCGACTCAGTGGCGCGGCGCCGATGGGGCTGGGCGCCATGAAGCAGCTGCATGGGCCGGAGCTCGGGTACAACAACTTGCTGGATTTCTCGGCGGCGCTGGGGTTGTTGCTGGAGTTCGAGGAGCCGGCGGCTGTGGTGATCAAGCACACCAATCCGTGTGGCGCCGCGATCGGGACCACCGTCGGCACGGCCCTCGCGAAAGCGAAGGCGTCGGATCCGGTGTCGATCTACGGCGGGATCGTCGGAGTGAACCGGCTGCTCGACATGGCGGTCGTCCGGGAGCTCGCCGGGATCTTCGTCGAGATCCTCTTCGCGCCGGGCTTTCAACGCGACGCGCTCGAGGAGCTCGAGCGCACCAAGAAGAAGTGCCGCGTCTTCGAGGTGCCATGTGACCGGCGAGCGCGGCCGGCCGGCCTCGCCGAGTATCGCAGCGTGCTCGGCGGACTGCTGGCCCAGTCCGAGGACGACGCCGATCTCGACCCGGCCGCGCTGAAGGTGGTGACGAAGCGCGCGCCGACGGACGCGGAGCTGCGCGCGCTGCGCTTCGCCTGGCGCGTGGGCAAGCACGTGAAGTCGAACGCGATCGTGCTGACCTCGGCCGAACAGGTCGTCGGCGTCGGCGCCGGGCAGATGAACCGCGTGGACGCCGCGCGGCTGGCCGTCATGCGCGCGCGCGAGGT
>JBIOXS010000155.1:0-13102 GCA_044869815.1 Candidatus Rokuibacteriota bacterium | reverse complement strand
GGTGCTCACGAGCCTCGACCGCCGCGCGCTGGCGGCGGAAGTCGGCGTGACGGCGAGCGTCGATGGCCACGTGCTGCGACTGGCGGAGGCGGCGCGGCAGGTGGGGCTGGACGGCTGCGTGGCGTCGCCGCAGGAGATCCGTCGCATCAGGATCGCGCTCGGTCCGCGCTTCGCGATCGTCACGCCGGGCATCCGACCGGCGGCGACAGCCGAGGACGATCAGAAACGTGTGGCGACGCCGCGGGCGGCCCTCGATGCCGGGGCCGACTATCTGGTGGTCGGGCGTCCGATCACCGCCGCACCCGATCCGAAGGCGGCGGCCGCCGCCATCATCGCCGAGCTCGAGAGAGCCGGCTAGCGTCAGGTCCCGTCCGTCGGCGTCCATGCCGTCTGGATCAGCGTGACGGCCTCGTCGGTGGCGCTGCGGATCGATTCCAGGTTGGCGCGCTGCTCGGCGAGCACGACGACGTACCCGATGGGCGCCGCCGCCAGGAACATCGGACCGTCCGGCCCCGAGAACATCGCCGTCGCGAACGATGCGCGGCCCATCCTGACTGCGCTCGCCTCGAGCTCGCGCCCCAGCCGCGCTGCCATGGCGGCCAGTGGCTCGACGGCGACCGTGTCCGGCACCTCGGCCGCAATCACGAATCCATCGGCGGCGACCAGCAGCGCGCCGCGAACCACCCGGAGCTTCAGGAGCTGCTGCACGACGTCGCGAACGTAGCGGCCGCGCGATGGGCCGTCGTGCTCCATGGCGAGCTTGAGTCGCGGCGTCACGGGGCGCCCCGCGCGGAGGCGCCGCGACGGCCGCCGGTGGACCGCTCGCGCGTCCGTGCCTCGTCGAGGATGGTGGCCAGCTTCCTGGCCGCCTCGCGCGCGAAGACCCGCACCATGCCGACCGTCGTGCGCTCGTCGAACACCGCGATGAGGATCGTCGCATCGTCGACGGCGCTGACGTGCAGGCTCTGCCTGAGGCCCTCGTGGATCAACACGGAGAATTCGTGCTCGCCCAGCAGCTGCGCCAGCGGTGCCGTCGAGCCGAAACCGCCGGCGGCGAGGGCGGCCACGGACACCATGTCGAGCGCGCGCGCGGCGCCGGCGGCCGCGAGCGGCTCGCCGCCGCGCTCGATCAAGACGACGGCCACGCAGCCGGCGTCCGCCAGCACGCGCTCCAGCATGGTCTGGATCTTCACGACGTCCGCGTCCCCGAGGGCGAGTCTCGGCGCCATCACATCGCCTCGAGCAGGGCCGCCGCGCGGTCGGCATCGCGGAGGATCCGGCCGGGGCGCGTGACCGGGCCGGAGGCTGCCAGCACGCCGGCGCTCAACGGTCGAACGAGGGTGTGCTCGCCGCCGCGGCGGAATAGGACGGCGCGCACGCGGCCGAGGTCGCCGCCGTCACCGAGCGCGTCAGAGACATCGAGCGCCAGCATGCCCACGGCCTTGTCGTCCCCACCGCCGGCACTGAACACGTAGACCCGGGCGGGACCGTCGGCGAAAACGCTCGGCTCCACGGTGCCGAAGCTGCGAAGCGTCAGGGCCGCTGGCGCCGCACGATCCACGCTGAGCGGCTCCAGGGCACGACGCTGAGACGACGGGATGCTCGGCGCCCCCTCGACCCCCGCCGCGGCGGCGCGCACGGCGCGGAGAGACAGCAACGCAACGGGGGACCCAGGCCGGCGCGCCGCGACGACGATCGGTACCGCCGCGGCCGCCAGGATCACGACCGCGCGCTCGGTTCGCACCGTGACGACCTCACCGGCGGCGCCCGTCAGGAACGGCAGGAGGCGCCCTGCGCATGCGGTAGCCGCCTCGCGCGGCAGGCCGGGCTCGACGAGCGCGACGACCGTGCTGCCGGCCACGCGTTCCGCGGCGCACTCGAAGCTGCCGACGCCGCCGAAGCAGGCGACGATTCCACTCAGCGCCTCGCGGCCTACGAGCTCCACGCGAGGCGGCGCGGTCGGACGCGGGACCGGCGGAGGAAATGTCGGCGCGGCCGGCGGTGACGTCACGGGAGCGGCGGCGGGCGACGGCGTCACCGCCACCGGTATTTCGGCGCGGGCGGGCTCGGGAAAGGGCGGGACGGGCAGAACCCCCGCCGGGAGCTGCGACGCCAGCGCGTCGAGCGGCAGCACGAGCTTCAGGTCGGGATATTGCTTTCGGAACTCGTCGTCGGACATCCCCAGCGCAAGGTCGGGGAACTGGGACGCGATGTGCGCCCACGTGATCGTGACGCCGTCGTCGCGCAGGTGGGAGAGCACCACGCGCCGCGGCACGAGCACGACGTGCGGCTCTCGGAGGCTCTCACCGAGCCGCTCGAACGGCAGCACGAACGCTTCGGCGGGCAGCTGGGCGGCGATGGGTGCGAACGGCACGCGCACCATGCCGTCGTCGGCGACGGGGGCGCGCCTCTGTGCGTGATTGGCGACCGGAGCCGGGGGCGCGGCCGGCACGGCGGAGCTCGGCGCGGCTGGGACGACGGGCATGGGCGGGCGCGAGGCCGATGGTGTCGGCGTCACCGCGACCGCCGCCTCGGACACCCCCCGGCCGGCGCGCGGGGGCGGAGCGATCGGCCTCTGGCGCGCCGCCGGCGACGGCTGTCGCGGCGGTAACGGCTCGGTCCGCGGCGCCGGCTTCGACGCCGTGAGGCCGAACGCGGTCAGCGCCAGCGGCGTCGCGATCAGCGTGAGCGCGAGCGCCGGCGGAAAGAGGACAAAGACCTGCGCCACCGCGGCGGGGAGCGACAAGCCGCCGGCCCAGGTCAGCTCGGCCGCCGCGAGCGCTCCGAGCAACACGTGGACGACGCAGGCGCCGCCGACCCAGGAGAGGCGCCGGACGAAAGGCGCGCGGCGCAGCAGCAGCATGGCGAGCGCCGCGTAGACGAGCGGCGGCGCCGACACCGCCACCGAGATCGGCACACGCAGGCCGGCGCCGATCTCGAGTATGAAGAGGCTCGCGACGAAGACCAGGTAGCCGCCGGCGACCGACGCCGCGTGAATCCATCGCCTTTCCGACGGGCGATAGCGCGCCATCAGAGGGCCCGCGTCAGCTCCGGCAGCGTCTTCTTGGCGAAGTATCGCACCTTGCCGAGAACCGCGGGCTCGGTGAGACCGACCGCGAGCAGGCCGCCGGCGCCGGCGCCGTAAACCACCACCATGCCCTTCTCATACTCGAGAATGATGCTCTGCAGCGTTCCCCGCCCGAGCTCCTTGCCGAGCCCGTCCGAGGATTCCGCCAGACAGGCGCTCAGCGCAGCGGCCACCTCGGCATCGATCCCGGCGCTCGTCGCCTCCACGACGAAGCCCTCGCGATCCGACAGCACCGCCCACTGCACGCCGTCCATCGCGGTGAACTGGCCCAGGATTCCAGCCGCGCCGTCGGTCGGCGCTGGTATCGGCACCGCTGGTGTCGGCATCGCGGCCATCGGCGGCGGCGCCGGTGCGGCGGCGGCCGGCTCGACGGTCCGAGGTGGGGCCTCGGCCGGCGCGACGACGGCGACTGCGGGCTTGGGCGGCGGCGCGAAGACGGGCGCCGGTTTGGGCGGCGCGAACATCGGCGCCGGCTTTGGCGTCTCGACCGGCGTCAGCGTCACCGCGGAGACCGGCATCAGCGTGGGTATCCCGTCGACGGACGGCACCGGAGCAGACGTCTTCGGCGCCGCGGGCTCGGCCACGCGCGGTGGTAGCGGACCGAGAAAGCTGTCGAGTCGCTTGAGCAGATCCTCGGCGGCGAACGGCTTGGCGAGCACGCCCTCCGAACGCGCACGCGCCGCGCGCTGCTTGACCTCGTCATTGACGATGCCCGACATGAGCAGGACGGGAATGTCCCCCAGGCGCGGGTGCTTCTTGACGAACTCGCAGATCTCGTAGCCGTCACGGTCGGGCATGACGACGTCACACACGATGACGTCGGGGGCATCCCGCTCCATGCACTCGAGCGCCTCGCTGCCGGACGCCGCACAGACAACGTCGACCTGCCGTCCCGCCAGCGCGCGCTCCACGACCTTGCGCACGCTGACGCTGTCGTCGATGACCAGGACCTTGGGCATGGTTATCTCTCCTCGTTCATCGCCTGGGCGGCTCCGGCCAGGAGCTCCGCCACGCTGCGGGTGATGGTCTTCGGGACGTTGCCGAGCTCGCGCGGTGCCGACGGGATGAAGCAGAACTTGCCGCCGCTTTCACGATGGGACGCCGCCACCAGGAACTGGAACGCCGTCTCTCCGGTGGTATTGCCGACCTCGGCATGCACGATGCGCCCGCCGTCGAACGCGATCATGCCGCCGCCGGTGCCGAGCACCAGCAGCAGACGACCGGTCTTGCTGCCCTTGACGATCGCGCGGGCGAGATCCTCGAGCGGAAGCGTTCCGAGCGCGCCCTGGAACGTCCGCGTCGCGCCGTTCATGCCGACCGCCTCGAGCTCGGTGAGTGGTGGCGGTGGCGGCGCCGCTCCCTTCAGCGCCGGGCCGATCGCCGGCGCGGGCGCTGCCGGCGGCGGCGCAACCGGCGCCGGAGCTGCAAACGGCGCCGGAGGTGGTACGGCGACCGCCGGTGGCGCAACCGGAGGTGGCGCGGCCGGTGCCGCGGCGACCAGCGGCAGTGGCGTCGGCGCCGACCCGACGGGCGCCGGCGGTGCCGGTGGCGGCGCAACCGGCGGCGGAGGGGTGAGAGACAGCACTGACGGCGCCGCGACCACCGGCGTGACGGGCGAAGGGGCGGGCGGCGCCGCCGCGGCCGGCTCCGAGTCACGTCGCATCAGGTGCATGACGCGCGTGACGATGGCGTGGCCGATCAGCCCATCGGGAATGACGAGGTCGATCCCGATCTGCGAGACCTGCGACGGCGTCACGTTGCTGGCGATGAGCACGAATCGCACGCCGACGGTCGAGGGATCGGCCCGGATCATCGAGCAGAGCTCGTGACCGTCCATGTCGCCGACGTGGGCGCGGCTGACGATGACGTCCTGCTGGTTCCATTCGAGCATCGTCAGCGCGAACGACGCGCTCGGGGCGATGGCAGGCTGCACGCCGGTTGCCGCGAACGCGTCGGCGACGGTCGCCGCGCGCGCCGCGTCGGGATCGACGACGAGGACTTTCACGCGTGGACCACCGAGCCCACCAGAGCCACGAAGGTTTGCTCTTCGACCGGCTTCGTCACGTAATGCTCGACGCCGAGCTGCCGCGCGAGGGCGACGTGCTTGTCGCCCGCGCGCGTGGTGAGGACGATGACCGGCAGCGCCCGTGTCGCCGGACGCCGGCGCAGGTCATCGATGAGCTCGTAACCGTTGACGCGCGGCATCTCGAGGTCCGTCACCACGACGTCGAAGGCGGCGTCGGCCAGACGGGCGATCGCATCGGCGCCGTCGGCGGCAGTGGCGACCTCGAATCCCGCCTTCTCGAGCATCTGACCGACGAAGCGGCGCACGCTGATCGAGTCGTCGACGAGGAGGACGCGCTTGCGCGGCGGCGCCGTGCGGCTCGCAACGTCGACCTGGGCGGCGGCGGCTGACGCTGCCCGGTCGGCGCGGGCCTTCGTTGCCACCCGCTCCGACACGCCCACGGCGTCGAGGAGGAGGACGACGCGGCCGTCGGCGGTGACCGTGGCGCCGGCGAAGGGCCCGGCGCCCTCGAGAAAACCGCCCAGCGGCTTGATCACGATGTCCTGCTTGTGCAGCACCTCGTCGACCTCCACGGCCAGCAGACGGCCGGCGCCGCGCAGGACGAGCACCGGACGGCGCACCCCGCGCGGCGTTTCGGGAAGGCCGAGGACCCCGGCGAGGCTGACCAGATCCACGGTGTCCTCGCCGATCGTCAGCGCTTCTCCACGCAGCCCCGGCTTGACCCGGTCCGGCGAGAGAGCCGTCACGAGATGCACCGAGTTGAGCGCCACCGCGAAAGTTTCCGCGCCCACGCGCACGAGCAGGGCCTCCGACACGAGGACCGTGAGGGGCAGGCGCAGCGTGAAGCGGGTCCCCTCGCCCACGGTGGAGGCGACATCGATCTCCCCGTTCAGCCGGCGAACGTTGGTGCGGACGACATCCATCCCGATGCCGCGGCCGGACGCGGTCGTCACCGACGTCGCCGTGGTGAAGCCGGGCAGAAAGATGAGATCGATGGCCTCGCGGTCGCTCAGCGCGGCGGCGGTGTCGGCGGCGACGAATCCGCGCGCCACCGCGCGGCGCCGAATCAGACCCGGATCGATGCCACGGCCGTCGTCGGCCACCTCGAGGATGACCGCGCCCCCCTGGTGCGCCGCGGACAGCGTGACGGCGCCGATCGGCGGCTTGCCGAGGGCCCGGCGCTCGTCGGCCGACTCGATCCCGTGCCCGATGGCGTTCTGCACGAGGTGTAGCAGCGGATCCACGATCTGCTCGATGACGGAGGTGTCGAGCTCGACCGTCTCGCCGAGCGTCTCGATGCGCACCTGCTTGCCGGCGGCCCGCGCGGCCTCCTTGCCCTGGCGGACGAACCGCGTGAAGAGGTTCCCGACGGGAACCAGCCGCGCCCGGCCGATCTCGGCGCGAATGGCCGCGGTCAGGCGGTGGACGTGCCCCACGTCGTCGCGCAGCGTGCGATTGAGGCGGACGAGCTCCGCCTGGAGCTCCGCGATGTCGGAGGCGATCTCGGCGATGCTCCGCGCGAACATCCCCGCGTCGTCGTACCGGTCGAACTCGAGCTCGGCGAACATCTCCGCCACCGAGAGTCCGCTCTGACCGATGCCGGCGGGCTTCTCGGCCGCGGGCGGCGCCGCCGGCGTCGCGCGTCGCGGATCGAGCTGCCGGCGCTCGAACTCGGTCACCGCCTCGGCCAGGCGCGCGCGGCTGGCGAAGAGCGACGCCGACAGCCGGTCGAGCTCCTCCAGACGGCGGTCGACGCGACTGCGGCCGGTGACCAGCTCGCCGATGAGGTCCATGAGCGCATCGAGACGCTCGAGGTTCACGCGGATGGTCTGTCGCGGGCCGCGACGCGCGGCCGCGCTTGCCGGCAGCGGGCGCCGGCGCGGGGCGAGCGCCAGCGACGGCGCCGACGAGATGGACGGCGCCTCGAGGGGCGGCGCCGGCGCGGCCACAGCCTCGCTGATCGCGCTCGCCGCCGACGGCGCGGCGAGCAGGGCCTCGAGGCGCCCGCGGACGTCGGCGGCCACGGCCGTGATCGAGGCGGCCGGATTCGACGTGAGCCCGAGCATCAGCTTGAGCACGTCGACGGTCACGAACAGCGCCTCGAGCGCCGGTGGCGACAACGTCGCGTCGCCCTCGCGCACCGCCACCAGGAGATCCTCGGCCCGGTGCGCGAGCTCGCCGACGCGCACGCAACCGACGACATACGCGGCGCCCTTAATGGTGTGCATCGAGCGGAACAGCCGGGCGAGGTCCTCCTCGCCTCCCCCGCGCTCGATCGCCAGCAGCGCCGTCGTCATTGCGTCCAGGTGCTCCGTCGCCTCCGGCACGAAATACGCGGCGACCTCCGCGTTGGACGCGAAGAACTCCGCGAGCTCGCGGCGGACGGGATCGTCCAGGACCGGCCCGGCCGAATCCACATCGTCGCGCGGCGCGGGCGAGGCGGGCTCGACGGTAGTCGCCGCCGGCGCCGCCCCAGCGGCGTGGAGGGAGTCGAGCTCGCGTTTCAGCTCGGCGAGCAGCGTCGAAAGGCGGCTCGCGTCGAAGGGGGTCGACCCGAGCGCCGCTTCCAGCTCGGACGCGAGATCCGCGACGGCGACAAAGCCGTGGAGCGATGCGGCCCCTTTCAGCCGATGGCTGACGACGTACAGCGCATCGAGCTCGCCGCGCGCCGCGGCGGCGGCGCCGTCCTCGAGCGCGGCGACGGTCTCCCACGCCTCCATCAGGAAGATGGAGCGGAGGAACTCCCGGTCGGCCGGCTCCACCATGGCCGGCTAGGCGGTCGCCAGCTTGAACCGTGACAGGCTTCGGGTGAGCTCGTCGGCGACTTTCACGAGGTCGTCGACCGTGCGTCGCGTCTGCAACACCGCCTGCTCGGTGTGCACGGCGACCTGGGCGATCGAGCGCATGGCGGCGGCGACGCCTTCCGCGCCGCGCACCTGCTCCTGCGTGACCCCGGAGATCTCCTCGGCCAGCTCCGCCGATGTGCGGGAGATGCCAGCGATCTGCTTGAGGCTCTCCTCGGCCTTGATGGTCACCTGGTAACCCGACTCGACCTCGCGCGTGCCTTCCTCCATTGCGACCACGGCTTCCTGCGTCTCCGTCTGGACCGAGCGGATGAGGCCGGCGATGTCCTTGGTGGCGCTGGCGGCCCGCTCGGCGAGCTTGCGGATCTCGTCGGCGACCACCGCGAACCGCGCGCCGTACTCGCCGGCGCCGGCCGCCTCGATGGCGGCGTTGAGGGCCAGAAGGTTCGTGTGGGAGGCGATCTCCTCGATCGTGTCGACGATGTTGGAAATCTCCAGCGAGCGGTCGCCCAGACTCTTGATCTTCTTCGAGATGACCTGCACCTCGCCGCGGATCCGCTGCATGCCGGAGAGGCTGTTGCGCACCGCCTCCTCGCCGCCCGTGGCCGCCTGCAGCGTCTGGCGCGCCGCCGTGGCCGCCGACCCCGCGTTCGACGCGATCTGCCGCACCGAGCGCGTCATGGTCTCCACCTCGCGGCTGACGGTCGTGGCGTCGCGCGCCTGCGTCTCCGCGCCGCGCGCCATCTGATCCGTGGCGCCCGTCATCTCGCCGGCGCTGGTGGCCACGCGCGTGGCCGCATGGCGGACGTCGGCGAGCAACGTGCCGATCTCCTCGACCATGACGTTGACGGCGTCGACGACGTTGCCGAGCACGTCGGGGGTCACCTGCCCCCGGCGCCGGAAGTCGCCCTGCGCGATCTCGGTCATCGTCTCCAGGAACTGCGTGATGTTGGCCTGCAGGCTTTCGCGCCGCCGGCGCTCCTCGTCGCGCTCGGCCTCGGTGGTGACGTGCGCGCGGAGGCGCACGACGGTGTCGTTGAACGTGCGCGCGAGCTGGCCGATCTCGTCGCCCGAGGACACGCTCACCGTGTGCGTCAGGTCGCCACGACCGACGTGCTCGGCCACGCGGACGATGGCGCCGATCGGTCGCGTCAGGCGGCGGGCGAACACGGCGCCGGCCACCACGGCCAGGAGCGCCACCCCACCGAAGACGGCCGACAGGAACCAGCCGGCGCGCGTCGCCGTCGCGTGGATGATCGCCTTGTTCATCCCGACGCGCACGGTCCCGAGCTGACCGCCCAGCATCGGGACGCCGACGTCGATGATCTCCTGCGGCGCGCCGGTCACCGGGTGCTGGTAGACCACCTCGCGCACCTGCTTGGCCGCGTCGCCGGGCACGAGGTTCTTGTCGATGAGGTCCGGCGGGACCACCGGGTGAAAGGTGTGCGCGATCAGACTCTTCTGCGGGTCGTAGACCATGACGTAGTGCACGCCGCCGATCGTCACGAACTGGTCGATGAGAGCCTGCACCGTGGAGGCGTCACGCGTCAGGATCAGATCGACTCCCGACGAGGCCAGGCTGTTGGCGATGGCCGTGCCCTTCGAGGTGAACTCTTCCGTCATCTCCTGGCGCAGCGTCCGCACGGAGACGTACCAGGTGATGGCGGCGAGCGGGATGAGGACGACGGCCAGGAAGAGCACCATCTTGGGCAGCACTCCGAAGCGCAGGCGCACAGGTGTCATGAAGGCCCCCTACACCGAGATTGCCGCCGCCCAGTCGGCGATGGGAATCCACCGCTCGCCCTCGACGCGGGTGAAGTACACGGAGTCCAGTCCCTGGTGCCGGTCCGGTCCGAAGTTCAGGGCGGCGCCGATGCCGAGATCGAACGCCCGCAGCGACTCCAGCGCCTGCCGGAAGGCAACGCGGGTCGGTTGCGGTCCCGTGCGCTGGAGCGCCTCGACGATCACCTTCGCGTTCACGAAGCCCTCGAGGCTGATGAAGCTGTACCGCTGGATGGTGTAGTTCGGATCGCGGAGCGACTCCGGCACCGGCGGATTGTGGCGGTCCATCAGCAGGCGGTACTCCGCGACCGCCGGCAGGCTGAGATCGTCGTAGCTCGGGACGACCTGGGAGTTCACGAGGGCGCGGGTGTAGTCGCGACCGGACGCCTTGCCGTGCTTGACGAGGAGCGCCAGCATCGCGTCCGAGCCCACGAACGAGAGATTCGAGATCGGCACCGTCCAGCCGGCGTCGCGGGCGGTGCGCACGAACGCGCCGCAGCCCTGGTAGGCGCCGGTGCAGAGCACGACGTCGACGCCGGCGCGTCGGAGCGCGCTGACGGCGGGCGTCATGTCGTCGGTGAACTTCGCGCCCCGCGGATAGGTCGCCTCCCCCACGATACGGACGCCCCGCTGGGCGAGGCCCCGCGCGACCCCATCGGTGCCGCTGCGGCCGTAGGCGTCGATCTGGTAGTAGACCCCGAACTTGCGCGCGCCCAGCTGCCAGAAGCGGTCGACGAGGGCCATCATCTCCTGCCGGTACGAGGCGCGGATGTTGAAGACGTGCTCGGCATAGGGCACCTCGCGCTGCGGCTGCGCTCCCGTGAAGTTGCCGACCAGCACCACCTGAGAATCGGCGTAGCGCTTGATCACCGGCAGCGCCCGCGTGAGCGTCGGCGTGCCGACGTAGTTCGAGAGCACGAAGACCGGCTCCTTCTCGAGCAGGCGGATCGTGTTCTTCACACACGGAATCGGCTCGTAGCCGTCATCGAGGGCCACCACGCTGATGGCGCGTCCGTGCACGCCGCCCTTGCCGTTGACGTCGTTGTAGTAGGCCTGGGCGCCGCGATAGAACTCGGTGCCGAGGCCGGCGGCGGTGCCGCGGAACGCCGCGCTCATGCCGATGCGGATGTCGTTCAGCGTGACGCCGGGCGGGACGTCGAGGGCCGGCGCCGCGCTGCGTACGAGGGGCGGGTCGGGCGGGGGCATCCGACTGCCGACGGGCCGCGGCTGCGCCCACGCCGGCGACGAGCCGGTGACGGCGCCGGGCACCAGAGAGCCGGCGATCATCCGGAAAAAGCGACGACGGTTCATCATCAGGCCTCCACGACCGAGGCCCACGGCGCGCGCAGCGCGTCGAGGAGCCGGCCGGCATCGAGCAGCGTGGCGTAGTCACCCGCGTGCGGCAGCAGCCCGGCCGCAAATGCCGCGCCCGGGCGACCGTCGCTGGAGTCGAGGGGCAGTGGCGTCTCGAACCAATCGAGGCCGATCACGCGGTCGATCGGCATCGCAGCCTGCAGGTCGCCGACGGCGATGACGAGGGCAGGGGAGCCGGGCGTGACGGGGCGCGACGACAACCCGAGCAGCGGGCGCGCCTCGGCCACACCGAGGACGTTGCCGCGCAGATTGGCGACGCCGACGAGCGGCGCGGGAGCCCCGGGCACCGCGGTCAACGGCTCGAGCATGACGACCTCACGCGCCTCGCGCACGTCGATCGCGAACGGTCGGCCGCCGAGGGTCACCATGCAGGCCCGATTTCGGGCGGCGACGGGGGCGTCGGCGGCTGCGGCCTCGGACGGCGACACCGGCGCCCCGTCGGACGGCGTGGGCGCCGTGACGTCATCGAGCAAAGCGCTTGACCATCCCGAGGAGCTGATCCGAGGTGAAGGGCTTGCCGAGGTACTCGTCCGCCCCTTGCCGCTTGCCCCAGGCCCGGTCGCTCTCCTGGTTCTTGCTGCTGACCAGGACCACGGGCGTCGTCTTGGTGCGGGCATCCTTGCGCAGCGCGCGCAGGATTTCATAGCCGTTGCGCTTGGGCATCACGATATCGAGCAGCAGCACGTCCGGACGCTCGCTCGAGAGCTTCTCCTCGAGGGCCTCGCCGTCCATGAGCGAGACGACCTCGTGCCCGGCCGACTTCAAGATGGACTCCATGAGCTTGAGCTCCGAATACGCGTCGTCGACCACCATCACCTTCGCCATCGAGCGGAGCCTCCTTGGGCGGGACGTGCCCGGCCGCGAGGTGCAACGCGGTTGCCAGGGCCGCGCGCCCGCGCGGCGGCCGAGATCGGCCGGGAAACCGCACTTACGCGGCGACGGCGCCGTTCCTCCGCCCGCGAGCGGGATCAGAGCGTCACGGGCGAGGACAGGCTGGCGTGCCGAATGGCCCAGCGACCGCGAGTCGCCGTCCGGCCTGACATAGAATCGGGCCATGACGACACTCAGCGAACGCCAGACGCTCCAGCTCTACGAGAAGACGGGAGCCCTGATGCGCGGGCACTTTCGGCTGACGTCGGGCCTCCACTCGGACGTCTATCTGCAGTCGGCTCTCGTACTTCAATACCCCGAGCACGCGGCCGCCCTGGGGAGCGCGCTGGCCGCCCCCTTTCGCGCCGACGGCGTCCAGACCGTCCTCGCGCCGGCCATCGGCGGGATCCTGGTCGCGCACGAGGTCGCGCGGGCGCTCGGCGTCCGGGCGCTCTTCACCGAGCGAGAGGGGGGAGTGATGCGGCTGCGGCGCGGCTTCACGCTGCCGACGGGCGAGCGCTGTCTGGTGGTCGAGGACGTCATCACCACCGGCGGCTCCACGCGCGAGGTCGTGCAGTGCGTGGAGGGCCACGGCGGCGCCGTGGTCGGCGTCGGATCGCTGATCGACCGGAGCGGCGGCGCGGCCGCCTTCAAGGTCAAGCGGACGGCCCTGGCCACCGTCAGCGCCACGACCTGGGCGCCCGAAGCCTGCCCGCTGTGCAAGACGGGCAGTCAGGCCATCAAGCCGGGCAGCCGGAGCTGACGGCGCGCGTCAGGGCGTGAGAACGCCGTTACGCACCATCACCACCACGAGCCAGAGGATCTGGGCGCCGACGAACACGGTGAGCCCGCGCTCGCGACCCTGACGGACTTGCGTCCGGTACTGCAATGCCCCGGCCGTCAGGGCGAACGCCGCGAACAGCGTGCCGTCGTAGCGCTGCAGAAGGCCGTACTGCGCCGCCAGCCCGCCGACGAGGCCCCAGAGCGCCCACGCCGCGATCCACAGCGCCACCACGGAGACGAGCACCGATGGCCGCGAGCCGGACTTGCCGAGGCGCCGGGCGACGGCAACCGTCACGACGCCTCCGAGGAGGAGGACGGCGGAGAGGGCCAGCGCCCAGCGCGTCACGCGCCCTCGCGATATTCGGGTCGCCAGCG
>JBIOXS010000154.1:0-2652 GCA_044869815.1 Candidatus Rokuibacteriota bacterium | reverse complement strand
CCCCCCCCCCCCCCCCCCCCACGTTATGGCCGGCGCTGGCATGGGCTGACCATCCCGGAGCGCTGCGCAGCGAGGGCTGGAGTCCCCTCACGGCCGCCCTGGTCTTCGGCGGGCTCGCACTCCTGGCCGGGATGCTCGTCATCGTCATCGTCACGCTGCTCACCCGCCGCAACGACCGCGCGCCGTGAGACCCATCCTCCACCCGCGCGGCATGCTCATCTTGACGGCCGCCTGCTTCGCGGCCATGGCCGGCGCCGCGCTCCTGGCCGGCGCCCACCCGGCGGATGCCGCCGCTCGCGACAGCCTCCTCCGGCTCAACTCGCCGGTGGTCGTGACGATCATGCGGATGATCACGCTCCTCGGCCACGCGTGGGTGCTCGCGCCCGCCACAGTCCTGCTGCTGGTCGTCTTCGCCGAGGCGCGCGCGCGCTGGTGGGTGTGGGTGGGTGCGATGCTGCTCGCTCCGATCGCCGAAGCCACCTTCAAGGGCCTGATCGGTCGCCCGCGGCCGTTCGACCCCTCCTTCGGCTTTCCCAGCGGACACGCCACCGCCGCCGCGACGTTCTTCGGCGCCGTGATCTATCTCGCCGGCGCTCTCGGTCCGCCCACGCGGACCTGGGTCCGCGCGCTCGCCGGGCTCGCCATCGTCCTCGTGGCCATGTCGCGGGTGATGCTGCGCGCGCACTGGCCGTCCGACGTGATCGGCGGCGTCGCGCTGGGGCTGGCCCTGGCCTCAGCGGCCGCGCTGCTCGCCCGGCCGCCGCGCCCCGCCGACGCCTGAGCGCGCGCCGTTGCGCGACCCGCGCGCGCTCGGCGTCAGCGTCTGCGCCTCGCCCACCGCTGCCCGCAAGGTCTTCAGCAACGCCAGCGCCTCGGCGCTGAGCGGCCGCTGCCGGGGATGGATCACGTCGAGGCTGCGGCTCAGCGTCTCCGCATCGCCGATCTCGAGGGCCAACAGACGGCGCCGCCGGATCTCGTGCACGACGGCGAGGTGTGGCAGGAACGCGAGGCCCATCCCGCGCTCCACCATGCGCTTGGCCGTCTCGATCGTCTCGACCTCGAGGACCACGTTCGGCACCAGGCCGGCGCGGCGGAACAGACCGTGGGTGAGCGTCCAGTCGCTCGATCCGCGGTCGAAGAAGATCAGCGGCTGGCTGGCGATGTCCTCGAGCCGCGCGCGACGCGCGCGCGCCAGCCGCGAATCCGGTCGGGCCACCAGCACCAGCGGGTCGTCGCGCAGGCTGAGCGTCTCCACCCCGGGATGCTGCAGCGAGCGCGCGAGCCCGATCTCCGCCTCACCGGCCAGCACCATCTCCAGCACTTCCTTCGAGTGACCCGACCGCACCGTGATCATCACCTTCGGGTGCGTGGCCTGGAACCGCTTGAGCACGTCGGGCAGGACGTAGGTGCAGATGGAGAGCGCGGCCGCGATCTGGATGGCGCTGCCGCTGGCGGGGCGCAGGTCGTGGACGGCCTGGCGGGCGGAGGCCACCGCATGCAGCAGCTGCTCGGCATGCGGGCGGAAGGCGCGGCCGGCGGCGGAGAGCGCCAGCCCCGTCTTGCTGCGGACGAACAGCGGCACGCCGAGGGAGCCCTCGAGGGCGCGGATGCGCGCGCTGATGGCGGGCTGGGTCACGCGCAACGCGTCGGCGGCGCGGCGGAAGCCGCCGAACGTCCCCACCGCCAGGAAGGCCTCGACCTGTCCGATCTCCACGCGATTCACCTCGCTTATGACGCAGGCTGTCGCGATACGATCTGATTATAGCCTGCTGTGAAACTTCTTTCCGATCACGAAACTTTATCACCCCGATAAAAACATTGCGTTTGCCGCCATCCGTCATCGCCGGCACAGTGACTGCAAGAGCAGGGGGCAACAACTCACGGGGAGGTTCTGGCCATGGGCGGTCGATGCGGCTGCGGAGAGACGGTGCCCACCCTGCTGGCGTGCTTCGAGTGCGGAGCCAGCATCTGCGCGACGTGCGCGATTCACCTGGAGTCCGCGACCTACTGCAGCCCCTGCGCCGGCTCGCTGCTGGATGCGCGGGCCGTTCGCGCCACCACCCCCTTCGATCTTCACTGAGGAGGACGCGTCATGGGAACGGCGTGTCATTGCGGGATGACGCTCGAGCACGGCGCCCGCCGGGCCGGCTGCGCGGAATGCGGCACCGAGGTGTGCGCGAGCTGCCGCCTCGAGTTCGACACCACGACCTATTGCCGGTGGTGCGCCACCACCAACGCGCTGGCGCGACCGGCCTAGCCCCGTCAAGGAGATGGCACGCATGGAGAGCAAGGGCACAGCGTTTCGTCGGCTCCTCACGCAGGAGCCGCATGTCTTCACCGGCGGCGTGTACTCCCCGCTGGACGCGCAGATCGCCGAGCGCGTCGGCATGAAGGCGATCTATCTGAGCGGCTACTCCGTCGCCATGGCCAACGGATGGCCGGACATGGGCTTCCTGACCCAGACCGAGGTCGCGCGCACCGCGCACATGGTGGCCAGCGCCGTCGACATCCCCGTCATCGCCGACGCCGACGACGGCTACGGCAACGCCCTGTCGACCATGCGGACCGTCCAGGAGATGATCAAGACCGGCGTGGCCGGGATCCACCTGGAGGACCAGCGCTTCCCGAAGCGCTGCGGCCACATCGCCGGCA
>JBIOXS010000153.1:0-15501 GCA_044869815.1 Candidatus Rokuibacteriota bacterium | reverse complement strand
CATGTCGGTTCCACGCCTCACCGAACCGCTCCAGCATCTGCACGCCGACTCCGGGCGCCACGGCAGTGGTCATCGTCTGTCCTCCGTCGGCCCATGATAGGGAATCCGTGATTGGGCGGCAAGCTGGCGGCCGGTTGCCACGCCGCCGACGCTCGTCTACGCTCGGCCCTCGATGCCCCGCATCGGTGTGATCTCCGACACCCATGGCCTCGTTCGGCCCGAGGCACTGCGCGCGCTCGCGGGCGCCGATCTCATCGTGCACGCCGGCGACGTCGGTGGCCCCACGGTGCTCGAAGCGCTGCGCGCGGTGGCGCCGGTGGTGGCGGTACGCGGCAACAACGATCGCGGCCCGTGGGCGGCTGCGCTGGCCGAGACGGAAGTCGTCGAGACCGACGGCCGGAGCCTCTACGTCCTCCACGATCTGAAGGAGCTCGACCTCGATCCTCGCGCGGCGGGCTTCGACGCGGTCATCGCAGGACATTCGCACCAGCCGCGCATCGAGCGCCGCGACGGCGTTCTCTACCTGAACCCGGGCAGCGCGGGGCCGCGCCGCTTCCGGCTGCCCATCGCCATCGCCTGGCTCGCCGTGAAGCCGTCAGGCATGGACGCCGAGATCGTCCAGCTCGATGTCTGATCTCGCCGCGCCGTTCGACGGCTATCGCGACGTCGTGCGTCCCGAGTGGATCGATCACAACCAGCACATGAACATGGGCTACTACCTCGTCGTATTCGACTTCGCCACCGACGAGTTCCTCAGCTGGGTGGGTCTCGACGCGGCGCATCGGGCCGCGCGCGCCGTCACGACGTTCTGTGTCGAGGCGCACGTGACCTACCATCGCGAGGTCCGTGCCGCCGACCCGCTGCGGTTCACCACCGTGCTCCTCGGGCACGACGACAAGCGCATCCACTATCTCCACGCCATGTACCACGCTGCCGACGGATACCTGGCGGCGACCAACGAGCTGATGTCGCTCCACGTCAGCCGTGGCACGCGCCGGGCCTCCGCGATGGCGCCCGAGATCCTGGCCCGCCTCGCGGCCGTGCAGCGCGCGCACGACGCGCTGCCGCGGCCGCCGCAAGCCGGGCGAGCCATCGGCCTGTCGAACCGGCCTCGTGGTATGTAAGCGACATGGCCGCCGAACCCGCCGACCTCGACCGCGCCATCCAGACCGCGCGCCGCCTCGTCGACGAGGCGCGGCAGATCGTCGTGCTCACCGGTGCCGGCATCTCGACCGACTCCGGCATTCCGGACTTCCGCGGACCTCAGGGCGTGTGGACCCGAAATCCCGAGGCCGAGAAGATGGCGACGATCCGGCACTACGTGGCGGATCCGGAAGTGCGCAAGCGCGCGTGGCGCAGCCGGCTCGAGTCGCCGGCGCAGCCGGCGGAGCCGAACGCGGGCCACAAGGCGCTCGTCGTGCTCGAGGGCCGCGGCACGCTGCTGGCGCTTCTCACGCAGAACGTCGACGGCCTGCATCAGAAAGCCGGCTCGTCGCCCTCGGTCGTCGTGGAAATCCACGGCACCGCGCGCGAGGTGACGTGCCTGGCCTGCGGCGAGCGAGCGCCGATGGAGCGGGCGCTGGTCCGCGTCCGGGCGGGCGAGGAGGATCCGCCATGCCGGACGTGCGGCGGGATCCTCAAGTCGGCGACGATCTCCTTCGGGCAGAGCCTGGTGGCCGAAGATCTCAGAAGGGCCGAGCGGGCGGCGCGCGGGTGCGATCTCATGCTGGCCGTCGGGACGAAGCTCTCGGTCTATCCGATCGCCGGGGTGGTGCCGGTCGCGAAAGAGGCCGGGGCGCGGGTCGTCATCGTCAACGCCGAGGCGACGGAGATGGACTCGCTCGCCGACGTCGTCCTGCGCGGCTCGATCAGCGCGCTACTGCCGCGTCTCGTCTGACCCGGCCGGCGACAGCACGGACGCGTCGCGGCGACGCCGCCCAGATCGCCGTCATCGAGACGACGCTGGCCGCGATGGCCACCCAGAACGCGCCCGTGTAGCTGCCGGTCAGGTCGTACACGGCCCCGGCCAGCCAGGGACCGCAGGCCGCCCCGGCGTTGCCGCCCAGGTTCAGCGTTCCGAAGATCGTCCCGAAATGACGGCCCTGGAAGATCTCGGCCGGGATCGCCCCGAACACGGAGGCGAGCCCGTAGCCGATCAGGCCCTGGCACGCCACCATCACGTAGAGCATCGCCGCCGTCGGATGCCTTGGAAGGACGAGCAGGGCGAGGTAGCAGCCGACGAAGCCGAGGCCACCGATGGTCCACGCCCACTCGCGGCCGATGCGGTCCGAGAGATGGCCGAGACCGATCTGACCGGCGATGCTGAACAGCCCGACGAGACCGAGCGCGAACGCCGAGCGCGTGGGATCGAAGCCGACCTCGAGCAGGTATTTCGTCTGGTGGACCTGCACCATGTACCAGGCGAACAGCGCGCAGAAGAACCCGACGAAGAGCCACCAGAACCGCGCCGTCCGGATCGCGCGTGCCAGCGTCCAGTCGACGGATGCCCAGGCGTGATCCACGACGTTGTCGTCGGCGGCGCGCCGAGCGGCGCCGCCGCCGGCTTCGCCGTCGGGCGCAAGACCAAGATCTTCCGGTCGCCGCCGCTGCAAGAGGATGTTGAGCGGGAGCAGCACGAGGAGCAGCGCCGCGGCCATCGCCCAGCAGGCCGCGCGCCAGCCGCCCGCTTCGATCATGCGCTGCAGCCATGGGAACAGGACGATCGAGCCCACGCCGACGCCGGCGAACGCGATGCCGATGGCCAGCCCGCGCCGGCGCACGAACCAGTGCGGCAAGAAGAGCGAGTGGCCGATGTAGGTGAGGAAGATCGAGCCGCCCCCGACGAGCGCGCCCAGCGTGAGATGGAGATGCCAGGGGCGCGAGATCAGCGTGGCCAGCGCGAGGCCGGCGCTGCAGACGATCACGCCGAACGGAATGACGATGCGGGGGCCGAGACGATCCATGGCCAGGCCCATGAACGGCACATACGCGGTGGCCACCACGAAGCCGCTGGAGAACGCGCCGGCCGTCGCGGCGCGATCCCAGCCGAACTCCGCCAGGATCGGCGGAAAGAGCAGCGAGAACGACGTGCGCGTGTTCACGCCGATGCCCATGGTGACGAAGGCGACGGCGACGACGATCCAGCCGTAGAAGAACGGCAGCCGACGCCACACGCTCAGGCGAACCTCCAGCCGTCGAGCGCCGTCGGCGCGTCGGGGACGATCGTCAGCGGCAAGTCCTCGCTGCCCAGCACGCCGTGCTCGAGCAGTGCCGACGCCGCCGCGCCGGCGTGCTCGACCGTCGGCATGGTGGACAGGCGCGAGGCCAGGCTGCGCGCGCGGCGCGGCAGCCAGACGGCGCCGTCCGCCGTCCAGAGCGGAAACCGTGCGCCGCGCGCGCCCCCGGCCACCGCCGGCACCTGGGTCCAGAGCCGGCGCCCGATCGGATGCGGGCGCGGCTCCGCGCGACCGGAGGCGACGTCCCAGGCGGTGAGCGCCATGGCGCGGGCGCCGCGTTCCGTGCGGGCGCGGCGACGTGGCCGTCGCCACGTCAGCGACAGCGCCAGTGAGCGGCCGTGGCAGACGACCTCGTGCGGCGTGCGTGGTGGAAGGTGCAGCAGCGAGCCGGGCGCAAGATCAATCGTGAGCCACCCCGGCGCGCGGTCGCGAGGCGCGGTCACATCGAGAGGCGTGCGCGGTGCGACGGGCGGGCCGAGCGTCACGCGGCGGCGACCCGCGAGCTGCAGCCAGAAGGCGTCGACGTCGCCGTCGTGATGAAGGCCCATGCCCGTTCGCCCGCGCCGGTCCACGAGGAACAGGAACGACGACTCCTCGCGAAAGGGCCCGAGCAGCGTCGCGCGCAGCGCGACCATGAGCCGCATCACACGCGGCAGGACCTGATGGACCTGAGGCAGGTACACGGTGGCGCCCGCGCGCAGTGCGGCGCGAAGCCGCGACGGATCGCCGGAGCGATCGTAATGACGTTCGAGCGCGATCTGGAACGGCGCGCCGGCCCGCACCAGAGCCATGGCTCCGGCGAAGTCCGGCGCGATGTCACGCCACTGGCCATCCCTCGCCGCTCGGACGTCGGCCCGTCGCCCCAGCGCGTGGCGGCGAAACGTCGCGAGGGCGGCGGGACCCGCGAACCATGACGCCAGCGGAGAATGCAGACGCAGACGCATGGACGTGATTGTACAATCCGGGCTCACGTGAGCCACGTCGGCCGCTCCGTTCGGCGCCGCGAGGATCCGCCGCTGCTTCGCGGCGCCGGCCGCTTTCTCGACGACCTGCGTCTGCCGGCCGTGGCGCATCTCGCCTTCGTTCGCAGCCCGCACGCGCACGCGCGCATCGCCGCCATGGACCTCGAGCCCGCGCGCAAGGCGCGCGGCGTCATCGCCGTCGTGTCGGCGGCCGATCTCGATCCGTTTCCGCCGATCGGCTTGATCCGCGCCTTCGAGGGAATGGTGCTGCCACCGATGGCCTTCCTCGCCGGCGACGTCGTGCGCGCGCAGGGTACGCCGGTGGCGGCGGTGGTGGCCGAGTCGGCGGCGCTCGCCGTCGATGCCGTCGGCGCCGCGCGGATCGAGTACACGCCGCTCCCGGGCGTGGCGGAGGCCGATGCGGCGCTGGCCTCGGGCGCGCCGAGCGTCGTTGCCGGCGATGGCAACCGTTCGTTCACGTACACGGTGAGGTCCGGCGATCCGGATGGCGCCTTCGCCGCGGCGGCGCGGGTGGTGACCGTCGAGGTGCGGCAGGCGCGGCTGGCCGGCGTCCCGCTCGAGCCGCGCGGCGTGGCCGCGCGCTGGGACGGCCACGATCTCACCGTGTGGACGTCCACCCAGGTGCCGCACCGGATCCGCGACGAGCTGGCCCGGCTGCTCGCGCTCCCGCCCGCGCGTGTCCGCGTGATCGCGCCCGACGTCGGCGGCGGCTTCGGCGTGAAGGGCGGGCCCTATCGCGAGGAGATCCTCGTCCCGTGGCTCGCGCGCCGCCTGGGTCGTCCGCTCAAGTGGATCTCGACCCGCATCGAGGATCTGCTCACGACGCACCACGGCCGCGGGAGCGTGTCACGCGGCGAGCTGGCCGTCGGCGCCGACGGCGCGATTCTCGCCCTGCGTGCCCGTATCGCCTGCCCGCTCGGTCCGCACGTCGGCTACACGGCAGCCGGGACACCGCGAAATCACGTGCGCTGCCTGCCTGGCCCCTACGCGATCGCCGACGTCGACATCGAGGCGAGAGGCGCGTTCACCACGACGCCGCCCATCGGCCCGTATCGGGGTGCGGGAAGGCCTGAAGCCGCCTTTCTCATCGAGCGGCTCGTCGACGAGGCCGCGCGCGCCCTGGGCCAGGATCCGGCAGATCTCCGCCGCCGCAACCTGGTTCCGCCGGAGCGCTTTCCGTTCGCGACGGCGACCGGCCAGAGCTACGACTCGGGCGACTATCCGGCCATGCTCGAGGGCTTGCTCGAGGCCATCGACTATCCGGCGCTACGCCGCGCGCAGGCGGCGCGCCGCGCGCGCGGCGAGCTCGTCGGCATCGGGCTGTCGGTGTACGTGGAGCCCTCGGCGCTGGGGTGGGAGAGCGGGCTGGTGCGTGTCGAGGCCGACGGTCGGGTGACCGCGGTGACCGGCTCGAGCGCGCACGGACAGGGTCACGAGACCACGTTCGCCCAGGTGCTGGCGGATCGACTCGGCATCGAGCCGGAGGCGATCCGCATCCGTCACGGTGACACCGCGCTGATTGCCACCGGCGTCGGAACCTTCGGCAGCCGCAGCATCGCCCTCGGCGGCGGGGCGCTCGCTCACGCGGCGGACGCGGTGGCGGCCAAGGCGCGCCGGCTGGCGGCCCAGCTGCTGGAAGCGCACGCGGATGACGTGCGGCTGGCCGCGGGCGGCTTCGGTGTCGCCGGCGTGCCCGATCGCTTCGTCTCGTGGGCGGACGTCGCGCGGCTCGCCTGGGACGGGCCGCTGCCGAGCGGCGAGCAACGAGGGCTCGAAGCCTCCCACGTGCTGGCGCCGGAGCACGAGGTGTGGAGCGGCGGCGCGGTCGCCGCCGTCGTGGCGATCGAGCGCGAGACGGGCCAATGGCAGATCGAGCGCCTCGTCTGGATCGACGACGCAGGGACGATCGTCAACCCGCTGCTCGCCGACGGCCAGCTCGAGGGCTCGCTGGCGCAGGCCTGGGGCCAGATCGCGATGGAAGCCGTCCGCTTCGACGCCGCCGGCCACGTGCTGACGGGCACGCTGATGGACTACGCGGTGCCGCGGGCGGACGACGTCCCGCACGCGGAGATCCACCACGCGCACTCGCCCACGCCGCGCAATCCGCTCGGGGCCAAGGGTCTCGGCGAGGCGGGAAACATCGGCGTCCCGCCCGCCGTCGTGAACGCCGTCGTCGACGCGCTGGCCCCTCTCGGCGTCCGCCACCTCGACATGCCGCTCACCCCCGAGTCGGTGTGGCGCGCGATCCGCGGCTCAGGCTAAATGCACAGCCGGTTGCGGCCGCTGTCCTTGGCTCGATAGAGGGCGGCATCGGCAGCGTCGAGAACGTCTTCGGGCCGATCCTCGCCGCCGTTGCTGGCGGCGGCGCCGATGCTGACCGAGACCGACACGCGCTGCACCGGTCTCGTCGTCACGCGCGGCGCGTCCGGACGCCGGCGGGGGCGGTCCGGGCCGCGGAGCGCGAAGCCGGTGGTCTCGATCCGCTTGCGCAGCGCCTCCAGATGCGGCACCGCCTCCTCGACGGTAGCGCCGTCGAAGATGATCGCGAACTCCTCGCCGCCGTAGCGGAAGGCGCGACCGCCGCCGCCGACGTCACCAAGCCGTGCCCCGACCATGCGCAGGAGCTGGTCGCCGACGTCGTGGCCGTAGGCGTCGTTGAACTTCTTGAAGTGGTCGATGTCGACCATGGCGATGGTGTAGGTGCCGTTCAGACGTCCGAGCGCCTCCGTGAGCGCACGCCGCCCGGGCAGGCCGGTGAGCTCGTCGCCGTAGGCGATGACGTACGAGGCCTCGACGAGCGAGACGGCCAGCACGAGCCCGGCCCCCGCAAATCCGATGGATGCCAGCGACGGCGCGCCGGCGGCGAACCCGAGCAGCGCCCCCACCAGCGCCCAGAGCGTTCCGCACTCGATCGGGTACGGCCGGGCCGACGCCCGGAGCGCAGCGAGGGTGATGGCGGCCAGGAAGGCGGCGAGGCCCGCCAGGCTCAGGTTCCAGCCGCCGAGCGAGCTCGCGAGCAACGCGGCGAGCGGCCCCGCCTCGGGCTGGATGGCCAGCGCGGTCACCACGGCCTCGACGGCGACGAGGCCGATGATCCAGGCGGCCGCGACGCGGAAGCCGTACCGCTCGGGCAGCCAGCCGAGAATGCCGAGATTCAGCGGCAACCACACCGACGCCGCCCCGACCATGATGTGACCGACCGGCGACTCGGCGGTGAGCCACACGAGCCGCTCGGCGGCGGCGAGCAGTAGCACGACGAGGAAGACGCGATGGCGACGGAACCGGAGCGCGAGCACCACGCCCGCCGCGAAGGCCGCGTTGGGATAGGCGGGCACGAAGCCGACCGCCGCTTCGCGCCACGCCGGCACCACGAGCAGCAGGATGGTCGTCGCCACCAGCACGCCGCCGGGCACCAGCCGTTGCGCGAGCGTCTTGACGTGCAGGGCCGCTCCTCTAGTGCCCTCGACCCGGGCGGATGTGCAGGTGGCAGCAGCCCTCGCGTCCGGGTTGCCACGTGTCGGCGGAGAACTCGAAGCCCGCCGCCTCGAACGTGCCGTTGTCGACCCGGCCGGCGACCCGGCACAGCGTGGCGATGTCCCCCTCCGGGACACCGGCCTCCTGCCAGGCCTCCTTCAGCGGGCAGCGCTCGAGCGTGATGTCGAGGCCGCCGGCATCGCACCGCTCGACGCGCGGCGAGAACATGCGGCCCTGATCGGGAACGCCGCCCACGAAGGCGTCGCGCAGGCCCGCGAGATCCGACGGTCCGTAGCGCGCGAACACCGTGCCGATCTCCCGCCCCCGCGCCTCGATGGCGCGGGCGAGCAGCCCCGTTGCCTGCGGCTCGCCGACGGCGCGCCGCAGCTCGGCGAAGATGTGCCAGTACATCAGCGCGCGGTTCTTGAAGGCGGCGTACAGCTCGCCGCGGAGGCGCTCGTCGTCCGCCATCACGCCCGCTCGATTATGTAGAGGTGCGAGAGCATGTCCACATAGATGTTGCCGATGACGAGCTGCTCGCCGGCCTTGTTCTTCTCGAACCCGCGGACCCGGGGCTTGGCGGCGGCGTAACGCAAGGTCCACGCCACGGGGACGTAGCCGGCGTCGGTCTGCAGGATCTCCTCGGCTTTCGCGTAGTGGGCGAGGCGCTTCTTGGTGTCGCGGGTGTCGCGCCCCGCCTCGAGCTCCTTGTCGAAGGCGTCGTTGACCCACGCCTGGCGCTTGCCCGTTGTCTTCTTGCCGTAGAACGTGTCGAAGTACTCGTTGTGCGGGTCGGGATAGTCCATGAACCAGCGGATCCACACGAACTGCAGCTCCTGCTTCCACAGCCGCTCGCGGAAGACACGCGGCTCGAGCACTTCGAGGTCAGTTTTCAGATTCAGATGCTCGAGGAGAACGGCTTGCACGGCCTCGGCGAGCGGCTTGCTGCCGAGCCCCTCGTCGCGCATCGAGAGCGTGACCTTCGGCCAGTTCTTCCCGCCCTCGTACGGCGTGCCCCTGAGCATGGCCAGCGCGGCCTTCGGATCGAACCGCTGGAGGTCGCGGATCTTCTTGTCATCGAGGGCGCCCGGGAAGCCGGGCGGAATCATCGAGTGGGCGGGGATGGCGAAGCCCTGGGAAACCCTGACGACGTTCTCGCGGTCGATCGCGTGGCCGATGGCGCGACGCACCTTCGCATTGTCGAACGGCGGCTTGGTGACCTGCGGGATCAGGTACCAGGTGCCCGGGAAGGGATAGCGGAAGACCTCCTTCGCCGTCCTCGGGTCGGCCTGCAGGCGCTTGAGGTCTGCCGTCTGGAGCGCCGTCAGGTCGAGCTCATTGTTCTCGTACGGCAGCGCCCCGGACGCGACGGGGATGATTGGGATGACGACCTTCTCCAGCGTCACGTCCTTGGCCCCGAAGAAGTGCGGGTTCTTCTTGAGCACCATTTGCTTGTTGTGCTCCCACGTCTCCAGCATGAAGGGGCCGTTGCAGATGATGTTGGCTGCCTCCGTCCACTTCTCACCATGCTTCTCGATCGACGCACGGTGACCCGGCAGCGCCGCGAGATACGCGCTCAGCACCGGGAAATATCCACGCGGGCCTTCGAGGGTCACCTCGAGCGTCCAATCGTCCTTCGCCCGGACGCCGACCTGGCTGGCGTCCGTCAGTTGCTTCTTGTTGAACGCCTCGCCGTTCTTGATGTCGTAGAGGAACGACGCGTACGGGGCTGCCGTGGCCGGGTCGAGCTGGCGCTTCCAGGAGTATTCGAAATCGCGGGCGGTGCACGGCGAGCCGTCAGACCACTTCGCGTCTTTGCGGATCGCGAAGGTCCACATCGAGCCATCCGAGTTCGGGGTGATCTTGTTCGCGACGTACGGCATCGATTGGAAGTCGGCGTTGAACTTCATGAGGCCGGCGAAGAGCTCGGCGACGCCACCGCAGTAGAGATCTTTATTGAAGTCGTGGCTGGCGGGGTCCTGCTGGTACCATCCGCCCCCGCCCATGCGGAACAGCTGCTCGCGCGCCAGCTTCTCACCGGGCCCGAGCTTGGGCGCGGCCGCGGCCTCGCGCGCGCTGAAGACGCCGCCCCCGAGGGCCGCGAGTCCGGCCGCCACGCGCAGAAAGTCGCGGCGTCCCACGCCGATGGCGGCGAGTCGGCTTGAGAGCAGGTCCATCTGGGCGTCGTCGATCCTGACTGGCTTCATGGGCGTCTCCTTGACGTCGTTATTTCAGCCGGGGGTCCAGGGCGTCGCGTACGCCGTCGCCGAGGAAGGTGAACGAGAGCATCGTGATCGCGATCGCGATCGACGGCACCACGCACAGGTGCCAGGAGGACCGGAGATATTGCTGTCCTTCGCCGACCATCTGCCCCCACGACGGCGTCGGCGGATTGATCCCCACGCCGATGAACGAGAGGGCGGCCTCGGTGAAGATGGCTTCCGGGATGCCGAACGTGATGGCGACGACGATCGGCGAGAGCGCATTCGGGAGGACATGACGGACCAGCAGGCGCCACGAGCGCGCACCCAGCGCGCGGGCGCCCTCGACGAATTCCTTCTGCCGCAGCGCCAGGACCTGGGCGCGGGTCTGCCGGGCGATCCCGACCCAGCCCGTCAATCCGATCGCGATGAAGATGTTGAGAAGGCCGGCGCCGAGCATCGACATGACGAGAATCACGAACAGCAGCCGCGGGAACGCATACATCACGTCGATGAACCGTGTGAGCAGCGTGTCGACACGGCCGCCGATCCAGCCGGCCAGGGCGCCGATGGGCACGCCGATGAGCACGATGATGACCTGCGCCCCGAGGCCGACCAGCATCGACACGCGGGCCCCGTAGATCATCCGCGAGAGCATGTCCCGCCCCAGCTGGTCCGTTCCGAACGGATACTCTCGCGTCGGCCCCTCGTTCAACCTCCCGAAGTTCGTCTTCGTATACGAATACGGCGCCAGAGCATCCGCGAATATCGCGAGCAGCACCAACAGGATGACGACCATTCCGCCCGTCACCGCCAGCTTGTTCCGTAGTAACCGCCGCCACGCATCGCGCCAAAGACTCGTCGGTCGCCCTGAAGACGTTCCCTCGTTCGAGCGCGGGCTTTGCCCGCGCACGCCGTCCTGGGGGGAGGCATCGGAAGGGGGGCGAAGCCCCCCTCCGAGCTTAAAGGCGGATTCGGGGGTCGAGAGCACCATAGGCGAGGTCGACGACGAAGTTCATGATCGCCAGGAAGGCGCCGTACGTCAGGACGACGGCCATGATCATCGGGTAGTCGCGGCCCGTCATCGACAGCACGAAGAACCGCCCCATCCCCGGCACGCGGTAGATCGACTCGACGAAGAAGGACCCGGTGCCGATGGCCGCGAACATCGGACCGAGCAGGGTGACGACGGGGATGAGCGCGTTCTTCAGGGCATGCTTGAAGATGACCGGCCCTTCGGCCAGCCCCTTGGCACGCGCCGTCAGCGTGTAGTCGGCCCGGATCACCTCGAGCATGCTGGCCCGGGTGAACCGCGCGATGATGCCCATCGGAGCGAGCGCCAGCGTTACCGTCGGCAGCACCCAGTTCCGCGGCGAGTCCCAGCCGCCGGTCGGGAAGAGCGGGATCACGAACGAGAACAGGATGATGAAGAACACCGCGAGCACGAAGTTCGGGACGGCGACCCCGGCCGTGGCGAGGGTGACCGACACGTAGTCCCAGGTGCGGTTCTGATAGACGGCGGCGAGGATGCCCAGGGCGAGCCCACCGGCCACGGCGAGGACGAGGGCCATGCTGCCGAGGAGGAGCGAGACCGGAAAGGTGTCGACGAGGATCTCGCGCACCGTCCGCGAGCGGTAGACGAAGGAGTTGCCGAAGTCGCCCCGGAGCGCGTTGCGGACGAAGATCACGAACTGCTCGGGCAGTGGCCGGTCCAGACCGTAGTGCGCAGCGAGGTTTCGCTGCGTCTCCGGCGACAGGGGATTGGCGCCCTCAGCGACCGGATCCAGCGGGCTCCCGGGCGTGGCGTGCATCACGAGGAACGTCACCAGCGCCATGGCGAGGAGCGTGGGGATCAGCCACAGCACGCGGGAGATGGCGAATTGAACCACCGAGATCCTCCAGGGGCTGGGGTCAAGTTGTCGCTACTATACGCGATCCTCCAT
Source organism: Candidatus Rokuibacteriota bacterium (assembly GCA_044869815.1). Classification (GTDB taxonomy): domain Bacteria; phylum Methylomirabilota; class Methylomirabilia; order Rokubacteriales; family CSP1-6; genus AR12. The sequence continues at coordinate 3,664 of JBIOXS010000153.1, read as the reverse complement.
CGATCCGACGAGTGATGACGGCCACTTGACGGAGCGGGCCGAGGGTAGGGCACGGCCGCGAAGGAGGCGGCGCCGGCACCGTTGGCGCCTCCCGAAGTCGTCCTGGGATCCGCCGCACGCCCCGCGGTATGCTGGCCTCGTGTCCCGCGGCCCGATGGGGCGCCTGCTCGAAGACTTCTAGCCCAGCGCTGTGAGGAGGTATGCACGTCATGAGCGATCGCGTGAAGGAGATCTTGTCGTGGTACGGCAGCGACAACCCCGGCACGCTCACGAACCTGGCGCGTCTGCTGAAGAGCGGCACGCTGGCCGGCACCGGGCGGCTGGTGATCCTGCCGGTCGACCAGGGCGTGGAGCACGGGCCGGCGCGGAGCTTCGCCGTCAACCCCGCCGCCTATGACCCGCGCTACCACTTCGAGCTCGCGATCGACGCCGGCTGCAACGCGTACGCGGCCCCGCTCGGCTTCATCGAGGCGGGCGCGCGCGAGTTCGCCGGCCGGGTGCCGCTCATCCTGAAAGTGAACAATCACGACGTGCTGCTGGAGGAAAAGGACCCGAACCAGGCGATCACCGCGTCGGTGCGCGACGCGCTGCGCCTCGGGTGCGTCGCCATCGGGTTCACGATCTATCCCGGCTCGGAGCATCGGCTCGAGATGTACGAGGAGATCCGCGACATGGCGGTCGAGGCGAAGGCCAACGGCCTCGGCGTCGTCATCTGGTCGTATCCGCGCGGCTCGGGCCTCAGCAAGGACGGGGAGACCGCGCTCGACGTGACCGCCTACGCGGCGCACATCGCCGCCCAGCTGGGCGCCCACGTCATCAAGGTGAAGCTCCCGACGGGACATCTCGAGCAGGCGGCCGCCAAGAAAGTCTACGAGTCGACCCAGGTCCCCAGCGGCACCCTGGCCGAGCGCGTGCGGCACGTCGTGCAGGCCGCGTTCAACGGACGCCGCATCGTCATCTTCTCCGGCGGCGCCGCCGCGAAGGACGAGCAGGTGTTCGACGAGGTCCGCGCCATCCGGGACGGGGGTGGCTTCGGCTCGATCATCGGGCGCAACTCGTTCCAGCGGAAGAAGCCGGAGGCGCTGAAGTTCCTCGGGACGGTCATGGGCATCTACGCCGGCACGCAGAAATAGCGTGATCCTCGCGGGGGACGTCGGCGGCACCAAGACGACCCTCGCGCTGTTCGACGGCGGTCGCCTGGTCCGCGACGTCACGGTGGCGAGTCGTGACTTCGCCTCGCTGGAGGCGGCCATCGCGCGTTTTCTCGACGCGCCCCCGCGGCCCGCCGTCGCGGCCGTCGGCGTCGGCATCGCGGGTCCGGTCGTCGACGGTCGCACCACCACCACCAACCTGCCGTGGCACGTGGACGAGGAGGCGCTGTCCCGCATCGCCGGCGGCGCCCCGGCGCGGCTCGTCAACGATCTCGAAGCGGCCGCCCACGGCATCTTCGCGCTGGCCGATGACGAGCTGGTCACGCTTCAGCCCGGGACACCGCGACGCGGAAACATGGCGGTCATCGCGGCCGGCACCGGGCTCGGCGAGGCGCTGATGGTCCCCGCCGCCACCGGATACACCGTCATCGCGTCGGAGGGCGGCCACACGGACTTCGCACCACGCGACGAGCTCGAAGACGACCTGCTCGCCTTCCTGCGCAAGGAGCTCGGCACGGTGAGCTACGAGCGAGTCCTCTCCGGCCCCGGGCTCCACAACCTCTACCGCTTCCTTCGCGAGACGCGATTCGCGCCCGAGTCGGCCGCGGTCGCGGAGGCCCTCCGGCACGAGGATCCCGGGGCCGTCATCACGCAACAGGCGCTGGCCGGCGGCGACCGGCTGTGCGCGAAGGCGCTCGCGATGTTCGTCTCGATCTACGGCGCGGAGGCCGGCAATCTCGCTCTGAAAGGGCTGGCGCTCGGAGGTGTGATCCTCACGGGCGGGATCGCGCCGCGGATCCTGCCGCTGCTCCAGGAGGGTGGCTTCCTGGCCGCCTTCCGCGACAAAGGGCGGCTCGCCCCGCTGATGCATACGATTTCGGTGCGGGTGGCGATGAATCCCCGGGCGCCGTTGCTCGGGGCCGCCCGCGTCGCCAGCGAGCTGCTGCGCGACTGACGCAGCGTTACGGGGCGGGCGTCACCGCCTCCGCGGGCGTCTCGCCATCGATGCGGAGCGGCAGGACGACGGTGAAGGTGGCGCCCTTGCCGACCTCGCTCGTGACGAGGATCGTTCCGCCGTGACTCTGCACGATCCCGAGGCTCACCGACAGGCCGAGGCCGGTTCCGCTGACCTCCGGCTTCGTCGTGAAGAACGGATCGAAGATGCGGTCCCGGTGCTCAGGGGCGATGCCTGGGCCGGTGTCCTCGAACTCCACGCGGACACCACCGTCGGTCGCGAGCGTGCGTACCGTGAGCGAGCCGCCGTTCGGCATCACGTACACGGCATTGTTGACGATGTTGAGGAAGACCTGCTTGATGCGCGAGACGTCGACCTCGACGCCGGGCAGGTTCGGCGCGAACTGCTCGTTGACGGTGACGGCTCCGAAGGCCCCCTGCCGGCGGATCATCGTGAGGACCTGCTCGAGGACCTGGTTCAAGTTCGCCGTCTCCGGCATGAAGTCGCGCTGCCGGCTGAACTGTAGCAGGTCGCGGACGATGTCGCGCGCCCGCGAGGCCTCGTCCTGGATGAGCGTGAGCTCCTCGCGCATCGGATCGTCCGCCTTGAGCCGCTCGGCGATGAACGAGGCGAAGCCCAGCACCGTGGTGAGGGGGTTGTTGATCTCGTGCGCGATGTTGGCGGCCAGCTCGCCGATGGCGGCCAGCTTCGTGGACTGCACGAGCTGCGCCTGGGTCTGCTTCAGCTCCGTCATCTGCTGCTTGACGCCCTGGTAGAGCCGCGAGTTCTCGACGGCGAGCGCGCCCTGGAGCGCGATGCCCTCGGTGAGGCGCAGCTCCTCGGCGGTGAAGCGGTGCGCCTCACGGACCCACAGGACCGAGAAGGCGCCGATGAGCTCGCCCTTCCAGCGGATCGGCTGGATGAGCAGCGATTTGTGCTCCATGAGGCGCGCGATCGCTGTGTCGGCGAGCGGGTGGGCCGTCCCGTTCGTCACCACGACGGGCTCCACCAGGCCGCCCACGGTCGCGAAGAACGGATCGTCGACCTTCAGCGCGGCCACGCCGACCTTGTTCAGCAAGTCCTTGGGCACGTGATAGCCGACCAGCGGCACGAAGCGATCGCGCATCGGCGTCAGGAGCCAGGCCATGCCGGTGTCGGCGCCGAGGGCGCGGACCATTTCGCGGGTGGTCCGGCGCAGCACCTCGCTCAGGTCGAGCGTGGAGCCGACGGCCTGGCTCACCGACACGAGCGTCTCGGTGTGCCGCAGCCGCAGCTCCGTCTCCTCGTGCAGGCGGGCGTTGCGGATGCCGACGGCGGCCGAAGTTCCGAGCGCCTGGGCCAGCGCCACCTCCTCCGTCTGGAACTCGCGGCGCTGCCGGCTCCAGCACAGCAGCACGCCGATGGGCGCCTGCTCCAGCACCAGCGGCACGCCGACGAAGGACACGAGCCCTTCGCTCTGCGCCCACTCGCGCTCGCGGAACCGCGGATCGACCAGGAGGTCGGGCAACACCAGCGGTGAGAGATGCTCCATCAGCCAGCCGACGGCGCCCTCGCCGGC
>JBIOXS010000152.1:0-5381 GCA_044869815.1 Candidatus Rokuibacteriota bacterium | reverse complement strand
TATCGCGTGGGCGAGGACACGCGCGCCGTGCTGACCGAGGTGCTCGGCTACGACGACGCGCGCGTCGAGAGCCTCCGCAAGGCCGGCGCCATCGAGGTTGTCTAGGGCGTGAGCGCCGCCTCGGCGGCGGCTTCGCCGGAGCGCACGCAGTCGGCGATGCCGACGCCGCGATAGGCGCCGCCCGCGAGGTGCAAGCCGGGCAGCGCGAGCACGCGCCGCTCGAGCGTCTCCACACGGGCGAGGTGGCCGACACGGTACTGCGGCATCGAGGCCGGCCAGCGCGCGACGCGGCTCAGCACCGGCTCGGCGGTGATGCCGAGCGCGGCACCCAGCTCCGTACGCGCGCGCCTCAGCAATGACGCATCATCCTCGGTCAGCACGCCGAGGTCGAGCGCGCCGCCGAGGAAGCAACGCAGCAGCGCGTGGCCTTCGGGCGCGCGACCCGGATACTTCACGCTCGAGAAGGTCGCCGCCAGGATCGCCTCGCCCTCGGTGCGCGGGACCACGAAGCCGAAGCCGTCGAGCGGATGCGGCACATCGGCCCGCCGGTAGCCGAGCGAGATGGTGACCGCGCCCGCGTACTCGATCTCGCCGAGCAGCGTGGCGAGCGCGGGGTCGATGGGGCGCAGCAGGCGGGCGGCGCCGTGCGACTCGCCGGCGACGATGACGCGATCGCCCTCGAACCGCGCGCCCTCGGCGGTCACCAGGCGCCAGCGTCCCGCCGTGCGCTCGAGCGATGCGACGCGCTGTCGAAGGACCACGCTGCTGTCCGGCAGCCGCTCGGCCAGCGCGCGCACGAGCGCTTCCATGCCGTCGGAGAGCGTCACGAACAGACTCCAGCGTGCGCCGCTCGTGCCGGGCTGCGGCGCTGCTCTCACCGCCCGGCGGAGCCCGAGGATGATCGAGCGGTCGCGGCGCTCGATCTCAAGGAAGCGCGGCATGGTCGCCGCCACGCTCAGGTCGTCGGGATCCGCGGTGTAGATGCCGGCGACCAGCGGCTGGGCCACGCGCTCGAGGGCCTCCCGGCCGAGGCGCCGGCGCACGAAACTGCCGAGACTCTCGTCGTCCCCGCCCCCGCGCGGGAGGAGAACGTCCATCGCCATGCGGAGCTTGCCCGGCCACGAGAAGAGCGACGAGGTGGCAAAGGGCATGAGGCGTGTGGGCGCCAGCAGCTGGAAGCCGTCCGGGAGCGGATGGAGTCGCCCGCGGAACCAGACGAACACCTTGCGAAAGCGGTCGTCGGTCCGAACCAGCTTCGATTCGAGGCCGAGCCGCCCGCACAGCGCGAGCGCCCACGGCTTCTCGGACAGGAACGAGTCGGGCCCGTCCTCCACGACGAACCCCCCGAGCCGCTGGGTCACGATGGTGCCGCCGAGGCGGCCGCGCGCCTCGACCACCTTGAGCTCGAGCTCGATCGCGCGCTCGCGCGCGAGCTCGGTCGCGCGATGAGCCGCCGCGAGCCCGCTGATCCCGCCGCCGACGACGACGACGCTCAGGCGCACGCGCGGTGCACGAGATCGGCCAGCATGGCCACGAACTGCGGATGGTCGTTCACGGCCGAGGCGCGATGAAACGCGACGCCGTTCCCGGCGGCCAGCGCGCGCGCCTCGATGTCGAGGTCGTACAGCACCTCCACGTGGTCGCACACGAAGCCGAGCGGCATGACCACGACGTCACGCGCGCCCTTGCCGGCCAGCTGCTGGACGACGTGGCCGATGTCGGGCTCGAGCCACCGATCGTCCGGGCTTCCGCTCCGGCTCTGGTACGCCAGGCTCCATTGCTCGATGCCGAGCGCACCGGCCACGGCGCGGGCGGCCGCGGTGAAATCGTCCACGTACGGGGAGGCGTCGGCCATCGGGCGCGGGATGCTGTGCGCGCTGAAGACGACGGCCGCTTCCGCGCGCTCGGCGGGTGGCACCGCCTCGAGCGCCGCCCGCAGGCAGTCGGCGGCGGCGGCCACGAACGCCGGATGCCGCCCCCAGGGTGGGACGAACGCCACCTCCGGCGCGCCGCGCACCTCACGCCGGGCCTCGGCGACATCCTTCATATAGCGCTCCCACGACGCCTCGCTGCGGAACGGCGAGAGGATGATGCCGAGACCGCGGCGGTGACCGGCCGCTGCCATGGCCGCGAGCGTCTCCCGCACGAACGGATGCCAGTTGCGCATGCCGACGAAGACGGGCAGGCGCCGGCCGCTGCCCGCCAGCGCCTGTCGCAGGCCGGCGGCCTGGCGCTCCGTGAGCTCGTTGAGCGGCGAGCGGCCGCCGGGCATGCGCTCGTAGTGCTCGACGACCTCCTCCAGTCGCTCCGGCGAGACGCGGCGACCGCGGGTCACGATCTCGAGGAACGGACGGATCTCGTCGGGCGTCGTCGGCGCTCCGAACGCGACCAGGAGCACGGCGTCGATCGCGCTCATCGCCGGGCGCTCAGCTCGTGCACCATGTCGACGAGCGCCTTCACGTGCTCGACCGGCGTGGACTGGAGAATGCCGTGGCCGAGGTTGAAGACGTGGCCGGGTCGGCCCCGCGCGCGCCCGAGGACGTTGCGCACGGCGGCCTCGAAGCGCGCCGGCGGCGACAGGAGCGCGGCCGGATCGAGATTGCCCTGCACGGCGACGTCCTCGCCGACGGCGCGCCAGCCGGCGTCGAGGTCGGTGCGCCAGTCGAGTCCGATGACGTCGCCGCCAGCCTCGCGCATCGACGGCAGCAATCCCGCGGTGCCCGTTCCGAAGTGAATCACCGGCACGCCCGGGGTGAGGGCGCCGATCACCGCGCGCGTGTGCGGCAGCACGAACTCGCGGTAGTCGTCGGGCGAGAGCGCGCCCACCCAGGAGTCGAACAGCTGCACGGCCTGGGCGCCGGCGGCGATCTGGCCATTCAAGTACGTGGCGGTGGCGCGCGCGAGCAGCGTGAGCAGGCGCGCCCACGCGTCGGGCTGTTCGTGCATCAGGCGCTTCGTCGCCGTGAAGTCGCGTGACGGTCCGCCCTCGACGACATACGAGGCGACCGTGAACGGCGCGCCGGCGAACCCGATCAGCGGCACCCCCGCCGGCAACGCGCGGCGCGCCAGCCGCACCGTCTCGAACACGAAGCCGACCGTGCTCTCCACGTCGATGGGCCTCAATCGCGCGACGGCGTCGGCACCGCGAACCGGCCGGTGGATGACGGGGCCCTCGCCCTTCGCGAACTCGAGACCCACGCCCAGCGGCTCGACGATCAGCAAGATGTCGGCGAACAGGATGGCGGCATCGACGCCGAGCCGCTCCACCGGCTGCAGCGTGACCTCGGCCGCCGCCTGCGGCGTCTTGCAGAGCTCGAGAAACGAGTGGCGCGCGCGCATCGCGCGGTACTCCGGCAGGTAGCGTCCCGCTTGGCGCATGAGCCACACGGGCGTGAACGGCGTGGGCTGTCGGCGCGCGGCGAGGAGCAGCGGCGGCTCGTCGGGCGGCACGGTCGACAGCATCGCAGGCGACCGGACTGGAATCAACCGCCGCCGGGGTTTATGATCGCGCGCCATGGCATACATATCGGGCAAGCAAGCGTTCCTCGAGATCCTCAAGACCGAAGGCGTCTCCGTCATGTTCGGCAACCCCGGCACCACCGAGCTGCCGCTGATGGACGGGCTCGCGCGCGAGCCGGGCATCCGCTACGTGCTCGCGTTGCAGGAGGCGGTCGCCATCGCCATGGCCGATGGCTATGCGCAGGCGAGCGGCGGCCTGGCCGCCGTCAACGTCCACGTGTCGCCGGGACTCGGCAATGCGATGGGCATGCTGTACGACGCGTTCAAGGCGCACTCGCCCCTCCTCCTCACCGCCGGCCAGCACGACCAGTGCTTCACCGTCACCGAGCCGATCCTCTGGTCCGACCTGCCGCCGGTCGCCGCGCCGTACGTCAAGTGGTCGACGGAAGCGCATCGGCTCGAGGACCTGCCGCGCATCGTGCGCCGTGCCGTGAAATCGGCGCTCGCGCAGCCGACCGGACCGGTGTTCCTCTCGCTGCCCGTGGACGTGCTCAACGCCGAGCGCGACCATCTCGACCTCCTCGCGCCGACGCGCGTGGCCCCGCAGATCGTCGGCGACCGGGCGGCCATCGACGCCGCCGCGCGCAAGCTGGCGGCGGCCAGCAAGCCGCTGATCGTGGCCGGTGACGCGGTCGCCCACGGCGACGCGCTCGCCGAGCTCGTGGAGCTGGCCGAGCTGCTCGGCGCGCCGGTCATGCTGGAAGGCGTCGCCTCCACGTGCAACTTCCCCTTCACGCATCCGCTCTACGCCGGGTCGATGCCGCGACTGGGCGCGCCCATCAAGGGCGTGCTGATGCGCCACGACATCCTGTTCTCCGTCGGGGGCGACCTGTTCACGCTCTCGCTGCCGTCGGACGTCGATCCGATGCCGCCGGGCCTCGACGTCGTGCATCTCGACGTGGATCCGTGGGAGCTCGGGAAGAACTACCCGGCGTCGATCGCGATTCAGGGCCATCCCAAGGCCACGCTGCCGGAGCTTTGCGAGGCCATCCGGCGCCACGCCGGCACGTCCGGCCACAAGGACGCGGGCCGGCGCCGCGAGGCGCTGGCGGCGACGCAGGCGCGCGACCGCGAAGATCTGACGAAGCGCGCCATCGACGAGGCCAGGAAGAACCCCATGGGCTCGCTGGCCCTCGTTCACGCCGTCGCCCAGGCGGTCCCGGACGACGTCGTCGTGATCGACGAGGCGATCTCCTCGGCGCCGGGCATCCGGAACTTCTTCCGCTGCGCCGATCCGAAAGCGTTCTTCGGTCTGCGGGGCGGCGGCATCGGCTGGGGCCTGCCGGCCGCGCTCGGCGTGAAGCTTGCCCTGCCTGACCGCCCCGTCGTCGCCCTCGTGGGGGACGGCAGCGCCATGTACACGGCGCAGGCGCTGTGGACGGCCGCGCACGACTCGATCGCCGCCGTCTACGTCATCTTCAACAACGCGTCGTACCGCATCCTCAAGGAGCGCACCAAGGCGCTCAAGGGCTTCTCGGCCGAGGACGACACGTACGTGGCGATGGATCTCGACAAGCCGCTGATCGACTACGTCGGCCTCGCCCGCTCGCTCGGCGTGCCCGGCGAGCGCGTGGAGAAGGCCGCCGACGTCGGCGCCGCCGTCGGGCGCGCGCTCCAGAGCGGCGGACCGGCCCTCATCGACGTTCGCATCGATCCGTCGTTCACGTAGGAATCCGGCGCATGTCGATGACGTTCGGCATCCACATCGGTCACATGGGCGGCCCGCTCGAGGAGATGCGCAAGCTGTGGAAGTTCGCCGACACGCAGGGCTTCGACTGGTTCTCCGTGTCCGATCACTTCCAGGAATCGCCGCCACGCGGCGGCGAGATGGATTGCTACGAGGCGATCGCCACGCTCACGGC
>JBIOXS010000151.1:0-28249 GCA_044869815.1 Candidatus Rokuibacteriota bacterium | reverse complement strand
ACTGCGGACAGCCTATCACGGCGCGGGAAGCCGCTCGATGTCGCGGCGACGGAAGCAGTCGACGAGGTGGTCGTTCACCATGCCGGTCGCCTGCATGAAGGCGTAGCAGATCGTCGGCCCGACGAATCCGAAGCCGCGCGCCTTGAGTTCGCGGCTCAGCACGCGGGCCGTCTCGGTCTCGGCCGGCACCTCGCGCGGCGCGCGCCAGCGGTTCTGCACGGGACGGCCCTCGACAAACCGCCAGAGGTACGCGTCGAGCGAGCCGTGCTCGCGCTGCACGACGAGGACCGCGCGCGCATTGGCGATGGCGGCCGCGATCTTCGCGCGATTGCGCACGATGCCCGGGTCACGCAGGAGTTCGCGGGCACGCGCCGCGGTGAAGCGCGCCACCGCCCGCGGATCGAACCGCGCGAAGGCCCGGCGGTAGGCGGCGCGCTTGGCCAGGATCGTCGACCAGCTGAGTCCCGCCTGCGCGCCTTCGAGCACGAGAAACTCGAACAGCCGCCGGTCGTCGTGAACGGGCACGCCCCATTCCTCGTCGTGATACCGCGTCAGCTCCGCGCCCGCCGCCCACGCGCAGCGCTTCACGGGCGCGCCCACAAGGCCCACGCGAGGACGAGCCAGCCCGCCACGAACGCGGCGCCGCCCACGGGGGTCACGGCGCCGAGCCAGCGCTGACCGCTCAGCGCCAGCGCATACAGGCTGCCCGAGAAGACGAGCGTGCCCGCGATGAAGAGCCAGCCCGCCAGGACGATCGCCGGCGACGGCCAGCGTGTCAGGGCCAGGCCGGCGGCGAGCAGGGCGAGGGCGTGGTACATCTGGTAGCGCACGCCGATCTCGAACGTCATCAGCATGTCGGGCACCAGGCGACCGCGCAGGCCGTGCGCGCCGAAGGCGCCGAGGGTGACGGCGATGGCCGCCGACACGCAACCCACCGCGAAGAAGAGTCGGTCCACCGGTCAGCGCATGGCGACGACGCCGAGCGCGGCGCCGCCGAGGACGAGCCAGGCCGGATTCACCCAGAACAGCTCCCCGTGACGCGAAGGCGATGACGGCGTCAGGCCGCCGCCTCGCCGCCGTCGTCGTCGTCGGCGTCAGCATCAATCGCCTCGCGGATCGCCAGGCGGGCCATGTCCGCATCGTAAGGCCGCACGAGGATGCACGCCGCCCAGCTCACGCCGATCTGATGCAGGTCACGCACGTCGCGCACCGTCAGCACGCACGGAATCCCGAGCTGTTCGCACACGTGCTGCAGCTCGCCGAGCCAGCGCGTGCTGCGGGCGGCCGGCTGGACGAAATCGTAGATGACGACGTCGGGCCTCGACCGCCCCAGGAACTCGCGCAGATCGAGCGCACCCGATTGCACCTCCATCACGTAGGCACCGGTCGCCGCGACGCCGGCTTCGCGGAGCCCCAGCCGCACGAGCACGCCGTCTTCGTCCGCCGCGAACAGCGCCACGCTGACCATGCTCCCCTGCATTGCAGCCCTCATGCCGGTACCAGGTTGACTGCCCGACCGCCGTGGAATAATGAACCATGCGCCGGCTCTTCGCCATCCTCCTGGCCGCGCTGATCGGCGGCTGCGCCGTCGGCCCGCCGCTGCCGCCTCCACCGAGCGGCCCTGTCCCCGACCTCATCGGTACCTGGCGCGGGACGTGGGCGGGCGCGCCGGTGGCGCTGCTCATCGGCGCGCAGACCGCCGACAGCGGCTACTCCGGAATCTTCCTCGGCGACTATCAGCTCGGCGGGCCGCGCCGTCCCGGCATTGCCGGCGTGCTGACGTCCACCATCCGGGGCGAGGCGGTGTCGTCGCGCGCCGAGGGATGGATGGGACACGATGCGACCGGGCGTTTGCTCCTGGTGGTCCAGACCGACTCGCCCGCGGGCTTCCAGCGACTGACGCTGGCGCGTGTCGGCCCCGACCAGCTGCAAGGCAGCGGCGAGTCGAGCTTCACCTGGGGTCCGCGCGGGCCCGCGGCGCTCACGCGTCCGCCGCGGTAGGCGCGCTCGTTCTTCCGGGCCGAGGGTATCATCCCCGGGTGCGCATCGTATTTCCCGACGGCGCCGGCTGCGTGCAGTCCCCGGCCGATCTCGAGCCGCTCCGCCGCCTCGGCCGCGTGGACTTCCACGACGGCCCGCCGCGCGATCGCGCGGAGCTCATCGCGCGCGTTCGAGACGCCGACGCGGTCATCCTCGACTACTCGGAGATGGATGCCGAGGTGCTGCGCGCGTGCCCGCGGCTGCGCTTCATCAGCTTCCTGGGGATCGGCTACGCCAGCTGCATCGACGTCAACACCGCCACCCGCCAGGGCATCACCGTCGCCAACACGCCCGACTACGGGTCGACGTCCGTCGCCGAGCACGCGCTCGCGATGATGCTGGCGCTCACGCGCCACGTCGCCGCCGGCGATCGCAGCCTCCGGGAGGGGCGCTGGGAGCCCGGCCGGTTCCACGGCATCGAGCTGCGCGGCAAGACGCTCGGGGTGGTGGGCCTCGGCCCGATCGGCGTCGAGATGGCGCGCCTCGGCGCCGGCATCGGCATGCGCGTGATCGCGTGGACGCGGCGCGCCGGCCCCGGCCGCGCACCCGCCGGCGTCGAGACGGTCGCCCTCGAGAGCCTCTTCGACCGAGCCGACGTGGTCTCGCTGCACCTGGCCTACTCGCGGGACACGGAGGGCTTGATCTCGCGCGCGCTGCTGGAGCGCCTGAAGCCGGGCGCGTGGTTCGTGAACACCGCGCGGGCGCGGCTCGTCGACAACGCCGCTCTCGTCGAGCTGCTCGCAGCCGGACGCATCCGCGGCGCCGCCCTCGACGTCCACGAGACGGAGCCGACGCCGGTACCGCATCCGATGGCGGCGCTGCCGAACGTCCTGCTCACGCCGCACATCGGCTACAACACCACCGAGGCCTCCGCCAACATGCTACGGATCTCGATCGCGACGCTGGAAGCGTTCGTCCGCGGCGAGCGCCTGCACGTCGTGAACTAAACCAATCCCCAGACCTTCGCAAACGGATCGTGGTCGGCGTCGCGCTGCCATTCGTATTCCATCCGGGTGGCGATCTCGTCACGGGCGCCGGCGCCGGCGATGCGGCCGATCAGGTGGAGCGCCATGTCGATGCCGGCGGCGACACCCGACGACGTCACGACGTTGCCGTCGTCGACCCAGCGCGCCTGCCGCACCCAGTCCACCTCGGGACCTTGCTCGGACACCCAACCGAAGGCTCGCTTGTTCGAGGTCGCGCGGCGGCCATCGAGCACGCCGGCCCTGGCGAGGAGGGCAGCGCCGGTGCAGACGGACGTCGTCGTCTCCGCCCCGCGGGCCTGCCGCGCGATCCAGTCGACGAGGACGGGATTGTTCACCTCGCGTCGTGTGCCCATGCCGCCCGGCACGAGCAGGATGTCCAGGCGCGGACAGTCGGCGAACCCGTGATCGGCCATCGCGCGCGGCCCCTGCGCGCTCGTCACCGGCCCCGGGCGCTCGGCGACGGTGACGAGGCGGAACCATTCCTTCGCGTGACCGAATGCCTCCAGCGGCCCGAACACATCGAGCAGCTCGAACTCGGGGAACAGCAGCACGCCGAGCGTCTTCTGCGCCATCGCTAGCCCTCCCGCGGATGCGTCATGTCCTTCGGCTTGACCCAGCGGTCGTAGTCCTCCCCGGTCAGGAAGCCGAGCTTCAGGGCGGCCTCGCGCAGGCTTAGCTCGTCCCGGTGGGCGGTGAGCGCGATCTGCGCCGCCTTCTCGTAGCCGATGTGCGGGGTGAGCGCGGTGACCAGCATGAGCGAGTCGTCCACGTGACGCTGGATGCGCCCGGTATCGGGCTCGAGGCCCCGCGCGCAATGCTCGTCGAACGAGCGCACGGCATCCGCGAGCAGCGCGATCGACTCGAGCACGTTGTGGAGGATCACCGGCTTGTAGACGTTGAGCTGGAAGTTGCCCTGCGAGCCGGCGAAGGCCACCGCCGCGTCGTTGCCGAAGACCTGCACGGCCACCATGGTGAGCGCCTCCGACTGGGTCGGGTTGATCTTGCCCGGCATGATCGAGGAGCCCGGCTCGTTCTCGGGAATGCGCAGCTCGCCGAGCCCGGCGCGCGGCCCCGAGGCGTGCCAGCGGACGTCGTTGGCGATCTTCATGAGAGCGCCGGCCAGCGTGCGCAGCACGGCGCTCGCGTTGACCATGGCGTCGTGCGCGGAAAGCGCCGCGAACTTGTTCGGCGCAGACTCGAAGGGCTTGCCGGTCGCCTCGGCGATCTTGCGCGCGACCAGCTCGCCGAAGCGCGGATGCGCGTTGAGCCCGGTGCCCACGGCCGTGCCGCCGAGCGCCAGCCCCCTCAGCCGGCGCGACGCCCAGCGCACGGCCTCGAGCGCCTCGTCGAGCTGCGCGACCCAGCCGGAGATCGCCTGCCCGAGGGTGAGCGGCGTCGCATCTTGAAGGTGCGTGCGCCCGATCATGACCACGTCCCCATAGGCCCGGGCCTTGGCGTCGAGGGTGTCGCGCAGCGCGGTCACGGCCGGGATGAGAACGTCTTCCAGCTGCTCGACGGTGGCGATGTGCATCACGGCGGGGAAGACGTCGTTCGAGGACTGGCTCTGGTTCACATCGTCGTTGGGATGGATGCGACCCTTGTCGCCCGGCGTGCCGCCCGCGAGCTGGATGGCGCGATTGGCGACGACCTCGTTGGCGTTCATGTTCGACTGCGTGCCCGATCCCGTCTGGAACACGACCAGCGGAAACTCCGCGTCCCACGTCCCCGCGATGACTTCGTCCGCCGCCCGCACGATCAGATCCGCCTTCGCCGGCGCCAGCTGTCCCAGCTCCTTGTTCGCCAGCGCCGCCGCCTTCTTGACCACCCCGAAGGCCCGGATGACCGGCCTTCCCCAGCGGAATCGCTCGGCGCCGATCATGAAGTTCCGCCGTGACCGCTCCGTCTGCGCCCCCCACAACCGTTGCGCATCGACCTCCACCGCGCCGAGCGCGTCCTTCTCCATCCGCGTCTTGCCCGCGGTCATCGCTCACCTCCGACCGTGCCGACGTCTCCGGTGAAGCATACCGCCGCGTCAGCGCCCCGTCGCCGCCTCGGTGGCGAGAGCGTCGGCGCGAGCGTTGAACTGCGCGAAGTCGTCGCGTCCGGCCCAGGCCGCTTGATGCCCGCGCTGGTGGCGAAAGGACAGCGTCAGCCGCCGCGCCGAGGCGAGGGCCCGGCAGGCGGCGATGATCTCGGTGACGAGCGGGTCCCTGGTCTTCCAGCGGCCGGTCATCCAGGCGCCGACACCTTCATAGTCGTGAACGATCGTCAGCGACGCCCCCTCGGGCGCCAGCCGGAGGGCGAGGTACAGCGCGCCGAGCTCCGCCAGAACGTTGCGCAGGCGCGCCAGGGCCGCCGCGATGGCCGTCGGCTCCGTGAGCGACGCGACGGCGCCACCCGCGAACACTTCCGCGGCCGTCAGGCCGAGCGCCTCCTCGACCGTCGGCTCCTCCGCCGTGGCGTCGACCATGACGACGCCGACGCCGCCGAGGTGGTTGCCGTCGACGAAGGCGTAGCGACCGGGCTCGAGGCCGCCGCCCTCGCCGCGCAGCATCGCCTCCGCCTGCGCACGGCTCGCCACCGCCTGGTAACGGGCGCCCCGCACGCCCTTGACGACGGCCTCGCATTCCGGCCAGGACGCGTAGACGCCGCGGATGCGCTCCGGCGCCGTCACGACGTACACCTTGCCCACTCGCCTACACCGCCACCACCTTGATCTTCACGTCGGTCGCGCCCGCGACCGTACGGTAGAGCGGTCACCGCTGGCGGTAGACCTCCACCAGCGATTCCGCCTGCTGCTGCGTCACCCCGGCCAGCTCGAAGGTCATGGCGACCGATGCGAAGCGGTTCGGCTCGGCCGCCGTGCGCACGCCTTCGATGACGACGTCCATCCGCGTGAGCGGCAGTCCGATGTCCTTCGCGTGTCCCTCGATCAGCGTGACGCCGCACGACGAGACGCCGGCGAGAAACGCCTCGCTGTTCGTGAGCGCATCGGGCTGCGGTCGCGCGGAGGAATCGAGCGTGAGCTTCTGGCCGCGGACGGCGCTCCGGGCGCGCCCGATCGTTCCGCTGCTGGACGAGCGAATGCTGTCGACCTTGTCACTCATGGCCATCTCCATGACGCGCATCGACGGGATCGGCGCCACGCGCCGGCACGCTGCCGTCCCGCTGCGCGTCCTCCTCGGTGGCGTAGCAGCGCTCGGGGCTGGCTTCCTCGTAGAAGCGGCTACCCGGCAGGTAATAGACACGCAGCCCCGACTCGCGAGACACGTAACCCTTGATGGGGTGGCTCTCCGGACAGGCCCACGGCATCGGCGGCGCGACGCCGGGACGACTGCCCTGCAGGAGCAACAGCACGCCGGCGAGGACGGCTAGCAGCCCGGACTCACGCGTACTGGACGCCGATGAGTTCCGCGACGAGGGCCGGCCGCTCCTGGCCTTCGACCTCGACGGTCATCTCGGACGTGACGCGAAAGCCGTTGCCAGGCACCCGCTCGACATTGGCCAGCCGCTGCCGGAGCCGGATGCGCGCGCCGGCGGGCACCGTGTTGGTGAAACGCACCTTGTTCGAGCCGTAGTTCAGGCCATGACGCCGCTTGGTCACCTTCACCAGGGTGGCGGCCAGGCGCGGGACCAGGGCGAGGGTCAGATAGCCGTGCGCGATCGTCCTGCCGCCGGGCATCTCATGCTTCGCCCGCTCGACGTCCACGTGGATCCACTGATGATCGCCGGTCGCCTCGGCGAACTTGTCGATCATCGCTTGCTCGACGGTCATCCACTCGGATGGCCCCAGCTCGCGTCCGACGTGCTGCAGCAGCTCTTCCGGACCTTCGACGGTCAGCGTGGTCATGCCCGGATGGTAACTCAGGCGCGGGCTGGCTGGCACGACGACTGCTAAGAGAGTGATGATCAAGCGTCGCGTCGCGCTCGCCGGCGCGCTGCTGTCCGTGGCCGTGGCGGTCACCTTCGCCGCCGCGTCCTGCAACCGGCTGCCTCCGGCGGAAAAGGTGCCGGCTGTCGGTGCCGGTGACGCCGCCTTCGCGGTGACGATGGAGGCGCACACCAACAGCCCCATCGTCAACGGCAACCGGATCGACATCCTCCTGAACGGCGACCAGATCTTTCCCGCCAAGCTGGCCGCCATCCGATCGGCGCAGACCTCGATCACCTACGCCGAGTACTTCTACGCCGACGGCGGTCCGGCCCGGGAGATCGCGGAGGCGCTGGCCGAGCGCTGCCGCGCCGGCGTGGCTGCCCATGTCCTGCTCGATGGCGTCGGCACGCTGTCGATGCCGCGCGACTACGTGAAGCTCCTGAGAGCTGCGGGCTGCCACGTCGTGACGTTTCGGCCGCTCGGCCGCTGGATCTCCCTCGGGCGTCACAACAAGCGGAACCACCGCCGGATACTGGTCGCCGACGGCCGCGTGGCCGTCACCGGCGGCTCGGGGGTGAGCGACAAGTGGGCGGGCGACGGTCGCGCCGACGGCCACTGGCGGGACACGGACGTGCGCATCGAGGGCCCGGCCGTGCGCAACATCCAGAGCGCCTTCTTCGACAACTGGCGCGAGGCGACCGGCGAGCTGCTGGGCGGCGAGCGCTACCTCTCGGACGGACGGCCGCTCGGGCAGGCGCGCGCGCAGGTGATCAAGTCCTCGCCGGCCGGCGGCTACGACATGTACACGATGTACCTGCTCGCCATCGCCGGCGCACGACGGAGCGTGTATCTGACGAACCCGTACTTCCTGCCGGACGATCGCATGGAGGAGGCGCTACTCGCCGCCGTCGCGCGCGGCGTCCGCGTGGTCGCCCTCACCCCGGGCAAGATCGATCACAACCTGGTCCGCGCGGCCAGCCGAGGCGGCTTCGGTCGCCTGCTGCAGGCCGGCATCGAAATCTTCGAGTACCAGGCGGCGCTGCTGCACGCCAAGACGATGGTCGTCGACGGCGTCTGGGCCACCATCGGCTCGACGAACTTCGACAACCGGTCGTTCGCCCTGAACGACGAGCTCAACGTGGTCCTCTACGACCGCGCGGTCGTGGCGCGGCTGGTCACGGCCTTCGAGGCCGATCTCGCGAGCTCGCGTCGCGTCACCTACGAGGCCTGGCAGAAGCGCGGCCTGCGCACCAAGCTGCTCGAGCGTCTGGTGGTCCCTCTCGAGTCGCAGCTCTAGCGGTATCAGCGCGCCTTCCGCGGCGTGCGAAGCAGGGCGGCCAGTCCGACCACGAGGTCGTCCGTGGCCGGCGGCTTCGTGAAGTAGCCGTCGAAGCCGGCCGCCCGTGCCGCCTCGCACGGATACTCCGTGCCCCATCGCGTGACCGCGAGCACGATCGTGGCACGCTGCTGATCGAGGTCGTGCCTGCGGATCCAGCGCACGAGGTCCACGCCGGTCCCGTCGGGCAGCGCCATCTCCGTGAGCACGGCGTCGGGCCGAAGCTGCGCGATGGTGACCCTGGCTTCGGCGGCGAAGCTCACCTCCAGCACGCCGGCGCCCGCGAGGTCGAGCATCGAGGCCACGATGCCGCGGTCCCGGACCAGGTCGTCGACGATGAGCACGCTGACCCCGCCGAGATCAGGCAGCGCATATGCTCCGTGCATCCCGAACGCGCGCTGCAGCGATAATGCCGTCGACCCCGTGTTGGGGACCCGAGACCGCGCGCCCCCCACGGCCTGCGCCGGCGCCTAGAAATGAAGATGCATGCCGAGGCCGACGTAGTCGAGCTTCTGCTTGTAGAACTGGCCGTTCGGCGAGTGGCCGCGGAAGTACTCCAGCAGCAGCTGGAGGTTTCGCGAAGCCAGGACCCCTTCGAATTGCACGCCGGCGCGGGCCGAGACGTCCACGTGCCAGTCGTTCTCTTCCCGGTTCTGCATGTCCACGGCCGCGATGGGTCGCCAGGCCGACTCCGGTCCCGGCCACGGACTCCGGAACTCGGCGCCCCACTGGAGCGACCACGGCTTGAGCGACGATGGCTCCTGATCGAAGAGGACGCCACCGCCGCCGTAGAGCCGGAAGGCGTCGCGGAAGAACTCGTAGGACAGACGCAGGTCGACGCTCTCGTAGCTGAGGTTCACGCGATTGCGCACGCGGTTGCTGATGAGGAACTCGTCGCCGACGTGGCTGCTCTGGTGAAAGAGCCGCCCGAGCGCGGAGAAGTCGCCATAGCGGTAGCCGCCGAGGATCCCCGCCACGTAGTCGGCGTTGATGAGGTCCTTCGATTCCGCGGCCAGATCGAACACGGCGAAGACACCGGCCTGGACGCCGACTTCCCACCAGCCGCGGCCGAGGCGGTCGCGATAGAGCGTGAACGTTTCGCCGAAGCTGACGGCGCCCACGTGGGTGACCCCGGGCTCGTTCGCATAATACTGGTAGGCGGCGGCGAAGTGCGGCCACCGCGGGTCGGCGATGAGAGGCCGGAAGAGCTGGCCGCCGGGCAAGAGCCCGACGTGAAGCTCCTTGAGCACCTTCGGGGTCAGCGTCGGCGCCGGCTCTTCCTCGGCCGCGCGCGTGACTCCGCCGGCGAGCAGCACGATCACCACCACGCCTGCGCTGAAGCCTGCTCTCACCACGGCGTATCCTCCTCTCGCTCGTCGCGCTAGACTGCTCGGGCTTCGATGCCCCTCCAGCTTCGCCACCGCCGGCGCCTACGTCGCCGACGTTACACCCCCGAGCCGTGCCGCGGGATTCGGCATGCTGGGGGTCTCCGCCGCCTTCATCACGCCCCTGCCCGGCGCGCCGTTCTTGCTGGCGGCGCTCCTGCTGCTGGCCGCGATGCTGGTGGGGGCCGTCGCGACCCGCGAGCCCTTGGAGGCCGTTCGCCAGCGCCCGTCGTGGTAGCATCCCGGCATGGCTACCACGAGCAGGGTCGCGATCGTCACCGGAGCAGGCAGCGGCGTGGGCAAGAGCGTCGCGCTGGCGCTGCTGCGCGAGAATTACGCCGTGGTGCTCGCCGGACGGCGCAAGGAAGCGCTCGAGGCGACGGCGAACGAGGGCACCGAGGCAGGATCGCGGCTCGCCATGGTCGTGCCCACCGACGTCGGCGACCCGGCATCGGTGAAGGCGCTCTTCGCGAAGACGAAAGCGACGTACGGCCGTGTCGACCTGCTGTTCAACAACGCCGGCACCGGCGCGCCCGCCATCCCGCTCGAGGATCTGACCTACGAGCAGTGGAAGACAGTGGTGGACGCGAACCTGAACGGCACCTTCCTCTGCACGCAGGAAGCGATCAAGATCATGAAGAACCAGCAGCCGCGCGGGGGCCGCATCATCAACAACGGGTCCATCTCCGCCCACGCGCCGCGACCGAATTCCGCGCCCTACACCGCCACCAAGCATGCGATCACCGGCCTGACGAAGTCGACGGCGCTCGACGGGCGCAAGTACGACATCGCCTGCGGTCAGATCGACATCGGCAACGCCGCCACCCCGATGACGGAGCGCATGAAGAAGGGCGTCCCGCAGCCGAACGGCTCGATCGAGGTCGAGCCGACCATGAACGTCGACAACGTGGCCAAGGCCGTCCTCTACATGGCCAGCCTGCCGCTCGACGCGAACGTGCTCTTCCTCACGGTCATGGCCACCAAGATGCCGTTCGTCGGCCGTGGCTGAGGACGCCTAGAGCTCAGACGTTCCGAACCCCAGCACGCCGGAGTGCACGGCGCGGATCTCGACCTCGACATCGTCGCGCATCCCGAGCATGCGCAACGCGATCGGCGACACGGCGCCGGCGCCGCCGCCGACGTCGGCCACCCATGCGCGCAACGGCGCGCCGTGCGGATTCACGATCTCGACGATGGCGCCCGGAGTGATGCCGAGGCGCGCTGCCGTGCTCGCGTCGAGGCGGATCGCGCGGCCGGTGGCGCGCTCGAGCCCGTCGGCGGCCACGAGCCGGATGCGGATGCGCCGCGCGTGCAACGCCTCGCGCTGCCGGCGTGTCGCCGTCGAGTCGAGACCGCGCGCGTCGGCGACGACGCCGTAGCTGTCCCGCGCGGCGCCGGCGCTGACGTAGCCCTCGGCCAGATCGGCCATGACGCGCTCGGGCTCGCGCTCGAGCGGGTCGCCGAAGCCGCCGCCGCCCGACGTCTCGATCAGCACGACGTCTCCGAGCTCCAGCGGAAAGCCGCCCACCTTGCCGGGCAGCGGTGAGGGCTCGATCGTCTCGCCGCCGCGTCGCACGCGGAACCGATTGGCCGCGCCGGCCGCGCCGCCGCACACGCCGAACGGTGGCAGCACGGCCTTCTCGGCGAGCACCGACAACCGCGCGCCCGCGGACAGGATCCGGATCTCGCGCGTGAGCCCCAGGCCGCCGCGCCATCGCCCGGGTCCACCTGAGTCCTCGCGCAGCGCGAGACGCTCGACGCGGACCGGGTAGAGCTGCTCGACCGCCTCGATCGGCTGCACCGTGGTCATGTCGCTCTCGGTCCACGTCCGCACCGCGTTGCTGCCATCGCCGCCGTGGAACCCGCCTGTCCCGCCCGCGGGATACTCGTAGAAGATGAACGTCTCGCCGGTGCGCGGGTGCGGCCCACCGACGTAGCAGTGGTTGCCCCCTCCCTTGAGGTCGCCCGCCACCTTGCCGTCGAGCGCCTGCGCCAGCGCGCCCATCACCGCCGACTCCACGCAGTACTTCACCTCGACCATCCCGCCGCACGGCGCCGGCGGGTCGGCGTTCACGATGCTGGCGCGCGGCGTGACGACGCTGAGCGGACGGAACGCGCCCGAGTTGACGTCGGCGCCGGGATCGAGGAACGCCTTCACGATCGTGAAGACGCCCGTCGGCGCCATCGCCGGCCCCACGTTGGTGGGGCCGGCCGTCTGCGGTGAGGTGCCCGTGAGATCGACGGCGAGGGCGTCGCCGGTCACCGTCACGCGCGCGCGGACGCTCAGCGGCTCGAGGCGCTCGCGCCCGCTCTCGAGATGGGCCTCGTACACGTACTCGCCCGCGCGCAGCGCACGGATGGCGTGACGCATCCGCGCCTCGGCGCGGTCCATGAGCTCCCGGACGGCGGCGCGAACGGTGGCCACGCCGTAGCGCGCCGCGAGCGCCTCCACGCGCTCGGCCGCCTTGCGACAGGTGCCGAGCATCGCGTTGAAGTCCCCCTCGCGCTCGCGCGCGCCGCGCATGTTGGCGAAGATCAGGTCGAGGACCGCCTCGTTCGGCCGGCCGCGGTCCACGACGCGGATGGGGGGGATCCGGACACCTTCCTGGAAGATCTCGGTGGCACTGCCGGACAGGCTGCCCGCGCTCATGCCGCCGACGTCACCCCAGTGCGCGCGCACGACCGGGAACACGAAGAGCTCGTCGCCGGGGCCGGAGGCGAACAGCGGATAGATCATGGCCACGTCGTTCAGGTGCGTGCCGCCGGTGTACGGGTCGTTGTGCAGGAAGACGTCGCCGGGCCGGATGTCGTCGCCGAACTTCTCGCGCACCGCGCGCATCGACCAGGCGATGGGCACGATGTGCAAGGGATGGTCGTGGCCTCTGGACATCGACACGATCTGCGCGTGGCCGTCCATCAGCACGCAGGAGAAGTCCTCGCCCTCGTAGAGAACGGACGAGTACGCGGTCCGCACCAGCGTCACCCGCATCTCCCGGACGATCGAGACGAACGCCTCGCGAATGACCTCGAGCGTGATCGGATCGATCATGCGCTCGCCTCGCGCTCGAAGCGGAGGTTGCCCTGCGCGTCGACGACCGCGCCCCACCCCGGCGGGATCACGGTGGTGGCGCCGAACTCCTCCACGATCGCCGGCCCGCGCAGCGCGGCGCCGCTGGGGAGGCGGTCGCGCTCCCAGACCGGACAGTCGTGCGAGACGCCCGCGAACCACACCGCGCGCCGGGAGACGGGCGCGGCGTCGGCGGCGGCGCCGTCTTCCGGGCGGCGGCCGCCGGGCTTGGCGACGAGGCCGAAGGCGACGAGCCGCGCGTTCACGAGCTCGACGGGCGCCTCGAGATTGGCGTGGCCGTATCTGGCGCGGTGCTGCTCGTGGAAATCGGCCTCGATCGCCGGCGCCGCGAGCGGATCGCCGACGGCCACGTTCAGCTCGAATGCCTGGCCGCGGTAGCGCACGTCGACCGAGCGGACGAGCCGCTGCTGCGCCGGCCCGAATCCTTCGAGCTCGAGCTGGCGCTGCGCCGCCGCGGCCATCTCCTCGAAGAGCGCGGCGAGCACGCCCAGCTGCTCGCGCAGCGGTCCCACGCGCGTCCGCACGTCGTCGTGCTTGATGTCGGAGGCCAGGAGACCGAGGGCCGAGAAGTTGCCCGGGTGTCGGGGCACGAGCACGCGCGGGATCCCGATCTCCTCGGCGAGGGCCAGCGCGTGCATCGGTCCGGCGCCGCCGAAGGCGACCAGCGTGAAGTCGCGCGGATCGTGCCCGCGCTGGATGGAGATCTCACGGATGGCCGAGGTCATCCGCGCCACGGCGATGCGCACGATTCCCTCGGCCAGCGTCTCCACCGACAGGCCGCTGCCCATTCGGGTGGCGAGATCGGCCACGGCCGCACGCGCGGCGGCGGGATCGAGGCTGATGCTGCCGCCGAGCCGCCGCGCGCCGCCGATGCGGCCGAGCACGACGTTGGCATCCGTCACCGTGGGCTCGGTGCCGCCGAGGCCGTACGCCGCCGGACCCGGCGAGGCCCCGGCGCTCTGGGGGCCGACCTGCAGGCTGCCGTCGACGTCGAGCCATGCGATCGATCCTCCGCCGGCGCCGACCGTGTGAATGTCGAGCTGTGCCGTCTTCACGGGGAACGCGCCCACCATGCTGTCCGAGGTCGTGGCCGGCGCCAGCTCGTGCACGAGGCAGACGTCCGTCGACGTGCCGCCCATGTCGTAGCTGATGAAGCTGCGCACCCCGGCGGCAGCGCCGACGAAGCACGCCTGGCTCACACCTCCGGCCGGGCCCGAGAGGAAGGTCTTGATCGGAAGCCGGCGCGCCGTCTCCGTCGTCATCATGCCCCCGCTCCCGCCCACGGTGAGCACGCCGTGCGCGTAGCCCGTGGCGAGCAGGCGCTCCTCGAGGCCCGTCAGATACCGGTCCATCAGCGGCTGCAGATAGGCGTTGAGCACGGTCGTCGAGAACCGCTCGAACTCCCGGTACTCCGGCACGACATCGGCCGAGCACGACACGGGAAGGCCGGGGCGCCGGCCCTTCGCGGCGTCGGCGATGGCGCGCTCGTGGGCGGGGTTGAGATAGGCGTGCAGGAGACACACGGCCAGCGCGTCCGCGCCGGCGCCGAGCGCGCCGTCGAGCGCATGCTCGACGCTGGCGGCATCGAGCGGCACCAGCACCGCGCCATCGGCGGCCAGCCGCTCGGTCACCTCGAAGCGATGCTTGCGCTCGACCACCGGCCGGGGGCGAACGAACGTCGGCACGAACAGCGCAGGGATGTTCCGCTTGGTGCGGCCGATCTCGATGAGGTCGCGAAAGCCGGCCGTCGTGATGAGCGCGACCCGTGCCCCGCGCCGCTCGAGGACGGCGTTGGTGGCGACCGTCGTGCCGTGCACCAGTCGCCGCACCTCGCGGCTGGCGATCCCCAGCGCGGCCAGGCCCGCCAGCACCGCCGCCCCTTCGGCGCGCGGCTGCGAGGGGACCTTGGTGACGACCACGCGACCCGTCACCTCGTCGACGGCGGTCACGTCGGTGAACGTGCCACCGACGTCGATGCCCGCGATGAACATGCGCGCGATGATACATTAGGCGCCATGAGGACGAGCCCCGACGCCATCCGCCATCTGTGGACGCACAAGACGCAGGACCACCCCTGGCTGCCCGACGAGGAGCTCGTGGTCGACCGCGCCGAGGGCGTGTGGGTGTGGACCGAGCGCGGCAAGAAGCTCATGGACGCCTTCGCCGGCCTCGCCGTCGTGAACGTCGGCCACGGCCGCCGCGAGATCGCCGAGGCAATCGCCGAGCAGACGGTCCGCCTGGCCTACTACCCCACCACGCGGCAATTCTCGAACCGGCCGGCCGCCGAGCTCGCGGCCAAGCTCGCCTCGCTCACGCCGGGCGATCTCGACGTCACCATGTTCGCCGTCAGCGGGTCGGAGGCCAACGAGCGCTCGATGCAGATCGCGCGGCACTACTGGCTGGCGCGCGGCAAGCCCGCCAAGCACAAGGTCATCTCGCTCGAGGGCGGCTACCACGGCGCCACCATGGGCACCTACGCGATCTGCGGCCTGCCTCACCTGGCGGCCCCGTACGCGGCGCTCCAGGTGCCCGGCTTCGCCAAGGTCAAACCGCCCTATCCGTTCCGTGACCGCGGCACCGGCACCGATGCCGAGCTGGTGGCCCGGCGCTCGCGCGAGCTGCGCGAGGCGATCCTCAAGGAGGGGCCGGACACGGTATCGGCGGTGATCATGGAGCCGGTGCTCTCCTCCGGCGGCTTCATCATCCCGCCGCTCGGCTGGCTCACGGCCGTGCGCGCCATCTGCGACGAGCTGGAGGTGCTCATGGTGGCCGACGAGGTCATCACGGGCTTCGGTCGCACCGGCCGCTGGTTCGGCGTCGAGCACGAAGACGTCGTGCCCGACCTGATGTCGGTGGCGAAGGGCATCACCTCGGGTTACATCCCGCTCTCGGCCAGCGTCGCCAGCCGGCGGGTCGCCGGCGCCTTCGCCGACGACTCCACGCAGGAGAACGTCCATCCGAACACCTACGCCGCGCATCCCGTCGCCTGCGCGGCGGCCCTGGCGAATCTCCAGATCATGGAGAAGGACCACCTCGTCGAGAACGCCGCCGCGATGGGCGAGCGGCTCCTGCACGGCCTCACGTCCGCCGTCGGCCGGCGCCGGATCGTCGGCGAAGTCCGCGGGCGCGGCCTGCTCGTCTGCGCCGAGCTCGTCGAGTCGAACGGCTCCGGCCGTCCGCTCCCGCAGCCGGACGTGGCCAAGCTCGACCGCAAGGCGTGGGACCGCGGGGCGATCGTCTACGCGCGCGGCAATGTCGTGCGGCTCGCGCCGCCGCTCTGCATCACGCCGGCAGAGGTCGATCAGCTCGTCGGCATCGTGGCCGAGAGCATCGAGGAGCTCGACCGCGAGGTCGACGGCCACGCGCGGGCGTGAGGCGCCGGGCGCTCGTCAGAGCTGCTTCTTCACCCGTGGGTCCAGCAGGTCGCGCAGCCCGTCGCCCAGCATGTTCACGGCGAGCACCGTGGTGGCCAGGAAGATCGAAGGGAACAGGATGTTGTGCGGAAGGATCCGAAAGAGGGCTCGCCCCTCCGCCATGATATTGCCCCACGTGGGTGTCTCGGGGGGAATGCCGACGCCCAGGAACGAGAGGATCGCCTCCACCAGGATGGCCGACGCGCAGACGAACGTTCCCTGCACGACGAGCGGCGCGATCGTGTTCGGCAGCACGTGACGAACGAGGACGCTGACCGTCCGCGCGCCGAGGGCCCGCGCCGCCTCCACGTACGGTTCCTCGCGAACGGACAGCACGACTGACCGCACGAGCCGCACCACCCTCGGAACCTCGGGGATGACGATGGCCATGATCACCGTGCGGAGGCCGGCGCCGCGCGAGAGGGAGACGAGCGCAATGGCGAGCAGGATGGCGGGAATCGACATCAGCCCGTCCATCACCCGCATGACGATGCCGTCGAGCCAGCGGAGATAGCCGCTGACGAGCCCGATCGTGAGACCGATGGCGACGCTGATCACGGCCACCGAGATGCCCACCACCAGGGAGACACGCGCTCCGTAGATCACGCGGCTGTACACGTCCCGGCCCAGGCTGTCGGTCCCCATCCGGTACGTGGTCACCAGTCGGGCGCCGTCGTCGCCGCGCACGACGCGCTCGGCGCCGGGCCGGCGGTTCCGGGCCGCCGGATCGATCTCCGCCGGGTCACGTGTTCCCAGCCAGGGCGCGAGGACGGCGATGGCGACGATGACGGTGAGCACGGCGGCGCCGGTCCAGACGCTGCGATTTCGCGGCACTCGGCGCGCGCCCCCCGGCGCACGTTCGGAGGGGACGGCGATGTCGACGACATCGGCCCGGGCGCCGTTCAATAGCGGATCCTCGGATCCAGAAACGTGTAGGTGACGTCGACGAGGAGGTTGATCAGCACGTAGACCACGGAGAACAGCAGCACCACCGCCTGCACGGTCGGATAGTCGCGCGCGAGGACGGCATCGACGGTGAGCCGGCCCAGGCCAGGGATGCTGAAGACGGACTCGGTCACCACCACCCCGCCGATCAGCAGCGCCACGCCGAAGCCGATGACGGTGACGATCGGTACGGCGGCGTTGCGCAGGACGTGACGCAGCAGCACGGGCGTCTCGCCGAGCCCCTTGGCGCGCGCCGTGCGCACGTGATCGGCGTTGAGGATCTCGAGCATGCTGGCCCGCGTGATGCGCGCGATGAGCGCCACATAGATGAGGGCCAGCGCGATCGAGGGCAGGATCAGGCGCTGGATGAAGCCGCCGAAGCCCTCGGCGAGCCGCTGGTAGCCCTGCACCGGCAGCCAGGCGAGCTGGATCGCGAAGATGTACATCAGCATGTAGCCGATGACGAACACGGGGACGGAGAAGCCCAGCACCGACAGGCCCATGACGAAGCGATCGATCCACGAGCCGCGCTTCCAGGCGGCGAGCACACCGAGCGGTACCGCCATCGACACCGCCAGCACGAGCGTGCAGCTGGCCAGCGCCAGCGTCGGCTCGAGCCGCGCCGCGATCAGCTCGCCGACCGCTTTCTTGAAGAAGAAGGACTCGCCAAAGTCGCCGCGCAGGATCCGGCCCATCCAGATGGCGAACTGTCGGACGATGGGCTCGTCGAGGCCGAGTTTCTCGCGGATCTGGGCGACGTCGCGGGCGGTGGCGTTGTCGCCCGCGATGATGGCCGCCGGATCGCCGGCCGTCAGCCGCAACAGCAGGAACACGAAGACGGCCACGACGGCCATCACGGGAACGGTGGCCAGAAGCCGGCGTCCTATATAAGGAAGCATGCGCGGCGACTCCGACACCGCGCGGCGACCCCGGACCGGCCGGCCGCGCGGCGCCGGATGTGGGGCACGGCGTCTACTTGATCTCGACGTTCCAGAAGACCGTGACCGGGGCCTCCATCATCCCTTGCACGTTCTTCCGCACCGCCACCGCGCCATACCATTGGCCCAGCGGGATGTGGGTCGGGTACTGCATCAGCCGCACCTGCGCGGCCTCGGCCAATACCTTCTGCTTGGCCAATTCCGTCTCGCGTGCGAACTGATCGCGGATCTTTTCCATCTCCTGGTCGCACGGCCATCCGAACATGGCTTTGTCGCACGATGCATTGAGGAAGCCCATCATGACGGGGTTCAGGATGTCACCGGCGACCCACGAGGTCAGGAACGCGTTCCAGCCGCCGGCCGACGGCGGGTCCTTCTTGGCCCGCCGGCTGACGAGCGTCTGCCAGTCCATCGACTGCATCTCGACCTTCATGCCGGCTTTCTCCATGAGCGACTTTGCCACCGGCGCGAGATTGGCGAGCACGGCGAGGTCGGTGGAATGCATCAGGACGACGGGCGTCCCGTCGTAGCCGCCCTCCTTCAAGAGCTGCCGGGCCCGGGCGAGGTTCGACTCGACGAGGAGGCCGCCCTCGAAGCCCTTCGTCGACGTCATGGGCGAGCCGCACGGGAAGAGCGACTGACAGACCTTGTAATACTGCGGGTCGCCGATGACGGCCTTGAGGAAGTTCTCCTGGTTGAATGCCCACATCACGGCCTGGCGGATCTTCGCGTTGTCGAAGGGCTTGTGCAGCGTGTTGTAGCGGAACGTGTACTGGTTGCCGAGCGGGTTGAGAGTCGCCAACTGCACGTTGGCGTCGGCCTTGAGCACCGGGTAGAGGTCGTGCGGGGGGGACTCGATGTAGTCGAGCTCGCCGGCCAGGAGCGCGTTGATGGCGGTCTGGTGGTCGGGAATCGCGCGCCACTCCACGCGGTCGACCTTGGCGATCTTGGCGCCGGCCAGGCCCGAGGACGCTTCGGTGCGCGGCTTGTACTTGTCGAACTTGACGTACACGGCCTTGTCGCCCGGCTTCCACTCTTCCTTCTTGAACACGAACGGTCCGGAGCCGACGAACTCCGAGATCTGCGTGTTGGGGTCGGTCTCGGCGACGCGCTTCGGCATCATGAACGGGACGTTGGACGAGGGCTTGCCCAGCGCGCTCAGAACGAGCCCGGTCGGCTCCTTGAGCAGGATCTTGAAGGTCTTCGGGTTGACGACCTGAAAGTCCTTCACGAACGTCAGCAGCTTCTGGCCCATCGAGTCCTTGGCGCCCCACCGCTTGATGGAGGCGACACAGTCCTCGCTGGTGACCGGCTTGCCGTCGTGCCAGAGGAGACCGTCGCGCAGCGTCAGCGTATACGTGAGCTTGTCCGCGCTCACGTCGTACTTGTCGACCATCTGGGGCTTGATCTCCCCCTTGGCGTCCATCGCGAAGAGCGTGTCGTACACCATGTAGCCATGATTGCGGACGATGTAGGCCGTGGTCCAGATCGGATCGACGATCTTGAGGTCGGAGTGCATGACGACCCGCAGCGTCGTCTCCCCCAGCGCCGGTTGCGTGACACCGGCCATGAGCAGGGCGAAGGTGGCAAGGACGCAGAACATCGCAGAGCGCCATGTGCGCATGAGCACCTCCTGAACGCGCCAGCTCCTCGGAAAGTGGCAAGACATAAACACACGCCCGCCTGGGTGTCAACGCGTGGATCGCGTAGTAGAGCTCGACGCCGTTGACGGTGGCCTTCACGCGCGATCCTGGCTGCAGAGGTCGAGCGCGGTCAGCGCGTAGAGCTTCGTCCCGGTGACGAGGTCGGAGACCTTCATGCCGAACGTGCCGGCGCCGACGCTGATGCCGGGGCCGTACGTGATCGCGGGAATCCGCATCTCGTTGAAGCAGTTGATGTCGCGCCACATGCTCGAGAACGGCGGGGCGGCGCGGGTGGGCGTGGAGCCGACGACGGCCTGGTGCGCGCGGGTGATGGCAGAGGCGAGCGGCTCGACCTTCTCGGGATCGGCCTCGAAGGCGGGCCGGTAGGTGTAGAGCTCGACCTCGCCGGCCAGGCCGAGCGACGTCAGCATCCGGCGCAGGTCCTCGCGGATGTCGAGCGGATTCTGCACCGGCGTGATGCGGACGTCGAGGTAGATGGCGCACTGCTGCACGGTCTTCGTGATCTTGTAGGGCACGCCCCCGCGGATGGCGCCGACGTTCACGCGAGGCACGATGACGCCGCCCTGGCACTCGTAGCGGTTCTTCCGCTCGTAGTCGTAGGCCCATTCGTCGAGGCGCTGCAGCAGCGGCGCCATGCGGATGATGGCGTTGGGGTTCTTGTCCAGCGGCGCCGGCCGCTGGATGTAGGGCGTGTAGATCGGCAGGTCGTTGCCGAAGACGGTGAGCTTGAAGAAGGCCTTGCCGGCCTCGACGCCCACGAGGCCGAAGTCGGTGCCCTCGGCGACCAGGGCGAAGTCCGCGACACCGCCGTGGGTGATGGCGAAGCGTGTTCCCGGCTCCTTGGCCAGATAGTCCGGCGACTGGAACTCGTCCACCGGCTCCACGCCGATCTCGCCGACCACGGCCATCAGCACGAGGTCGCCACGGAGGCGCACGCCGCTGTCCTTGATCGCCTTGGCGGCGAGCAGCCACGTCGCCATCGGTCCCTTGTCGTTGCAGACGCCGTTGCCGTAGAGCGTGTCGCCCTCGCGCCACGCGGAGTGCAGGATCGGATCGGCGGCCCGCCGCGTCGTCCACCACTCGTCCTTGTGAATGGTCGTGTCCATGTGGCTGTTGAAGACGAGGCTCTTGCCGTGGCTCGTGCCCGGGATCGTCCCGATGACGTTCGGGCGATCGGGCATGAGCGCGACCTTCCTGGCCGCGATCCCCTGACGGCCGAGCCAGTCGTACACGTACTCGGCCACCGGCCCCTCGCTGCCCGTCGGGCTGTCGATGTTGCCGAGGTCGAGCGCCACCTTCACCAGCTCGTCCGCGTCGATGTGGTCGAGCACCTTCTGCGCGCGGTCGTCGAGCTTCATGCACGCTCCTTTGCGGGCCGGGTGAATCGCGGGTCGCCGGCGTTGTCCTGCAGCATGCGCTGGATATCGGCGCGGAGGCCGGCCACCGCCGCCGCCGGCCGGCTGCGAACGTCGATGTCGGCCAGCAGCCGACCCGGCCGGCCGAACACGAGGATCCGTCCTCCCATGTCGATGGCCTCCTCCAGCTGGTGGGTCACGAGGATGGCCGTGTTGCCTTCCGTCCGGGCGAGCTCCACGAACGTCTGCCGCAGGGCGGCCGCCGTCACCTCGTCCAGATGGCCGAACGCCTCGTCGGCCAGCAGCAGCGTTGGCTCGATCACGAACGCCCGCGCCAGCGCCACCCGCTGCCGCATGCCGCCGGAGAGCTCGTGCGGGTAGGCGCGCTCGAAGCGGCCGAGCCCGAGACGCTCGAGCCACGCGCGCGCCCGCGCCAGCTGCTCGCCGGGCCGGCGACCGAGGAGCTCGAGCGGCAGGCGCACGTTGTCGATGGCCGTCCGCCACGGCAGCAAGCGGTCCTGCTGGAAGACGGCGGCCAGCGTGCCGCGAAAGTGGTCGAAGTCGTCGTATGGCGCGCGGCCGCCGACGGTGATGCGGCCCTCGGTCGGGCGGTCGAGGCCGATCAGGAGGTTGAGAAACGTGGACTTGCCACAACCCGTTTGCCCGACGATAGCGATTATTTCGCCCTCCTCGAGCCGAAAGTCGAGCCGCTCGATGGCCACCACCGACTCGCCTGTTCCCGTCTGCTGGAAGACCTTGCGCAGCGCCGTCACCTCGATGCCGCCGGCGCCCTTCACGTGCGCCACCGCAGCAGGCGCTCCTCCACGCGCGTGAGCACGGCCTCGGCCGCGAACAGGAGCACGACCAGGATCAGCGTCCACGCGAAGACCTCGGCCACCGAGAAGAGCTCCTGGGCGACCACGAGGCCGTAGCCGATGCCGGTCACGGCGCCGACCAGCTCGGCGATGGTGACCACGCGGATGGCCAGGCTCAGGTTGATCTTCCAGCTCGTCAGCATCGCCGGCAGCGTGGCGGGCAGCACGAGCTTGGTGAAGAGCTGCGCGCGCGTGGGCCGGAACGCGCGGAGCATGTCGCGCAGATCCTTCGACACGCCGCGCATCGCGTCGAGGATGTCGACCAGGAACACCGGCGCGCAGACGACCACCAGCACGAAGGCGATGCGGAACTCCACCCACTTGAACCACAGCACGGCGAAGAGGATCCAGCAGACCACCGGCACCGCCATCAGCAGCCGCACGATCGGACGGCCGTAGCGCTCGATCGGCGTCGAGGCGTACATCAGCACGGCGAGTCCGAGCCCCAGCGCGAACGAGACGAGCAGGGCGGCGACGACGCGCGCCAGCGTGATGAGCACGAAGTCCATCCGCAACGTCAGCAAGCTCTTGAAGATCCGCTCCCAGCCCGGCACGATGAAGGGCGGCACGAACAGCGAGACGACCTGCCAGGCCGCCGCCAGCGCGAGCAGCCCGACGACCATCTCGCGGGGAAAGCGGAACGGCGTGCGCGCCTCGAGCGCCTCGACCGTCTCGCCGGCGATCGGCTGGTCCTTGGCCATCACGGCTTGTAGATCGCGCCCTCGTCCGGCAGCTTCGGCAGGTAGCCGATGTCGACGGCGACCTTGAACATCTCCCAGATGACTGCGCGCTCGCGTTCCCAGGCCGGCTGGATGTCGTAGACCAGGCGGCCGGACCCGACCGCTTCCTTGAGCACCCCGGCCGGGAGCTTCACGCTCGCCGCCACGATCCTGTCCGCGGCGTCGGCGTTGGTCTTGATGAACTGCGCGCCCTCCTGGAACGTCCGCTGCAGGCGTGCGATCGCCTGCGGGCTGCGCTTGAGGAAGTCCTCGCGCACGGCGAGGATCAGCTCCCAGCCGTCGGCCCTGGCGATCTGTCGCCACGCGGTGTCGCCGGTGAGGATCGTGCGGTACTCCGGGTTGTCGCGCAGCGTGAGCGTCGCGGACGGCTCCCACGTCATCGCCGCGTCCACCCGCTTGGCCTGCAGCTGGGTGCGCGCCAGCGGTGGTCCGGCCTGCACGACCGTGACGTCCTTGCCGAACACGACGCCCTGGCTGCGCCCGTAGAGGGCGAGGATCTGGTACTCCGACGAGCCCATGTCGGCCGCGATCGACTTGCCCTTCAGATCCGCGATCGTCTTGATGGCCGGATCGCCCGTGATCACGGCGAGCGCGTTCAGGCGGGCGAAGGTGAGGGCGGCCCGGATCGGCACGCCCTCGAGCCGCATCTTCTGCAGCACGTGCGGGCCCGCCGGCAGCATGTCGACCTCGCCCGTGGCGAGTGCGGCATAGTAGGCGGACACGGCGCCGAACGACT
Organism: Candidatus Rokuibacteriota bacterium; assembly: GCA_044869815.1. Taxonomy (GTDB): domain Bacteria; phylum Methylomirabilota; class Methylomirabilia; order Rokubacteriales; family CSP1-6; genus AR12. Next base: position 4,874 of record JBIOXS010000151.1, on the reverse strand, counting down.
GCGGCTCGAGCTCGATGCCGTGCTTCTTGTCGAGGCCCTGATCTTTCACGACGTCGACCATCAGCGTCGTCAGCGATGGAAACGCGAGCCGGGCGATCTTCACCTTGATCGTGTCCTGCGGCTCGGCCGGAAGCGTGGCCAGCAGCGCCGCGCAGGCCGCCAGCATCGCGCTCGTCACGAAAGCTCGTCGGGTCATGGTCGTCTCCTCGTCATGGCGCGTAGATGATGGCGTCGTCCGGAAGCTTCTCGAGGTACTTGGCGGCGACGGCGCGCTCGAACATGTCCCAGATGCTCTTGCGCTCGCGGGCTTGCCACGCCGGCCGCACGTCCACGACCCACCGCCCGCTCGCGATGGCTTCCTTGAAGATCCCCGGCGGCAGCTTGACCGTGCGGGCCACGATGCCATCGGCCTCGTCGACGTTCTGCCTGATATAGCCCTGGACGTCCTGGAGCGCGGCGATCCACTGCTTGACGGCGGCCGGATGGCGCTTGATGAAGTCCTCGCGCAGCGGGACGACCAGCTCCCAGCCTTCCTCGCCGGTCAGCTCCTTCCACGCGACGCCGCCGTTGAAGATCATCCGGTACGTCGGCTTCTCCTTGAGCATCATCGTGGCGATCGGCTCGATGACCATGGCGGCGTCCACGCGGCCGGCGGCCAGCTGCGTGCGCGCCAGCGCGAAGCTCGCCTGCACCACGGTGACGTCGGTGCCCACCGTGAGGCCTTTCGAGCGGCCGTAGATCGCCACCGTCTGGTACTGCTGTGAGCCCATGTCGGCGGCCAGCGTCCTGCCCTTCAAATCCACGAGGCTCTTGATCTCCGGGTTCGCGGTGATGATCACCAGATCGGATTGCGGCACGATCGTGGCCACGATCTTGAGCGGGACGCCCTCGTTGCGCATCTTCTGGAACACCGTTGGCCCGCCCACCACCGTGGTGTCGACCTCGCCGGTCGCCAGCGCCGCGTAGAAGGCCGCGATCGACGGATACGCCTTCACGTCCATCTCCAGACCGTGGCGGGCGTCGATGCCCTTTTCCTTCATGAGGTTGACGATGATCGGGTTGAAGACGGGCAGCGTGAGGGCGGCCACCTTCACCTTCACTCGCTCCTGCGCGGCGGCGGCACCGCCGAGCGCGAGGAACGCGGCAATGACCGCACCGACACATCTTTTCAGGCTCATGCGCGCTTCTCCTTGAGAAGTCGGTAGAGGCGATCCGGCGTCACCGGCAGCTCGCGCACCTCGACGCCGAGAGGCGCGAGGGCGTCGGCGATGGCGTTGGCGACGGCGGCCGTGGACCCGATGGTGCCGCCCTCGGCCATACCCTTGAAGCCGGTCACGCTCACGGCCGGCGGCGTCTCCATGTGGATGACCTCCACCGGGGGGACCTCTCGCGTGCCCGGGATGAGGTAATCCATGAACGTCGTCGTCAGCGGCTGACCGCCGGCGTCGTAGGCGAAGTCCTCGTAGAGCGCGTTGCCGATCCCCTGCGCGACCGCGCCGTGCGTCTGGCCGTCGACGATCATGGGATTGACGATCCGGCCGCAGTCCTCCACCACCACGTGACGCAGGAGCGCGACCTCCCCGGTCTCCGCATCGACCTCGACCACGGCGACGTGGGTGCCGTTGGAGAACGTCGCCGGCGGCGGGTCGTAATACTGGGTGGCTTCGAGGGCGGGATCGACGCCGGGCGGCAGCGTGCCGCCGGCCGGGCGATAGGCCAGGCTCGCGACGTCGGCGACCGTCAGCGCGCGGCCGGGAGCGCCGCGCACGGCGATGGTGCCATGCTCGATGGTGAGGTCCTCGCGCGCGGCCTCGAGCATGTGGGCGGCGATGGTGGCGATCTTGTCGCGCACGCGCCGGGCGGCCAGCACGAGGGCGCCGCCGCTCACGACCATGCTGCGGCTCGCGAACGAGCCGCTGCCGTGCGGGCACCGCTCCGTGTCGCCCTCGACGATGCTCACCGCCTCCAGCGCGACGCCGAGCTCGTCGGCGAGCACCTGCGCGAGCGTCGTCGCGTGCCCCTGGCCCTGCGAGGCGGCGCTGACGAACCCGCGCACCTCGCCCGTGGGCTCCACGCGCACCGTCGCCGCGTCGTGGCCGGACACCTGCTTCATCCCGCGCCGCCGGAACGTTCCCGAGCCCATCCCGGTGAACTCGGTGTAGGCCGCGACGCCGACGCCGCGATACTTCCCGCTCGCCGTCCGCCGCGGCGTCGCGCGGAGCCCCGCGTAGTCGGCGCCGTCCAGCGCCCGCTCGTGCGACTGCCGTGGGTTGCCGCTGTCGACCACGAGACCCGAGGCCGTCGCGAACGGCAGCTCGCGGGCCTCGACGAAGTTGCGTCTTCGCACGTCGGCCGGATCGAGGCCGGCCCGGCGGGCGACCATGTCCACCAGCCGCTCGCGCACGAAGGTGCCGAGGGCCATGCCGACGCCGCGATAGGCGCCGGCTGGGCACTTGTTGGTCGCGACCGCGTAGGCGTCGTAGGCGAGCGCCGCGAGCTTGTAGGGCCCTGGCAGGATGCCGGCGGCGGTCAGCGGCTCGAGCGACGCCGTCACGGGATAGACGGAGTACGCGCCCGAGTCGCAGATCAGCGTCGACTTGATGGCGAGCAGCCTGCCGTCCGTGCGCGCTCCGATCTCCACGTGGTTGACGTGATCGCGCGCCTGGGCGCTCGCCAATAGATTCTCGCGCCGGTCCTCGAGCCAGCGCACCGGTCTCCGCAGGCGTCGCGCCAGCTCCGCCACCACGATGTCCTCCGGATAGAGGTGCATCTTCGGTCCGAAGCCGCCGCCGACGGCCGGGCACAGGATGCGGACGCGCGAGTCGGGCAGGCCGAGCGCTTCCGCCAGCCCGCTCCGCATCAGGTGCGGTGACTGCGTCGACGCCCACACGGTCAGCATGCCGTCGACCGGATCGAGGCTCGCCATCACGCCGCGCGGCTCCATCGGCGACGACGAGCACCGCGCGTGACGAAACGTCTCGGCCAGGCGGATCTCGGCGCTCGCCAGCGCCCGGGCGACGTCGCCGTTCTGGAAGCGCGTGTGGAAGATGATGTTGTCCCCGATCTCCGCGTGCAAGACCGGCGCGCCCGGCTTCATGCCGGTCTCGGCGTCGACGACGGCCGGCAGCGGCTCGTAGGCCACGTCGATCGCCTCCAGCGCGTCCTCGGCCCGGTACTGGTCCGTCGCCACCACCGCCGCCACGGGCTCGCCGACGAAGCGGACCTTGTCCCGGGCGAGCGGCGGCCAGCCGCTTTCCTTGTAGCCGGCGCCGCTCATGACGGCGCGGATCGGACGCGTGCTCGACGCCAGGTCGCGGGCGGTCACCACCGCTTCCACGCCAGGCAGGGTGAGCGCGTCACGCACGTCGACGGCCACGACGCGCGCATGGGCGTGAGGCGAGCGGAGGAACTTGACCGCGAGCAGCCCAGGCAGCCGGAGATCGCCGATGAAGTGCGCGCGGCCCATCAGGAGCGGCGGGTCCTCGGTGCGCTTGACGCTCTGGCTCACATAGGGCGCCATCACGCGGTCCGCGCGGCGCGGATCAGCGCCGAGAGCTTGTCGGGCGTGAGGGGCAGCGCGGTGATCGGCACACCCAGCGGCGCCAGCGCGTCGGCGACGGCGTTGGCGATGGCGCCCCCACAGCCCGAGCTGCCGCCCTCGCCCGCGCCCTTGACGCCCAGCGGGTTCAGCGGGGTCGGCGTCTCCTCCAGGATTCGCACGGCCGTGACGGCCGGCATCTCCATCGCCGTCGGCATCAAGTAATCCATGAAGGTGGTGGTGAGGAGCTGGCCCTGCTCGTCGTAGACGAGCTCCTCGTAGAGGGCGCCGCCGATGCCCTGCGCGAGGGCGCCGATCATCTGGCCGTCGACGATCATCGGATTCACGGCCTTGCCGATGTCGTAGGCGATGGCGTAGCGGAGGATCTTCACCTCGCCCGTGTCGATGTCGACCTCCACCATGGCCGCGTGCGTGCCGTACGGGTAGGTCATCTTCGGCGCCTGGAAGAAGTCGCTCGCGTGCAGCCCCGGCTCCATGCCGGGCGGCCCCGGCACCGCCGCGCGGGCGAGCTCGCTGAACGAGGCCTTCCGGTCGGGCATGCCGCGCACGTGCACGGCGCGCTCGGCGAGGACGAGATCCTCCGGCGCCGCTTCTAGCGTGGCCGAGGCGACACGGATGATCTTGTCGCGCACCTTCCGCGCGGCCGCCGCCGCCGCCGGCAGCGCGACGGAGGCGCCGCGGCTGGCAAAGCCGCCGACGCCGAAGGGCACACGCGCGCTGTCGCCGTGGACGACGGTGATCGCCTCGGGCGCCACGTTGAGCTCGTCGGCGCAGACCTGGGCGAGCGTGGTGTCGATGCCCTGCCCGACGGCCGCCACGCCGGAGTAGAGGACGACGTGACCGGTGGCGTCGACCTCGACGCGCGCGTACTCCCACGGCCCCAGTCCCGCCTTCTCGACGAGGGAGGCGACCCCGATGCCGACGTAGCGCCCTTGCCGTCGCGCCTCGGCCTGCGCCGCGCGCGCCGCCGAGTAGCCCAGCGCGTCGAGCGCCTTGTCGAGCGCGGAGGCGTAGTCGCCGCAGTCGTAAACCGTGCGCTGGTTCAGCGAGGCGCCACCGACCTCGTAGGGCATCTCGGCCGGCGTGACGAAGTTGCGCCGCCGCAGCTCGAGCGGGTCGATGCCGAGCCGCGCGGCCGCGATATCCATCAGACGCTCGCGCACGAACGTGCACTCGAAGCGCCCGGGACCGCGATAGGTGCCCGTCGGGGTCTTGTTCGTCATCACGCAGCGGATCTCGGAGAGGTAGTGGGGAACCTTGTACGGCCCGGGCAGGAGCGCGCCGGTCAGCTCGGGCACGAGCACGCCGTGGGTGC
>JBIOXS010000150.1:0-2218 GCA_044869815.1 Candidatus Rokuibacteriota bacterium | reverse complement strand
CCCCCCCCCCCCCCGAGGCGAAGCCTAGCCTGGGCGAACGCGGTCGGGGAGGGCGCGGGCGAGCGCTTCGAAGAGCTTCTCGCGGGTGAAGGGCTTGGCGATCACGAGGTCCACCGAGGGGGCGCTGGCGGGCTCGAGCTCGTCGGCCCAGCCGGTCAGCAGCACGATCGGTACCGCCCGGCGCCCCTTGAGCTCCGTCGCGAGCGCCAGGCCGGTCATGCCCGGCATCCCGAGATCGGTGATCACCAGATCCACCGGCTCGCGGTCGAAGAGCTCGAGCGCCTCGCGGCCGGAGGCGGCCGTGAAGACCGTATGACCGGCGGTCGACAGCATCGCGCGCAGGACGTCCAGCACTTCCGGCTCGTCCTCCACGGCCAGGATGCGCAGCGCCTCCAGCATGGGCAGGAAGGCCGGCGTGCGGATCGCCTCCGCCGTGATGGCCGGGAACGACAGCGTGAATGTCGTGCCGACGCCCTCCGCGCTGTCGAGCGCGATCGTACCGCGATAGCGCTGCACGATCTCCTGCGCGAGGCTCAGGCCGAGGCCGGTGCCGCCCTCGGTCGAGCGCGTGGTGAAGAACGGCTCGAACGCCAGGCGCTGCACCTCGGGACTCATCCCCCGCCCCGTGTCGGAGATCGAGACCACGGCGCGGTCGTCCTGGCCGCGCACGTGCAGCGTGAGGCGCCCGCCCTGCGGCATGGCCGTCAGCGCGTTCTCGAGAATGTTCAGCAGCGCCTCGCGCACCTCGCTGGCGACCGCGAGGATCGCCGGCGCCGGATCGGCGCGCAGGTCGATCTCGTAGCGGATGCCACGGCGCGCCGCTTCGTTGTCCCACTGTGGCCGCGTGAGGGCGAGGAGCTGCTCGAGGACATCGCGCAGGAGCACGGCCTCCGGGCCTTTGACGCGGGCCGGCCGCGAGTACTCTTGCAGCCGCCGCACCGTTTCCACGCTGTCCGAGGCGCCCTGGTGGATGACGTTCAGCGCGTGCTTCAGCTCGTCGCGCTCGATGGGCTCGCTGGCCGACAGCCGCTCCTGCAGCATCTCCGTCCAGCCGAGGACGGGCGTGAGCCGGTTGTTGATGTTGTGCGCGACCCCCGCCGCCAGGGAGCCGAGCGTGCGGAACTTCTGCTCTCGGATGACGCGAAAGCGCAGCTCGTGCTCGCGGCTGATGTCGCGGAAGACGCCGATCCGCTGCATGCCGTCGCCGGTGCCACGCTCGACCGTCGACAGCGTCGCCAGCACCGGCCGCGGGTCGCCGGCGCGCGTCAGCAAGAGAACCTCGCCCTGGAACGCCGGCCCGCGCATCTGCGTGGTGAGGGCAGCCACGTCCTGGGCGCCGGCGAGGAAGTCCGTCCAGCGCACGCCGACCAGGGGGTCGCCGGCGGCGCCGATCATCTCCTGGAAGGCGCGGTTGGCGAAGATGATGCGGTCGTCGACGTCGGCGACGATGACCCCCTCGCCGATTCGACGGACGACGTCGGCCAGCTCGCGCGCCTCGCCCTCGAGCCGGGCGTGCTGGATGGCGCCGGCCGCCCGGTCGGCCACGATGCGCAGCAGCCGGTCGGCGCGCGTGTCGAGCCGGCGCGCCCGCCGCGCCACCTCGATGACGCCGATCGGCGCGCCGGCCACCACCAGCGGCGCCACCATCAGCGAGCGGAGCGCCTCGCGTCGCACGACGGCGTCCACCACGCGCGGGTCGTCGGCGGCGCCGTCCGGGATCAGCACCGGCTCGCGACCGGCGAGGGCGGAGGCGGCCACGCCGACGCCCAGCGGAATCGGGGCGGGCTCGGCATCGGGCGGCAGGCCGACGGCCGCTCGCGGCCGCAGCTCCCCGCGGGCCTCGTCGACCATGTAGATGACGGCGATGTCGGCGGCGAAGACGTCCACGGCGATCTCGGCCACCCGCTGGAGCAAGGCTTCGGGACTGGTGGTCGTGAGCGCGGCCTGCGCGATCCGGCCCAGCGCCTCCATCTCCGCCGTGCGACGCTCGAGCAGCCGTCGCATGACGAGCGTTCGCGCGCGGGCCACGATCTCCTCGGGCAGGAACGGCTTGGTCATGTAGTCGTCGGCGCCCTCGCGCAGACCGCGCACGCGCGCCGACGCACTGCCAAGCGCACTGAGCACCAGGATCGGCAGGTCGGAGAGATCGGATTGCGCGCGCAGCCGCTCGATGACTTCGTAGCCGCTCATCCCGGGCAGCATGAGATCGAGCACCATC
>JBIOXS010000149.1:0-2231 GCA_044869815.1 Candidatus Rokuibacteriota bacterium | reverse complement strand
ACCACCGAGCTGATCAGGAGCTTGTAGACCGCGGTCGAGGGGAGGGTGCGCGGATCGAGGTGCATCCGCGCTACCGCCCGATCTGGCCGCGCAGGAACGCGCCGACCTCGGCGTTGTACGGCGCGGGCAGGCAGGCCGGCGCGTAGTGCCCGCCGCCGTCGAGGACGACCAGCTTGGCCCCGGGGATGCGCTCGGCCAGCTCGTCGGAGAAGAAGCGCGGGGTGATGACGTCGTCGGCCATCTGCTCGACCGAGTAACGGATCCGCGAGTGCGTGCTGGCCCCCGTCCCCCGGTGGTCGTGGACGATCACGCGGAAATCGCGCGCGAAGTCCTTGACCTGCTGCGCCCAGAAGTTGCCCTGGCCGCCGAGACCGGGCACCAGCATGACCGGCGGACCTTGTCCCGCCTCCTCGTAATAGAGGTCGGCGTCCCCGATCGACGTCGTAGGCACCCGTCAGGCCTGGGTGTCGTTCATGCCGAGCGCGCGCTCGATGGCGACGACGTCGGCCGGCCGTGCGAACGGCTCGGGCGCCGCCTCGCCGGCGGCGCGCGGGCGGCCGATGGCCCTGAAGAAGTCCTCGAGGCCGTGAGGCGTGATGACCCACAGCATCACGAGGTCGTCAGCGCCGTCGTTGACGATCTCGTGCTTGACGTCGTAGCCGAGGAAGCACGCGGTGCCGGGCACCAGCGCGTGCCGCCGGCCGTCGACCAGCACGTGACCCCGGCCGCGGAAGCAGATCTGCAGCTCGATCTGGTCACCGTGCGAATGCTCGCGCACGCGGCCGCCCGGGGCGATGGTCTGGTAACCCATCGACAGCGGCGGGAAGGCGGTCTGGTCGGGCGTGAGCTTCGGGTCGGCGTGGCCGCTGGCGGGCACGGGTTGCCAGTACGACGGCCCCTCGTCCGGCTGCACGACCACGGCGCGCCGGCGCGCAGACTCGATGGTGCTCATGGCTAATATCCTTCCTGGCTCAGCAGCGGAAACGCGCTGAAGACATGCGGGAGGCTCACGACGGGTGCGTTGACGTGAAGGTGCGCGGGCTTCAGCTCGGCGTAGCGCGTGACGCCCAGCAGCCCGAGGCAGATGCGGATCTCCTCCTCGACCAGCTCCATCGCGCGCACGGCGCCCGGCGCGGCGGCGGCGGCGAGCCCGAGACACGGCAACCGGCCCATCCCCACGAGGTCGGCGCCGAGGGCGATGGCCTTCACGACGTCGCTGCCGCGCTGGAAGGCGCCGTCGACGATGATCCTCGCGCGACCGGCGACGGCCTTCACGACTTCCGGCAGGACGTCGGTCGAGCCGCGGCCGTGGTCGAGCTGCCGCCCGCCGTGATTCGAGACGTAGACGACGTCGACGCCGTGCTCGCACGCGAGGGCGGCGTCTTCCGCGGTCGCGATGCCCTTCAGGATCAGCGGCAACGCGTGCCGGTCCTTGAAGCGCTTGACGTGATCCCACGAGAGCGCGGCCTGATAGTCGTGGCCCGTCGCGCGAAGCCGCCACGGCTTGACGAAGCGCCGCGCGATGTCGCGCTCGCGCCGGCTGTACCAGGCCGTGTCCACGGTCAGGCAGAAGGCGGCGTAGCCATGCTCGAGCGCGCGCGTGACGTAATCGTCGACGAAGGCGTCGTCGCCACGGACATAGAGCTGAAAGATGCGGAAGTTGTCAGCGGCCTTGGCCACGGCTTCGAGGCCGGGGTTGCAGACGTTGGAGAGCATCTGCGGCACGCCGAACTCCGCCGACGCCTGAGCGGCGGTGGCGCCGCCGCCCGGCGTGAACGACTCGATGGACCCGATCGGCGCGAACATGACCGGGATGCGGACGGGGCGGCCGAGGAACGTCGACGTCGAGTCGACCCTGGAGACGTTCCGCAGCACGCGCGGCCGGAAAGCGATGGCGTCGAGGGCCAGGCGATTGCGGCGCAGCGTGGTCTCGGTCTCCGTGCCGCCGGTCAGGTAGTCCCACTCGCCGGCCGGCAGTCGCTGGCGCGCCGCGCGAACGATCTCGTGCAGGGTCTGGAAGCGCTCCTCGAGGCCCGAGCTCATGGCGCTGAGGATAGCAGAAGCACCGCCCGTGCTAGGCTCTAGCGCCATGGATCACGCTCGCCCGTTCGCCGGTGTGGAGGTCGTCGAGTTCGGCCAGTTCATCGCCGTTCCCTTCTGCGCCCAGCTCCTGGCCGACGGCGGTGCGCACGTCATCAAGATCGAGTCGCTCGAGGGCGATCCGGTCCGGC
>JBIOXS010000148.1:0-57516 GCA_044869815.1 Candidatus Rokuibacteriota bacterium | reverse complement strand
AAGAAGACGCCGGGCACGGAGGGATCGCAGTAGTCGGCCGTCAGATAGACCGTGAGGAGCATCAGCACGGCTCGGCGCAGCGACATGCCGAGGATCTTACGCGATCTTCCTGCGTATCGCACCATGGCGCATCACCGCAAAATTTCGGTTACCGAACGGCGGCTCGTACACCAGAAGTCACGGTTACCCACTCCGAGTCGAGGGAGGAGTCCGTGACGCGAGCGAGCCTGCGGGAGTACGCGGCCGTGCAACGCGAGCGGTACTTGGCAGCCACCCGGGCGGAGAAGGGCGCTCTCCTCGATGAGGTCGTGGCCGTGACGGGCCTGCATCGCAAAGCGGCCATCCGGTTGCTGCGCCGCATCCCCCGGGCGCCCACGGCGCCCTCGCGGGCGGGGCGTCCACGGCTCTATGGCCCGGCCGTCGCCGCTGCCGTCGAAGTGCTTTGGCAGGCCACCGGGCACATCGGGCCGCAGCGGCTGCAGCCCTTCGTCCCGGAGCTCCTCGACCGGCTCACCCGCGATGGGGAGCTCACCCTCACTCCCCAGCTCGACAAGCTCGTACGCCACGTGAGTGTGGCCACGCTGGGACGCTTGCTCGCGCCCGCCCGCGCCACGCGCCCGCCGCGCGGCGCCACCATTACCCGTGTCGGCACCTGGCTGCGCCATGACATTCCCATCCGCACGTTCACCGAGTGGAACGACGCCGGGCCCGGCTTCGTGGAGATCGATCTCGTCGCCCACTGCGGCAGCAGTACCAAAGGCTTCTATCTCTGCACCCTCTGCACCGTCGACATCGCCACCGCCTGGGTCGAGCTCGAGGCGATCTGGGGCAAGGGCCACGAGCGCGTCGGCGGCGGCGTGCATCGCGTGCGGCAGCGCCTACCGATGCCGCTCCTCGGGATCGATAGCGACAACGGCAGCGAGTTCATCAACCGCAGCCTCTACGACTACTGTCAGAACACCCACGTCACCTTCACGCGCAGCCGGCCGTGGAAGAAGAACGACAGCGCCCACGTCGAGCAGAAGAACGGCGCCGTCGTGCGGCAGCTCATTGGTTATGATCGCTTCGCTTCCAAGGCCGCCTATGCACAGCTCGCCCGTGTCTATCGGCTCGCCCGGCTCCACGTGAATTTCTTTCAGCCCGTGCAGAAGCTCGTGAGCAAGCACCGCGACGGCGCCCGCGTCCACCGCGTCTTCGATCGCGCCCAGACGCCCTACCAGCGCCTCTGCGCCTCCGGCGTCCTCCCCGCGACGGTTCGGGCCGATCTCGAGCAGCTATACCAGCGCCTCAACCCACTCCAGTTGCGCCGCGAACTCGACGCGGCGCTCAATCACCTTTGGGCCTTAGCCGCCCCTGATCCACTTCGTCTCAGCTCGCCGACACCGCCTTCGGTAACCCTGACTTCTGAGTTGACCGGATCAGGAGGGTAACCCTGCGTTATGAGTTCCTACGCCGTCTCACTTCTGCTGGTCGCCGTCCTTGCCGCGGATTCCCTGGAAAATTGGGCCCAGCAGATCCATCGGAAGCGGGAAGAAGGTCGTGGTATTCCGCTCGGAGGCGATCTCGCGCATCGTTTGCAGATAGCGCAGCTGCACGGCTACCGGGAAGCGTGTCAGGACTTCCGCCGCCTCGCCGAGCTTGGCGGCGGCCTGGAACTCGCCCTCGGCGTTGATGACCTTGGCGCGGCGCTCCCGCTCGGCCTCCGCCTGCTTCGCCATCGCGCGCTGCATGTCCTGAGGAAGGTCGATCTGCTTGACCTCCACGTTGAGCACCTTGATGCCCCAGGGCTCCGTGTGCTCGTCGATGATCCGCTGCAGCTGCTGATTGATCTTGTCGCGCGCGGAGAGCAGGTCGTCGAGCTCCACCTGGCCGAGGACGCTCCGCAGCGTCGTCTGCGCGATCTGCGAGGTGGCGTAGAGATAGTCCTGCACGGCGATCACGGCCTTCTCCGGATCGATGACGCGGAAGTAGATGACCGCGCTGACCTTGATGGAGACGTTGTCACGCGTGATGACGTCCTGGGGCGGCACGTCGAGCGCCACCGTCTGCAGGCTCACCTTCACCATCTTGTCGATGAATGGCACCATCAGCACGAGCCCCGGCCCGTTGCCGCGCCCGCCCGGATTGAGGATGGCCCGGGCGCTGCGGCCCAGCCGAAAGATCACGGCCCGTTCGTACTCGCGCAGGATGCGCGCGAAGGAGCCGATGAAGAACATCGCAGCCACGACCACGACCACGACCAGCACCGCGTCCATGGAGATCATCGCGAGCCCCCCTCCACCACCTCGGTCCCGACCACCCGCAACGTGAGTCCGTCGACGCCGACCACCCGCACCGGCTTGCCGTCCGGGACGGGGCGCTCGGCCACCGCGCGCCAGATCTCGCCTTGCAGCTTTATCTGTCCCTCGCCGGATAGCGCCCCGTAGGCCGTTCCCATCGCCCCCACCAGCGCCTCGGCGCCCAGCTGTGGTCGTCTCGAGAGGGCGCGGACGCCGGCCGTCAGCGCGAACAGGAAGATGCCGGCGGTGAGGGCCACCGTCGGGATTATTACGAGCCAGGAGACGCGGAAGCCAGCCTCGGGCGCGTCGTAGAGCATCAGGGAGCCGAGCGCCATCGACACCACGCCGCCGATGGCGAGCACGCCATGGCTGACCACCTTCACCTCGGCGATGAACAGCACAATCGCGAAGAGGATCAGCAGCATGCCGGCGAAGTTGATGGGCAGGCTCTGGAACGCGAAGAAGGCGAGGATCAGCGAGATGCCGCCGACGACGCCCGGCAGGACGGCCCCGGGGTTCGACAACTCGAAGATCAGGCCGAGCGTGCCCAGCATCATCAGCACGTAGGCGACGTTGGGGTCAGTGATGACGTTGAGGAACCGGTCCCGCAGCCCGACCTCGATGGCCTTCGCCACCGCGCCCTTCGTGGCCAGCGTCACCGTGCCCTTCGCCGTCTTCACGGTCCGCCCGTCGATCTTGGTCAGCAGATCGGGAATCGAGTCGGCCACGACGTCGATCACGCGGAGCTTCAGCGCCTCGCGCTCGGTGATCGAGACCGACTGACGCACCGCCTTCTCCGCCCAGTCGGCGTCGCGCCCGCGCTCGAGCGCGATGGTGCGCACGAAGGCGGCCGCGTCGTTCTCGATCTTCTTCATGCTCTCCTTGTCCACGCCGCCGCCGACGGCGACCGGATGGGCGGCGCCGATGTTCGTGGCCGGAGCCATGGCCGCCACGTGCGCGGCCAGCGTGACGAACACGCCGGCCGACGCCGCGCGCGCGCCCGTCGGTCCCACCCAGACGATCACCGGGATCTCGGCGTTCAGGAGCCGCTGACAGATCGCGCGCATCGACCGCTCGAGACCGCCCGGCGTGTCGAGCTGGATGATCAGGGCCTGCGCCTTCTCCGCCTGCGCGCGCGTGAGCGCCATCTCCACCAGCCGCAGGGTGACGGGGCTGATCACGCCGTCGATCTGGATGGTGGCCACCGGCAGGGCCGCCTCGGCGGGCGCCACCGCCGCGAGCAGGAGCAGCCCGAGGCCTCCGACGACGGCGCGGGTCATCGGCCGAGCGCGAAGACGCTGACGAGTTCGAAGGCGAGGTTGGCAGCGAGGAGCGCCGTGATCTGGCCGGGACCGTCGTACGGTGGCGAGACCTCGACGATGTCGGCGCCCACGAGCGAATGACCCGCGAGCGAGCGGACGATGGTGAGCGCCTCGTACGACGTCAACCCGCCGACTTCGGGCGTCCCGGTAGCCGGCGCGTACGCGGGATCGAGGGCGTCGATGTCGAAGGAGCAGTAGATGGGGCCGCCGCGCAGGCGTCCGAGCCGCTCGGCCACCCAGCTGGTCCCCTGCTCCTTGATCGCCTCGATGCGGAGGACCTCGATGCCGTGCTGGTCGTGGAAGGCGAAATCCTCCGATCCGTACAGCGGCCCCCGGATCCCGACCTGGATCATGCGCCGCGCGTCGACGGCACCGGCCTCGACGGCGCGCCGGAACGGGGTGCCGTGGAAGAACTTGCTGCCGAAGTACTCGTCCCACGTGTCCGGATGGGCGTCGAAGTGCACGACCCCGAGCGGACCGTGGCGGCGGGCGAGCGATTTGAGGATCGGCAGCGTGATCGAGTGATCGCCTCCCACGCAGAGCGGCCGGGCGCCCGCCTGCAGAACGGCGTCGATCCGCCGCTCGATGGCCTCGTACGTCCGCTCGATGGAGATGGGCACGACGTCCACGTCGCCGCAGTCGGCCACGCGGAGCCGCTCGAAGGGATGCACCTTGAGCACGGGATTCCACGGACGGATGAGCGAGGACTGCTCGCGCACGGCGCGGGGGCCGAAGCGCGCGCCGGTCCGGTACGACGTTCCGCCATCATACGGAACACCGAGCAGGGCCACGTCCAGACCGGAGAAATCCTCCGCCGCGGGCAGCAGCATGAACGTCGCGATCTGGCCGAAGCGCGGCGATTGGAACGGATTGCGCGGCGAGAGCTGCGTCATCCGAGCGCTCGATGCAGATCCGCCACGGCGCGGGCCAGGAGCGCCACGTCCTCGGGCGAGTTGAAGACCGAGAAGCTCGCGCGGCTCGTCCCCACCACGCCGCACCAGCGCATCAGGGGCTGCGCGCAGTGGTGGCCGGCGCGGACGGCGATGCCATCGGCGTCCAGCGCGGCCGCCACGTCGTGAGGATGCAGCCCGTCGACGCTGAAGGCCACCACGGCGCCGCGCTCGTGGCGCGGACCGAACACGCGGACGCGCGGGATCGCCGCCAGCTGAGTCGCCGCCTGGACCGCGAGCGCATGCGTGTGCTCGCGCACGCGCTCCAACCCGAGCTTGTCCAGATACTCGATGGCGGAATCGAGACCGACGGCCTCGGCGATCGGCGGGGTGCCGGGCTCGAACCGCCACGGCAGGTCGTTCCAGGTGGCGCGGTCCACCCACACTTCCTTGATCATCTCGCTGCCGCCGCGCGCCGGCTCGAGCGCCTCCAGCACCGGCCTTCGACCGTACAGCACGCCGATGCCGGTCGGGCCCAGCATCTTGTGACCCGAGAACACGTAAAAATCGCAGCCCAAAGCGGGGATATCGATCGGCATATGAGGGACCGCTTGAGCTCCATCCACCAGCGTCAGCGCCCCGACCCGGCGCGCGCGAGCGACGATGTCCGCTACCGGCGAGATGGTGCCCAGCACGTTCGAGACATGAGCGAACGCCACCAGTCGCGTCCGTGGCCCGAGCAGTCGGTCGAGGGCGTCCAGATCGAGAACGCCGTCGCCGACGAGCGGCACGGCGCGAACGAGGGCGCCGCGGTCGCGGGCGGCCACTTGCCACGGCACCAGGTTGGAATGATGCTCGAGCTCGGTGACGACGATCTCGTCGCCCGGCCGCAGCGTCCGGCCGACCGCCTCCGCGACGATGCCGATCCCATCCGTGGTGCCGCGCGTGAAGACGATCTCCTCGCGCGCCGCCGCGTTCACGAAGCGCTGGACACGATCGCGTGCGGCCTCGTAGAGCTCGGTGGCCTCCTCGCCGAGCGTGTGGATGGAGCGATGGACGTTGGCATGCGACCGCTCGTAGTAGCGCGCCATCGCCTCGACGACCGACCGGGGCTTCTGGCTGGAGGCGGCCGAGTCGAGATAGACGAGCGGGTGGCCGTTCACGATCCGCGAAAGGATCGGGAAGTCGTCGCGCGTCTGCTCGTCGAGCCTCACGCGAGCGCCTTGGCGAGCACGGTCAGCGGCAGCGTCACGCACCGCATGCGGGTCGGGCGGATATCCGCCTGCAACACCACGAGGACATCGCTCGCCTGCAGCGCGGCCGCGTCGCCGCGCGCGCGGCCTTCGACGAGCTCGGCGACGACGTCGGCAGACGCCGTGCAGATCGCGCAGGAGTCGCCGGTGAACCGGGCGGCGTCGACGCGTCCATCCTCGAGGCGCAGCAGCATCCGCACCCGATCCCCGCAGAGCGGATTGACGTCCTCCGCGGTGGCGGTGGCGCCGGCGAGGTCCCCGCGGAACCGCGGACGCCGCCAGCGCTCGCGGATCACCTCGCCGTAGAGCGCGGGCCGCGTGCTGACGCTCACTCGAGCTCTCCCCGCGCGACGTCGGCGCGGTAGGGCGGAAAGCGGTACGCCATCTCGCGCGAGAGCAGGCCGCCGTGGCCGAGGGCGGCGATTTCCCGGTTGCCGACGCGTTCGCCGGCGAGCAGGCGCGGCAGGACGAGGTCGAACGTCGTGGCCTGCGAGAACATCCCGCACGTCGGCATCCCGAGCACGGGCAGCTCGTGCCAGCGCGCGAGCCAGAGCAGGCTGCCGGGATGGGCGGGCGCCCCGTGACGCTCCATGCGCGCGCCCAGCAGGGTCAGGCCGCCGAACACCGGGTCGAGCGGATCGAGAGCGCTCGCGCCGGCGACGATGAGAACACCCGCGCCGGCGTCTCGCAGCGCCGTCAGCTCGTCGGCGACGCCGCGTGCCGCGGGCTCGGCGAACCGGACGTCGAGCAGTCCGCTGCCGAACCAGTCGATCTTCTGCTTCAGCGCCGATTCGAACCGCGCGCGCTGGCGCGGCTCGAGGCTCTCGCGCGCGACGGCGCCGACCACGGCCGGCCGGAACGGCGATACGGCCACCGCACCGTCGTCGGCGGCCTTCTCGACGGCTCGAACGACGTCGCCGCTGATGACGAGCGGCGTCACCTTGGCCTTCGCCACCGTCTCGCCGCGCTCGACCGGCTGGCCGTCGAAGACGGTGAAGACCGCGATGCCCTCCTGGGCGTTCACGTCGGCCAGGCGGCGCACGTCGATCCGCAGGAGTCCGCGCCGGGTTGCCGCAAGCGTCCACTGGCCGCCCGTGTAGCCCTTCACTTCCACGCCGTCGCCGGTGGCGGCCGTGGCCAGCCGCCGGCCCGCGTCCTCCTCGTGAAGATCGCCGGGATCGACGGCGAGGACGTGAACCTCGTCCCACGGCAGGCTCAGCAGGGTCCGGGCGGCGGCCGCGTCAAGCAACGCCCCCTTGGCGAGCGCGACCTTGCCGGCCGCGTCGCGGACGTCGTGACAGAGCACCCGTCCGGCGAGCAGGTCCGCCGTGGCGGCGCCGCGCTGTTGCGCGAGCGCTTTCATGCGCTGCGACCTTTGACGCTGAGCGGCCGTCCCGACCCGCCGGCGCGCACCGCCTGGATCTCGGCAAGGATCGCCAGCGCGATCTCCGGCGCGCTGCGCGCCCCCAGGTCGAGGCCGATCGGCACGTGCACGCGGGCGAGCGTCGACGCGTCGACACCCTCCTCGGCCAGGTGACGCAGGATGGTCGCCCCGCGGCGCGACGAGCCCAGCATGCCGACGTAGCCGACGTTCGTCGACAGCGCGTGGCGAAGCACCGGGAGATCGTACTTGTAGTCGTGCGCGACGAGCACCAGCGCCGTCGAGGAAATGAAGGGATAGTCGCGCACGAGCTCGGATGGAATCCCGACCTTGAGCTCATCCACGTCGGGAAAGCGCTCGGTCGTGGCAAATCGCGGCCTGCCGTCGATCACCACCGTGCGGTAGCCGAGCGTCCGGCCCAGGCTGGTGAGCGGCATCGCGACGTGGCCGGCGCCGACGACCAGGAGCAGCGCCGGCGGCGCCACCACCTCCACGAATGCGCGCACGCTCTCGAGGAAGAGCGTCCGCGACGTGCCGCGCCCGATCGTCTCGCGCGCCTCGGCGGCGAATCGCTGATCGAGGAACGCGTCGCCGAGGGACCCCTCGGTCGTGCCGTCGTCGAGCACCAGCAGCTTGGCCTGCGCGCCTTCGAGCCGGGTGACGATGGCGCCGTGACCGCCGCGCCGGGCGTGCTCGCGCACGCGGTCGTACATGCGGGCCCCGGCATCGTCGCTGCCGTCGAGGGCGACCGGCTCGACGAAGACCTCGATCGTCCCCCCGCACGTCAGGCCGATCTCCCAGGCGTCCTCGTCTCCCAGATTCATCTCGAGTAGCCGCGGCCGGTTGCTGGTGAGGACCTCCTCCGCCTGCTCGATGACCTGCGCGTCGACGCAGCCGCCGATGGTGACGGAGCCGAGCACGCGGCCCCCCTCGCCGACCAGCATCTTCGCGCCTTCCTTGCGAGGCGTGGTGCCGCGGGTGTTCACGAGCGTCGCCACGGCGGCGCGGCCACCGGCTCGGCGCAATTCGTCAATGTGATCGAAGAGTTCCGCCACGGGCTCCATCATACGCCGGTGGCGAGGAAAACGCGATGACGGCGGCGGCGGGCGCGCCTAGCGGGAACGGTTACTGCCGACCGAAGCGAGACTGATCAGCGCGAGACCGGTCAGGAGCAGCATGACGGGCTCGCTGGTCGCGAGCGGGAAGATGTCGGGGAAGAACGACGACACGAGCGCCTGCGCCTGCCTGGGCGCGTGCACGACGGCGAGCAACAGCAGCAGCAGAGGCGCCACGATCTTCCGCATGCGGCACGTCCTTCCCGGGTCCGGCTGATCCCGACGCCTTACGCAGTGCAAGCCGAGCGCCAGACCCACGCGGCGCTTTTCGGCGATTCCCCGGGCCTGGACGTCAAGATCGTGCAAGCGCTTGCACAAGTTCGCAGTCGCGATGCGTGGCGGTATGGCGAGCGCTGCGCTCAGAGGCGCAGCGTGCCGGCCAGCGCCCGGAGCGCGGCCAGATTGTGCGCGGCCGCGAAGTGATCGAGGAGCGGCAAGGCGGCCGCCATCCCCCGTGTCAGCGGCTCGTACGATGGGTTGCCGAGCAGCGGATTGAGCCAGATCACGCGGCCCGCCCGGCGCTTGATGCGCAGCAGCTCGGCGGCGAGCGTTTCCGGATCTCCCGTGTCCCAGCCGTCCGACAGGATGATCACGATCGTGCGGCGATCGACGAGGCCGGGCCACCGGCGATTGAATTCCGCCAGCGACTCGCCGATGCGCGTGCCGCCCGACCAGTCGCGCACGGCCGTGAGTCGCCGCAGGACCTCGCGGTACGAACGCGTGCGCAGCAATTCGGTGACGCGCGTGAGGTGGACCGAGAAGGTGAACGTCTCGACGCGCGAGAACACGGCCTGGAGCGCGAACAGGAACTGCAGCAGGAAGCGGCTGTAGAGATCCATCGAGCCCGAAACGTCGCACAGGAGCACCAGCCGTACCTTCCGCCGCTTGCGCCGCCGGAAACGCAGATCGATGAGGTCGCCCCGGGTGAGATTGGCGCGGAGCGTTCGCCGGAGGTCGAGGCGCCCGCGGTGTGCCGACGGCCGGCGCCGGCGACTGATGCGGCGCGCGAGCCGCCGCGCGATCTGCATCGTGAGACGATACACGGCGTCGAGCTGATCGGCGGAGAACGTGGCGAAGTCCTGCGTCGCCATCGCCTCTCGGTCCGAAGCGGCCGGGACACCGAGCGGCTCGTCGCCGTCGTCACCCACATCCTCGCCCCACGCGTCGAGCGCGAGGGAGTCCCGCGGGCTCTCGCGCTCCGTCGCCGGCGCCTCCTCCGGCAGGACCGGCATGAGCGCCTCCGCGATGGCATCGGCCTCGCTGGTGGCGCGCCAGAACGCGTCGAAGGCCCGGTCGAATGCGGGCACGTCCTCGGGCCGGCCGACGAAGACGGCGCGCAGGCCGAGGTACACCTCGCTGCGGTCGCCGAGATCGAGATGGTCGAGCGCGCGGACGCCGTCGGTGACGTGGATCAGCGTGACCGGTAGTCCGTGCCGGCGCAGCAGGGCGGCGAAACGCGCCACCGCCCCGGCCAGGTCGCGCGTCACCCTAGCCGGAGACTTCGAGGAACGGCGCGAGGCCGGACTTCTGGACCTCGGCGCGGAAGCGCTTGATGTCATCGGCGTCCTTCAGCACGCAGCCGATCGTCTCGCTCACCAGTGCCTCGTCGAGGTGGTCGGCGTGCAGACCGGCCAGCGCGAACGCCCAGTCGAGCGTCTCGGCCACGCCCGGGACCTTGGCCAGCCGCAGCCGTCGCAGCGACTCCATGACCCGCGTGAGCTCGCCGGCCAGGCGGTGATTGATGCCCGGCACTTTCCGCTCGACGATCCTGATCTCCTTGTCGTACGTCGGGTAGTCGATCCAGAGGTAGAGGCACCGGCGGCGGAGCGCATCGGAGAGCTCCCGCGTGCGATTCGACGTGAGGATCACGTGCGGCGGATGCGTGGCCTTGATCGTGCCGATCTCGGGGATGGTCACCTGCCAGTCCGAGAAGACCTCGAGCATGAAGGCCTCCAGCTCCTCGTCTCCCCGGTCCATTTCGTCGACCAGCAGCACCGGCGACTGCTCTTGCGTTATCGCCTGCAGCAACGGCCGCCGCAACAGAAACTCTTCCGAGAAGATCTCACGCTCCTCTTCTTTCGCGGAGTGACCGGACGCCTCGTGGAGCTTGATGTGCAGGAGCTGCTTCTGATAGTTCCACTCGTAGAGCGCCGTGCTCGCGTCGAGGCCTTCGTAGCACTGCAGACGGATCAGCTGCGTGCCGAGCATCCGCGCCATGACCTTGGCGACCTCGGTCTTGCCGACGCCGGCGTGGCCTTCGATCAAGAGCGGCTTGCGCAGCCGCATGGCCAGATGCACCGACGTCGCCACCGGCGCGTCGGTGACGTACTCCGCGGCCTCCATCAGCTCCTGGATCTTGCGGATCTCATCACGCATGCCGCTCACGATTGTACATGAAGGCGCGCGAAGTCCTCCGGCGTGTCGACGTCGGCCGGCATCGCGACATCGAGCGCGAGCGTCTCCACTCGGTCGGGACGCGCCTCGACGACGGCACGAGCACCGGCGTCGCCGCGCAACGCGCGCAGCTCGGGGAACACCTCGGACGCGAACAGCACCGGCGTCCCGCGCGTGCCGCGATAGGACGGCGTCACGATCGGTTTCTGGCTGCGGGCGTGGGCGGCGAGCAAGGCCGGCAGCACGTCGGCCGGCGTCCGCGGCTGATCACCCAGCACGATCACGGCGGCGGCGGTCCAGGGCTTGAGGGCGGCCACGCCGACTGCGATCGACGAGCCCTGCCCGTCCTGTGGCCGCGGGTTGACGGCAACGCGAATGGCGAGTCCCGCCAGCGCGGCACGTACGGCCGCGTCGTCCTCGCCGGTCACCACGACGCAGTCCCCGACGTGCGGCAGCACCGCCTCGACGCTCCAGCGGACAACGGGCTTGCCCTTGAACTCGAGGAGGAGCTTCTGGCGCCCCATCCGCCGCGCGAACCCCGCCGCGAGCACGACGGCGGTGATCATGATGGGAGCGCGGCGAGGCGGCGGAAGGCGGACGGTCCCGCCTGCCGCCGCCGCGGACTTATGCCGTGGCCTTCTTCGCCGCCGCCTCGATGGCCCGGCGCGCGAAGACGCGGCAGAGATGCGACTTGTATTCGACGGAGCCTTGCAGGTCGGGTTGCACGTCCACGCCCTCGGCGGCCTTCTGGGCGGCGGCCTCGATGGTCGCGGCGTCGAGCCGCTTGCCCACGAGGCCGGCTTCCACGCCCTTGGCGCGGACGGCCTTGGTGCCGGCGCCGGTGATGCCCACGCCGGCCTTCGTGCAGGTCCCCTGCTTGTCGACGGTGATCACCGCCGCCGCGCCCACGATGGCGAAGCGCGACGCCGGGTGCGCGAACTTCATGTAGGCCGAGCCCGTGCCCGGCATCAGCGCCGGCACGCGGATCTCCACCAGCAGCTCGTCGTCCCCGAGCGCGGTGGCCATGAGCCCCTGGAACCAATCGTCGACCTTCACCGTGCGCTTGTTCTTGGCGCCCTGGCAGACGAGCTCCGCCCCGAGCGCGATCACCGTCGCCGGCATGTCCGAGGCGGGATCGGCGTGCGCCAGCGATCCGCCGATGGTGCCCTTGTTGCGAACGGCGGGGTCGCCGATGATCTTCGCCGTTTCGGACAGCACCGGGCATTTGGCCTGCAGCAGCTTGGACGACTCCACCTCCCAGTGCGTGGTCATGGCGCCGATCACGATGGTATTGCCCTCTTCCTTGATCGTGTTCAGCCCGGGCACCTTGCGGAGATCGATGAGATGCTTGGGCTGCGCGAGCCGCAGCTTCATCATCGGCACCAGGCTGTGACCGCCGGCCAGGATCTTGGCGTCGTCGAGCTTGCCGAGCAGGCCGAGGGCTTCCTGCACGCTGCCGGGCGTGTGGTACTCGAACGCGGCTGGGTACATGGCGCTCTCCTCCGTATCGGAGCGCTGTTTCCGCCTCCACCGTGGGTGGCCTGAGAGAGGCGGTTACCGGCTCCGCTCAACCTTTCCTGATTCCGGGTCGCGGCAACCCGCTTCGCCCCGTCAATCCTTCTTGTTGATCGCGTTCCACACGCGCGCGGCCGTGAGCGGCATGGCCTCGATGTGGTCGATGCCGAGCGGCGCCAGCGCGTCCACGACCGCGTTCACGACGGCCGGCGTGGCGGCGATGGTGCCCGTCTCGCCGGCGCCCTTGATCCCCAGGGGGTTGACCGGCGTCGGCGTGACCGTGCGATCGGTCTCGTAGTTCGGGAGCATGTCCGCCTTCGGCATCGCGTAGTCCATCATCGTGCCGGTGACGAGCTGTCCCGATCGATCATCGTAGACCGCGCCTTCCCAGAGCGCCTGCCCCACACCCTGCGCGATCCCGCCGTGGACCATGCCGTCCACGATCATCGGGTTGATGACGTGACCGACGTCGTCGACGGCGACGTAGCGCAGCACCTTGACCTCGCCGGTGTCGCGCGAGACCTCGACCACGCAGGCGTGGGCGCCGAACGGGAAGCAGAAGTTCGCCGGATCGTAGAACGACGTCTCCTCGAGGCCCGGCTCGAGACCCTCGGGATAGTTGTGCGGCACGTACGCGGTGAGCGCCACCGCACCGAACGGGATCGCCTTCGACGGCACGCCAATCACCTGGAACTGTCCGTTCACGTACTCGATGTCCTTCGGCGAGGCCTCCAGCAGGTGCGCCGCGATGAGCTTGCCCTTCTCCTTGACCTTCTTGATCGACATGTGGATGGCGGTGCCGCCGACGGAGGCCGATCGGCTGCCGTAGGTGCCCATGCCGAAGGGGACGGAGCCCGTGTCGCCGTGCACGATCTCGATCTGCTCCATCGGAATCTGGAGCTCGTCGGCCACGAGCTGGGCAAACGTCGTCTCGTGCCCCTGCCCGTGCGCGTGCGAGCCCGTGTAGACGGTGACCATGCCCGTCGGGTGCACCCGCACCTTGCCGGACTCGTACAGCCCGGCGCCGGCGCCGAGGGCGCCCACGACCTTGGACGGGGCGATCGAGCACGCCTCGATGTAGGTCGAGAAGCCCACGCCGAGAAGCCGTCCCTCCTTGCGCGCCGCCTCCTGCTCCGCACGAAACTTCTTGTAGTCGAAAACGCTCAGCAGCTTGTCGAACGCGCCCGCGTAGTTGCCGCTGTCGTAGACGACCGCGACGTGCGTCTGGAAGGCGCCGGAGAACTTCGGGATGAAGTTCTTCTTGCGCAGCTCGGCGGGATCCATCTTGAGGGCGGCGGCGCCGGCGTCGACCATGCGCTCCAGGACATAGGCGGCCTCCGGCCGTCCGGCACCGCGGTAGGCGTCGACGGCCGTGGTGTTACTGAAGACGCCGGTGACGTCGACGTGGATGGCGCCGATGGCATAGACGCCGTTCAGCAGCGTGCCGTAGAGGAAGGTCGGCACCGCCGGCGCGAATGTCGACAGGTACGCGCCGAGATTCGCCGTCGTCTTCACGCGCAAACCGAGGATCTTGCCGTCGCGGGCGAGCGCGAGCTCCGCGTCGGTGACGTGGTCGCGCCCGTGCGCGTCGGTCATGTAGGCCTCGCGGCGGCTCGACGTCCAGCGGATGGGCCGCTTGAGCTGCCGTGACGCCCACGAGCAGACGACTTCCTCATTGTAGAGGAAGATCTTCGACCCGAAGCCGCCGCCCACGTCCGGCGCGATGACGCGGACCTTGTGCTCCGGGATGCCGAGCACGAAGGCGCACATCAGCAGCCGGTGCACGTGCGGATTCTGCGAAGTCACCCACAGCGTCAGCTCGCCGGTGGCCACGTCGAAGCGGGCGACGCACGCGCGCGGCTCCATCGCGTTGGCCACCAGCCGCTGGTTGACGATGCGCTTCTTCACGGTGACGGCGGCGTTCTTGAAGGCGGCATCCGTGGCCGCCGCGTCGCCGAGCGCCCACTTGAAGGCCACGTTGCCGGGGGCATCCGCATGCACCTGGGCGGCGCCGGCGGCCGTCGCCTTGTCGGTGGCGGTGACCGCGGGCAGCGGCTCCCACGCCACGTCGACCTTCTCCGCCGCGTCGATGGCCGCCGTCTGGCTCTCCGCGATGACGACCGCCACCGGATCGCCCACGTGACGGGCGACGTCCGAGGTCAGCGGCATGTGCGGCACCATGGCCAGGTCCTGGACCACGCCAGGAATGTTCTTGGCCTTGCGCAGGTCCCAACCGCACGGCAGCGAGTTGACGCCGGCCATGTCCTTGCCGGTGAAGACCGCGACCACGCCCGGATGGGCCTTGGCCTGCGTGACGTCGATGGACTTGATCCGCGCATGCGCGTGCGGGCTGCGCACGAAGGCGGCGTAGGTCATCCCGGGGAGCTTGAGATCGTCGACGTACTGTCCGCGGCCGGTGATGAACCGCGGATCCTCGCGCCGCTTGATCGACTTGCCGAACAGACGCTCAGTCGTGGTGGCCATGGCTGCGCCTCACTTCTTTCCGGCCATCTGCTCCGAGGCCCACTGGATCGCCTTGACGATGTTGTGATAGCCGGTGCAGCGGCAGAGGTTGCCTTCGAGCTGGTGCCGGATCTGGTCCTCCGAGGGCTTGGGATACCGCTCGAGCATCTGATGGGCGGCCATGATCATCCCCGGCGTGCAGAAGCCGCATTGCAGCCCGTGCTTCTCCCAGAACCCCTGCTGGATCGGATGGAGATCGCCGTTCTTTGCGAGCCCCTCGATGGTGGTGATGTTGGCGCCGTCCGCCTGCACCGCGAAGAGCGTGCACGACTTCACCGCCTGCCCGCTGATGAGGATCGTGCAGGCGCCGCACTGACTGGTGTCGCAGCCGACGTGTGTGCCGGTGAGACCGGCGTTCTCGCGGATGTAGTGGACGAGCAGGAGGCGCGGCTCGACCTCGTCGCTGTGGCTCTGGCCGTTGATGGTCATCTTCACTGGGAGTTTCACGGCTGATCCTCCAGGGTTCGGCGATTTGTGGAAGGTGCCGGAACACCGGGCGCGACAGAGCGTAAGACCTCCCCCAACCTCCTGTCAACGCCCGCGAACGGGCCTACTGGAGGAGCCGGCGGCCCTCGGCGCGCGCCTGCTCGAGGACCTCCCGGACCGGGAGCGCTTTGTCGCGAGCGATGCGGGCGACGTCGGCGAACTCGGGGGTGACCGTCACCACGCGGCCCTCGAGCCGCGACACCTTGAAGTGGATCGTCCCGTAGGTCGTCGGCAGCGTCACCGTCTCCCGCGGCAGGGTCGCCCGCTGCCACTCCGTCCACCGCAGACCGATGGTCGACGATTCCTCGAAGATCACCCGCGAGAGCTGATCGAGCCGCTCGCGCGGGCAGAGCGCCGTCAGCACGGTACCGGGCCGGCTGCGCTTCATCACCACCGGTGTGAGGAAGACGTCGACCGCGCCCGCCTCGAACAGCCGCTCCATGAGCGGCTCGTAGAGCTGGGGCGACATGTCGTCGATCGTCGTCTCGAGCTGCACGATCGTCTCCGCGCCGGCCTCACCGATCGACTCGCCGATGAAGCAGCGAAGCACGTTCGGCGTCCCCGGCAGGTCCATCGTGCCCGCGCCATACCCGATCGCGCTGACGACCATCGCCGGCAGTCGGAGCGCGGGCTGCGCGAGCGTGGTGAGAATCGCGGCGCCGGTGGGAGTGACGAGCTCCGCGCGCACGCCGGTGTCGACGATCGGAAAGCCGCGGAGCAGCTCGGCGGTGCCGGGGCCGGGCACGGGCATCCGGCCGTGGGCGACCTCCACGAAGCCGCCGCCGAGGGGCAGCGCGGAGACATAGACGGCGCCGACGCCGAGCATCGCCAGCGCCAGCACGCCGCCGGCGACGTCGATGATGGCGTCGACGGCCCCGAGCTCGTGGAAGTGCACGGCCTCGCGCGAGGTGCCGTGCACGTGCGCCTCGGCGTCCGCGAGGCGGACGAACACGCGCCGCGCCCGCTCCTTGACCTCCGGATCGAGCGGGGTCGCGTCCAGAATCGCCTGGATGTCGGCCAGCGAGCGCTCGTGACGGTGGGCGGCCGGGTCGATCTCGACGTCGAGCTTGGTGGCGCGGAACGCGCCTCTCTTCACCTCGCGCCGCACGAGGTCCCAGCCCGGCAAGGCCAGCTTCCGCAGCTCGGCGCGGAGCGCCTCGAACGGCACGCCGGCGTCCACGAGCGCGCCCATGATCATGTCGCCGGCCGCCCCGCTCGGACAGTCGAAGTAAGCGATCTTCACGCGGCGCTAACGGATCTTGGCGACGAGATGATTGATCTGCGAGGCCTGGTGCGCGGCGCCGTACCCGTTGTCGATGTTGACGACCGACACGCCGGGCGCGCACGAGTTGAGCATGGCGAGCAGCGCGGCGAGGCCGTTGAGCGAGGTCCCGTAGCCGACGCTGGTCGGTACCGCGATCACCGGACGGTCCACGACGCCGGCCACCACGCTCGGCAGCGCGCCCTCCATCCCGGCCACGGCGACGATCACGTTGGCCTCCGCGAAGAGCTCGCGGTGCGCCAGCAGCCGATGCAGGCCGGCCACGCCGCAGTCGTTGACCCGCTCGACGCGGTTACCGAGGGCTTCGGCCACCAGGGCCGCCTCCTCGGCCACCGGCAGGTCCGCGGTGCCGGCCGCCGCCACCACGATGAGGCCGACGCCCTCGCGTGGCTCCGGCCGGGCCACAATGAGTCGGGCCAGCGGGTGATGGACGTGCGGCAAGCCGGCCGCTGTCACGGCCGCCGCCACGTCGGCATCAGCGCGCGTGGCCAGCACGTTGACGTGCTCGCGAACGAGCGCCGTCAAGATCGCCACCACCTGCTCGGGAGTCTTGCCGGGACAGAACACCGCTTCGGCTCCGCCCGCGCGGAGCGCCCGATGCAGATCGACCTTGGCGAAGCCGAGGTCGTCGTACGGCAGTCGCCGCAGCCGCTCGAATGCGTCGTCGGCATCGACGCGCCCTGCCGCCACCTCCTCGAGCAGCCGCCGCAGCCTGTCAGCGTCCATTGTAACGACGGCGCTGGAGCCGGCTTGGCGCGTGGGTGGCCTGTCCTAGAGGGGCGCGGCTGCGCTGCCTGATCATTGCGCCATTTTTGTTGAGTGCCGTCCGAGCTTCAACAGGAGGTTCGCGGAGCCGGACTGAAAGCCGGCGAGGTCGATCGTCACGTAGACGTAGCCAAGCTCGCGGAATCGCGTCACGATCCGGGTGTGACGGTCGTCCTCCCAGAGGCGACCCAGTTCCTCGTGCGCGAGCTCGATACGAGCCAGCCGATCGTGATGGCGCACCCGGAACTGCCGGAAGCCAAGCTCCTTCATGAACGTCTCGGCGGCGTCGATCCGGCGGAGCTTGTCCGCCGTGATGCGGTCGCCGTACTGGAAGCGGGAGGACAGGCAGGCGAACGACGGCTTGTCCCACGTCGGCAGCCCGAGCGCCCGCGAGAGCTCGCGGATCTCGGCCTTGCTCAGCGCCGCGTCGATCATCGGCGCCCGGACCCCGCGCTGTCGCGCCGACTGCATGCCCGGGCGGTGGTCGCCGAGGTCGTCGACGTTGGCGCCGTAGACCAGCACGCGGCAGCCCTCGCGCTCGGCGATGGGCGCCAGCTGCGTGAACAGCTCCTCCTTGCAGAAAAAGCAGCGGCTCGCGTCGTTCTTCGCGTACTCGGGGTTCGCCAGCTCGTCGGTCCGCACGACCACGTGGCGCAGCCCGATCAACTCCGCGAGCTTGCGCGCCTCTGCCAGCTCCCCGGCCGGATAGGTCTCCGAGTCGGCGGTGACCAGCACGGCGCGGTCGCCCAGCGCGTCCTTGGCCGCCCGCGCGAGGAGCGTGGAGTCGACGCCGCCCGAGAACGCCACCACGACGCTCTCGAGGTCGCGAAGCGTCTCGAGCAGCCGCGCGTACTTCGCGTCGACCGCGGCGGGCGTCATCGGAGCACCGACGCGGCCAGCTCGGCCAGCGATCGCATCGGGCGGGCGCCGACGTGAGAGATGACCTCGGCGGCCGCGAGGGCGCCGAGGCGACCGCACGCCGGCAGCAGCAGGCGACGGCTCAGGCCGACCATGAAGCCCGCCGCGTACAGGTCGCCGGCGCCGGTGGTGTCGACCACCGCCCCCACGCGCTCGGCCGCGACGACGTGCACGCGGTCGCCGTCGACGATCAAGGAGCCCCGCTCGCTGCGGGTCAGCGCCGCCACCTCGCAGTGCCCGCGCACCCGCGCCACGGCTCCATCGAAGTCGTCCACCTCGTACAGCGCGCGGATCTCGGCCTCGTTGGCGAAGAGGATGTCGACATGACGCTCGACCAGCTCGCGGAACGCCTCCCGGTGCCGATCGACGCAAAAGGGATCCGACAAGGTCAGCGCCACCTTGCGACCGGCCGCGTGCGCCATGTCGGCGGCGACGCGAAACGCCTCCTGCGCCTCCGGCGGATCGAAGAGGTAGCCCTCCAGGTACAGGATTCGCCCGCGCTCGATCAGTCGCTTGTCGATGTCGCCCGGCCCGAGACGCGAGGAGGCGCCGAGGTAGGTGCTCATGGTGCGCTGCGCGTCGGGCGTCACCACGATCAGGCAGCGGCCCGTCGACGGGCCATCGATGGCGGCCGGCGTCGCGTAGCCGACCCCCACCGCGCGCAGGTCGTGACTGAAGACGTCGCCGAGTTGGTCGTTGCGCACCTTGCCCACGTAGTGCGCGCGCCCGCCGAACGACGCCACGCCCACGATCGTGTTCGCGGCGGAGCCGCCGGAGACCTCGATGGCGGGGCCCATGGCCGCGTAGAGATCCCGCGCGCGTGCCTCGTCGACGAGCTGCATGGTCCCCTTGACCAGTCCCTGACGGTGCAGGAAGTCGTCGCCGGCGTGACTCAGCACGTCGACGAGCGCGTTGCCGACGCCGACGACGTCGAGCTCAGCCACGCCGCGCCTTCCTCGGGTTCCTGCCGTCCCCAGCGAAGTACTTCCCGATGAGCAGATCGAGGCGGCGGCGCGTCGCCAGCGGAAAGGCGGCGGGGCTGGTGATGACGGCGCTCTTCAACAGCGTCGGACACTCGCACGTGCGCGGCCCGGCGATGGCCGGGATCACGCCGCGCAGGACCTCCTTGGCAGTGGCCACGTTCTTCAGGAGATTGGCGACCACCGCCTCGACCGTCACCGCGTCGTGGCTCTCGTGCCAGACATCGTAGTCGGTGGCGAGGGCGAGCGTGGCGTAGCAGAGCTCGGCTTCGCGGGCCAGCTTCGCCTCGGGCATGTTCGTCATGCCGATGACGTCGACGCCCCAGCCCCGGTAGATGCGCGACTCTGCCTTCGTCGAGAACTGCGGGCCTTCGATGCAGATGTAGGTGCCACCGCGGTGGACCGTGGCCCCGGTGGCGCGCGCGGCCTTCTCGAGGAGTCCGGCGAGATGACCGCACACGGGCTCCGCCATCCCGACGTGGGCCACGATACCGTCGCCGAAGAAGGACCCCACGCGGCGCTTCGTGAGGTCGAAGAACTGGTCGGGCACGACCAGGTCGAGCGGCCGGATGTCCTCCTTCATGCTGCCCACGGCGGAGACCGACAGCACCCACTCGGCGCCGAGCGACTTCAGCCCCCAGATGTTCGCCCGGAAGTTCAGCTCGCTCGGCGTGAGACGGTGGCCACGGCCATGGCGCGGCAGGAAGATCACCCGGCGTCCGTCGAGCAGTCCCGTGCAGAACTCGTCGGACGGGTCGCCGAACGGCGTGCGCACACGGCGCCAGCGGACGTCGGTCAACCCCTCGAGCTCGTAGAGGCCGCTGCCGCCGATGATCCCGATGGCGCCGTCGTTCACGCCGCTCTCTCCTCCGCGAGGCGTCCGCGCAGCGTGGGGCCGCCCGCCTCGGTGATCTTCACGCGCGCCAGCCGCCGCATCAACACGTCCGGACCGGCGAAGCGTACCTCCGCATAATTGCCCGTCAACCCTACCAGGTCCCCGCCGCGCTCGCGCCGTTCGAGCACGAGCACGTCCTCCACCCGGCCGCCGAGCGACCGCCGGAACGCCTCGGCCTTCGTCTCGCCGAGCGCCCGCATCACCGCCGCGCGGCGCGTGAGCGTCGCAGCGTCCAGGCGTCCCGAGCGGCCGGCCGCATCGGTGCCGCGGCGCGCGGAGTACGGGAACACGTGCAGGTACGTGAACGGAAGCGTCTCCACGAGCGCCGCCGTGGCGGCGAAGTCCTCCTCCGTCTCACCGGGAAAGCCGACGAGCACGTCGGCCCCGAGTCCGAGACGCGGGAAGCCAGCGGCGAGGCGCTCGACCACACGACGGTACATCGCGACGGTATAGGGACGCCGCATCGCGCGGAGCACCCGGTCGCTGCCACTCTGGAGCGGCACGTGGAAATGCGGTGTGACGATGGACGACGAGGTCAGGGCGTCGAGCAGCTCGCCGGTGAAGTACGCCGGCAGCAGCGACGACAGCCGGAGCCACCGTAGACCGTCGATGCCGCCCAGCGCGCGCACGAGGGCGGCGAGATTCGCGCGCGGCAGCAGGTCGGCGCCGTAATGACCGAGATCGATTCCCGTCAGCACCACCTCCGGATGGCCGAGGCCGACCAGCCGCCGCACCTGATCGAGCACCGCCGACGGCGCGAGACTGCGGCTCGCGCCGCGCGCGAAGGGCACGATGCAGAACGCGCAGCGGTGCTGGCAGCCATCCTGCACCTTCACGAACGCCCGCGAGCGACCGCTGGTGCGGGGCTGGAGATCGGGCGGAGCCAGGCGCGCGCCGGCGAGGTCGGAGACGCTCACGCGCGGCGGTGCGGGGGGAGCGGCCAGCAGCGCCTCCACGAGCTCGGGAAGCCGGTGCTTGTCGGCATTGCCGACCACCAGGTCCACGCCGCCGACGCGCGCCACGTCGTCGGGACTCGTCTGCGCCCAGCAGCCTGTCACCACCACTCGCGCCTCCGGATTGGCGCGCCGCGCGCGACGAATCGCCTGGCGGTCCGAGAACTCGGCGCGCGCCGTCACCGTGCACGTGTTGACCACCACGACGTCGGCCGGCCCGTCCAGCGGAACGGTGAGGAAGCCGCGCGCCTCGAGGCCTGCCTGGAGCTGCTGCGTGTCGACCTGGTTCAGGCGACAGCCGAGGGTGGCCAGCGCGACACGCCGTCTCACGCGACCGCGGGCTCCTTCAGCTGCCCGCACGCGGCCCCGATGTCCTCGCCCTTGCTCCAGCGCACCGTCGTGGTCACGCCAGCATCGAGCAGGATCGACTGGAATGCGAGGATGCGCGCCAGCGGCGGCCGCCGGAACGTCGACCCCTCCCAGTCGTTGAACGGGATCAGGTTCACCTTGGCCCGAACGCCCCGGAGCAGTCGCACGAGCTGCTGCGCCTGCTCGGGCGCGTCGTTCACGCCGTCGAGCATGACGTACTCGAAGAAGACGTGCTGCCGCGGCGCCAGCGGGTACGCACGGACGGCCCGCATGAGCGCCTCGAGATTCCACGCACGGTTCACGGGCATCAGCCGGGAGCGCACCTCGTCCGACGCCGCGTGGAGCGAGATCGCGAGATTGACCTTGAGGTCCTCGCGCGCGAGCTTCTCGATGCCGCTCACGAGCCCGACCGTGGAGACGGTCAGGCGCCGCGGCGAGTAGCCGAGGCCGAGCTTGGTGTCCGTCAGCACGCGGAGCGACTGCACGAGCGCCGCATAGTTGGCGAGCGGCTCGCCCATCCCCATGAAGACGATGTGGGTCACGCGCTCGCCCTCGTCCAGGATCGCATTGGCCGCGAGGAGCTGGCCGACGATCTCGGCCGCCGTGAGGTTACGCGTCAGCCCCATGGTCCCCGTCAGGCAGAACGCGCACGCGTAGCCGCAACCGACCTGCGTGCTCAGGCACAAGGTCGTCCGACCGTCGTCCGGCATCACCACCGCGCTCACGCGGGCGCCGTCCTCGAGGCGGAACACGAGCTTCCGGCTGCCGTCCTGTGACGGCGTCGCGCGCTCCAGCTCGGGCAGCTCCGCGCGCGCCCTTTCAGCCAGCGCCGCGCGAAAGTCCTTCGGAAGGTCGGACATCTCCGCGACGTCGGTCACGCCCTTCCGATAGAGCCAGGTGGCCACCTGACGACCTCGGTAGCGCGAGGCGCCGAGCTCCACCGTGAGGTCTTCGAGCTGGGAAGGAAGCATTCCGACGAGATTCTGCGCGGACATCGCCCGAAGAATAACACGGGCAGTCTGAAGCAAAGTTTCCCACGGCCGCGTTATCCAGGCCTCAGGAACCCTTGACCGAACCCGCCCGCGATCGAGGCTTCCGTGCGCGATCGTGCGCAAGCGCTGCTCGTACTCGGTGATGCGATGTTCCACAGGCCCTTCGGACGGGTGCCAGAGCTGGCACTCCGAGCCAAGCTTCCTGCGTTATACCTCGACCGGGACGTCGTGACGATCGGAGCCGGACTGATGTCCTATGGCCCCGACTGGGCCGTGATGTTCCGTCGAGCCGCGGCCTACGTGGACCAGATCCTCAAAGGAGCAAAGTCCGGTGATCTCCCGGTCGAACAACCGACCAAGTTCGACCTGGTCGTCGAGTAGCTGCTCTCGACATCCACGTCCACTCCCATCGCTCGCACCAATCACGAAATCATCTCCAACAATCCCCAATCATCGTGGGCGAGCAGTGGATAACCGTGTGTGGAACGGCTCGGCACCCCCGGAATTTCCGTCACTTAGTACGCTTCGCCCATTCGTTCAGCATCAACTCTTCAAGACCAGGTAAAGATCTAGGAGGTTCGTGTTGGTCGGACCCGAGCGCATGAGATCGCCGGCGGCGGCGAGAAACGTATAGGCGTCGTTGCTGTCGAGCGCCTCGCCGGCCGAGCGCCCGTCGCGCTCGCCGCGCGCTCTCGTGCCGGCGTCGGCGATCGCGCCGGCGGCGTCGGTGGGACCATCGGTGCCGTCCGTCCCGGCCGCGAGGATCAGCAGCGCGTCGTCCGATCGCAGCTCCAGCGCGGCGGCGAGGGCGAATTCCTGGCAGCGTCCGCCGCGGCCGCCGCCGCGCACGGTCACCGTCGTCTCTCCGCCCGCGATCAGGCACGTCCGCGCGGGCCGCGCTCGTGCCCGCGCCACCAGGTCGCGGGCGACGACACGCGCCTCGCCCTGCAGGCTGCGCGTCACCAGCTCCGCGCGATATCCGAGCCGGCGCGCCTCGGCGGCGGCGGCATCCACGACGAGGGCGTTGTTGCCGATGACGAGGTTTCGCACGCGCTCGAAGAGGCGGTCGCCCGGCTTCGGGGTCTCCTCGATCCGCCCCTCGGCGCCGGCGGTCAGCCGCTGCCGTACGGCGGCCGGCACCCGCGCGGCCACTCCCGTGCGCTCGAGGACGGCCAGCGCCTCGCCGAACGTGCTGCGGTCCGGCGCCGTCGGCCCCGACGCGATGACGTCGAGCGGATCGCCGACGACGTCGGAGAGAATCAGCGAGACGACGGCGGCGGGGGCGGCCGCGCGCGCGAGCTGACCGCCTTTGAGCAGCGAGAGATGCTTGCGCACGGCGTTGAGCTCGTTGATCGTCGCGCCGGCGCCGAGGAGGAGCCGCGTGGTCTCCTGCTTCTCCGCCAGCGTGACCGGCGGCGCCGGGGCCGGCGTCAGCGCCGAACCGCCGCCCGAGACGAGGAACAGAACCAGGTCGTCGGCGCCGGCCGCCCGCACGCGCTCGACGATCTCGACGGCGGCGGCCTCGCCACGCGCGTCGGGCACGGGGTGGCCGGCCTCGACCATCCGGACCCGGCGCGTCGGCGCCGTATAGCCGTCCTTGACGACGACGAGCCCGTCCACGATACGGTCGCCCAGCACGTGCTCGGCGGCCAGCGCCATCGCGCCGCTTGCCTTGCCGCAGCCGACCACGTGCACGGGGGACGGGCACGGGCGCTCGCCGATGAGGATCTGGTCGCCCTCGCGCCGGAGGACGCGGGTCACGAGCGGGGTGACGTCGCCGGCGGCCAGGGCCGCCCGCCAGATGGCCTGGGCGGCCTCGCGGGCGCGCTCAGACAAGCGCGCGGAGCTTCTGCAGGCGCTCTCCGGCTTCCCGGAGCATGTCGTCGGTCTTCGGGAAGCAGAACCGGATCTTCGTGCGGCCGAGCTCGGTGTGGGCGTAGAAGGACGAGCCGGGCACCGTGGCCACGCCGACCTCTTTGATGAGGTACATGGCGAACTCGTAGTCGTCCTGGATCCGGGCCGCCTTCATGAAGCGGGCGACGTCGGTCAGGATGTAGTAGGCGCCCTCGGGCTTCCAGGCGACGAACCCGGCGCGCTCGATGTACCCCCAGAGCAGCTCGCGTCGGGCCTGGTAGGCCTCGCGGAGGCGAACGTAGTACTCAGGCGGCAGCCGGAGGGCTGTGACGGCCGCCTCCTGGAGCGGGTGCGGCGCACCCACCGTGACGAAGTCGTGGGCGCGTCGGATGCCGACAGTGATCGGCTCGGGGGCGACGGCGTAGCCCACGCGCCAGCCGGTCACCGAGTACGACTTCGAGATGCCCGAAATGGTGATCGTCCGCTCCGCCATCCCGGGCAGGGTGGCGATCGGCGTGTGCCCGAGGCCGTCGAACACGATGTGCTCGTAGATCTCGTCGGTGATGGCGAGCAGGCCATGCTCCAGACAGACATCGGCGATCGTCTGCAGCTCGGCGCGCGTGAAGACCTTGCCCGACGGGTTATTGGGGCTGTTGAAGACGATCGCCTTGGTCAGCGGCGACACGGCGCGCCGCAGGCGGTCGGGATCGAACGTGAAGTCGGGCGGCTCCAGCGGGACCCAGACGGGCCGGGCGCCCGAGATGATGCAGCCCGGCCCGTAGTTCTCGTAAAAGGGCTCGAAGATGATGACCTCGTCTCCCGGATTCAGCACGGCCAGGAGCGTCGACAGCATCGTCTCCGTCGAGCCGCAGCACACCGTGACGTGGCGCTCCGGATCGACGTCCATGCCGTAGAACGCGCGGTACTTGTCGGCGATGGCCGCGCGCAGACTCGCCGCGCCCCACGTGATCGAGTACTGGTGAAAGTCGCCGTCGATCGCCCGGTGGGCGGCCTCGAGCAGCTCCGGCGGCGGCGCGAAGTTGGGCATGCCCTGCGCGAGATTCACGCCGCCGAGCTGGCTCACGACCCGCGTCATCTCGCGGATCACCGACTCCGTGAAGCCTTCGACGCGCCGGGAGATCACGGGACGATGACGTCGCGCTCGATGGGATCGACCTGGACGCCGGTGGCCTTCAGCCAGGCCACGCCTTTCTCCAGCGTCTTCTCGTCCTTGGCGTCGAGCTCGAGGGCCACCCAGCCGTAGTCCTCCTTCACGTCGGCCCGGCGGATGTTGATGACGATGTCGAAGTCCTTCACCAGCCGATAGATGATCGGCTGCTGGATCAGGCTGGGCGGGAACGTGAGGCGGACGCGCATCCGGCTCATGAGCGGACCGCGGTCAGCGGCCTCCCGCGATGGCGGGCACGATCGACACGATGTCGGTCTCCTTGAGCGCCGTCTTCCGGCCGTCGAGGAAGCGGATGTCCTCCTCGTTGACGTAGATGTTGATGAAGCGGCGCAGCTCGCCGCTGTCGTCGACCAGCCGCTCCTTGAGGCCGGGGAACTGGCGCTCGAGATCGGCCACCACGTCGTCCACGGTGTCGCCGGCGGCCTTCACCTCGGCGTTGCCTCTGGTGGCCTGGCGCAGCGGAGTCGGAATCCTGACCGTCGGCATGCGGCGTCTCCTTTCAGCTCGTCTGCGATTTGAGATTCGCCAGCGCCTGGTCGAACGCCGACAGCGACGGCTTGATCGCGACGTGCGCGGACAGCTTCTCGTACAGGGCGTCGGGCGTCTTCAGCCCGTTGCCCGTGATGCAGATGACGATCGATTCGTTGCGCGGGATGACTCCCGTCTCGATCAGCTTCCTGGCGGCGGCGACGGTCACGCCGCCCGCCGTCTCGGTGAAGATGCCCTCCGTGCGCGCGAGCAGCAGCATGCCGTCGATGATCTCGGCATCCGTGGCGTGCTCGCCGTACCCGCCGGACTCCTTGGTCGCCTTGTAGGCATAGTAGCCGTCGGCCGGATTGCCGATGGCGAGCGACTTGGCGATCGTGTCGGGGCGCACCGGCTTCAGCACGTCGGTGTCGTTCTTGATCATGGTGACGATGGGGCCGCAGCCGAGGGCCTGGGCGGCGTGCATCTTCGTCTGCACGGGGCCGTCGACGAGCCCGAGCATCTTCAGCTCCTTGATCGCCTTCCAGATCTTCGTGATCAGGGAGCCGCCCGCGCACGGCACCACCACGTGCTGCGGAGTCCGCCAGCCGAGCTGCTCCACGATCTCGAACCCGTAGCTCTTCGAGCCCTCGGAGTAGTACGGGCGGAAGTTCACGTTCACGAACGCCCACTGGTACTTGTCGGCGATCTCCGAGCAGAGACGGTTGACCTCGTCGTAGGTGCCGTGCACGGCGACCAGCGTCGGGCTGTAGACCAGCGTGGCCAGCACCTTGCCCTGCTCGAGGTCGGCCGGGATGAAGATGTACGACTTCAGCCGGCCTTCGGCCGCGTGGGCCGCGACGGAGTTCGCCAGGTTGCCCGTGGAGGCGCAGGCGACCGTGTCGAAGCCGAACTCCCGCGCCTTCGTCACCGCCACCGCCACCACACGGTCCTTGAACGACCACGTGGGATGGCACACGGAGTCGTTCTTGATCCACACCTCGCGGCAGCCGAGCTCCTCGGCCAGGTTCTCCGCGCGAATGAGCGGCGTGAACCCGACGTGGTGGCCGACCGCGACGTCACCGTCGACCGGCAGCAGATCCTTGTACCGCCACATGCTGGGCGGCCCGGCCGCGATCGAGGCGTGCGTGACGCGGCCCTTCAGCGCCTCGTACTGGTAGTCGACCTCGAGCGGACCGAAGCAGAACTCGCAGACGTGCACCGGTGCGGCGGGATAATGACGACCGCACTCCCGACACTTCAACCCCTTCAGCTTGTCCATGGCGTCTCCATCGGTAGGGGAATTGAGCCCCGGTATTTACTGCACCGACAGCAAGACATTTGAGCTACTAAAGCAGATTTCCCGGAAACTTCAAGCGGTTTTCCCCGTATCATTCCCGAACCGTGGCCCGCCTGCTGGCGCCGCTCCTCCTGCTCCTCGGCTTCGGCGTCGCGTTCGCGGCGAACACCTTCGGCGGCTCGATGCCCGGATTCGACGATCATCCCGGCCAGCTCTATCGCCTCTGGCACGTCGTGACCAACGGCCCCGCACCCTGGGCGTGGAACCGGGGCTGGTGGGCGGGCTACCCGGAGCTGCAATTTTATCCGCCCGGCGCCGCCTATCTCGCCGCGCTCATCGCCTGGCCCGCGCAAGGCGTGCTCTCGCTCGAGACCGCATACGTGAGCGTGCTCTGGTTGACCTACCTGCTGCCCGGCGTGACGACATACCTCGCGGTCACCCGTCTTGCCGGCAGCGGGTGGCTCGCCTTGCCGGCGGGGTTCGTGGCGCTGACCCTCACGGCGCCGTCGGGAATTGCGAGCGGCGTCGAGGGCGGCGTGCACATCGGGATGATCGGCGCGCGGCTCGCGTGGGCGCTGCTGCCGGCGTTGCTGTGGGCGCTGGTGCCGTGGATCGACGGCCAGCGTGCGATGCCCGTGGCCGTCCCGTTCATCGTCGCGGCCATCGTGCTGCTGCATCCCGCCCAGCTGCCGACCGCGGTCGTCCTCGTGCTCCTGGCCGCGTGCTGGCAACCGCCGCGTCGGCCGCGCTCGCTCGAGGCGCTCGGCGCGCTCGGATCCGCGGCGGCGCTGACCGCCTTCTGGACGCTGCCGCTCGTGGCGCGCCTGGCCGAGACCCGCGCGCTCGCCTGGGGCACGCTCGGCGTCGCCGAGATGATGCGCCCGTTGCCGCTCGTCTTGCTCGGCCTCGCGGCGGCCGGCCTTGTCGGTCGCCTCTCGGCGTTTCCGAGCGAGCGCGTGGCGCTCTGGTGGCTGCCGGCCGCGGCAGCCATCACGCTCGTCGATCGCTTCGCCCTGGAGCCGCTCGGCCTGCGCTTCCTTCCGTCCGACCGCGTCGTCGACGGCGCGTGGATGGCGCTCATCATCGCCGCCTCGGTGAGCGGCGCGCGCCTGGCGCAGCGCGTGCCGGCGGCCGTACCGGCGCCGGCCCTCGCCGCCGGCGCCGTCGTGGTGCTCGCCGCCCTCTCCCTTCGCGGCGCGACGCTCGCGCTGCGGGCGGACGCCACGGCATGGCCGCCACTGCGCAGCATCGAGCGCGGCCTGCGCCTGCTCGACTTCTGGACGGCGATCGCCCGACTTCCCGATGGCCGCGCCCTGTTCGTGCGATCGGGCGTCCCGCTCGTGCATGGGACGGACTGGTGGCGACCGCATACGCACGCGACGGCGCTGACTCCGATCGCCAGCGGCCGCGACATCGTGCACGGCACGTTCACCCACGGAGCACCGGTCGCTGCGCTCGTCTATCGAGGCGATGCCGGACGCGGCGCCATCGTGCAACTCGCCGAGCAGCTCGACGGCCGCGAGCTCTTCGGCGAGCCCCTGGCCGCGATGGACGCCGCGCGCTTCGCCTCGCGCGCCGACCGGCTCGGCATCACGGCCGTCATCGCGCTCGAGGACGACGTGACGCAGCTCGCGTGGCTTCCCGAGCAGACCCTTTTCCGACGTCGCATCGCGCTGGCGCCGTTTGCCATCTTCGTGCGCGAGAGCTCCGTGACGCTTCCGACCACCGGCGACGGGCACACGTGGCGCATGACCCTCACCGGCGAAGTCGGCGCCTGGGTGCCGGTGCGCATGGCGTACTATCCGCTCTGGCGCGCCGAGGGCGACCGCGAGCGACTGGAGAAGCGCCGCGGAGAGGACGGCATCCTCGAGGTGCGACTCACGCAGCCCTTGCAGACGGTCACCCTCCGCTACGGCGCGGGCGTGCCGGAGATTCTCGGCGTCGCGGTGACCGCGGCCGCCCTGGTGGCATGGGCGGCGGCGGCCTGGAAGGCGCGTGAGCCCTAAGGTTTCACCGCGGCCGCACCGGCGTCGGCGCATTCCTGATCCTGCTCACCGGTGCCGCCGCCGCAGCCGATGCCGCCGACCACGCGTCCACCGACGATGATCGGTGCCCCGCCTAGGGTCGGCAGCACCTCGCCCTGCGCGACGATCGGCATCACGTGCCAGAAGCCCCACCCCTTGGCGCCCTGCGCGGTCAGCTCCGCGGTGCTCTTCCTGAACGCGGCCGCCGCCGTCGCCTTGGCGCGCGACGTGTCCGGCGTGAGGAATCCGGTCCCGTCGCCGCGCGCGCTGAGCACGAGGCGGCCGGCCTCGTCGACCACGGTGACCGTCATCGGCGTGCCGAGAGCGCGCGCCTTGGCCTGGGCCGTTCTCACAGCGGTTTCAGCCATCTCGAGCTTGAGGTCGATCATCTTCTGTCTCCGTTGTAGCGACCATTGTAGCGACTACGCGCGATCGGTTAGACGCGTGGGTGGCCTGTTCTGGATGGACGGTGGCTCCCCACATCTTAGGATGGACGGTGGCTCCGCACGCCCGGTCTTCGGTGTTTCTACCGCTGCTGCTGACGTCGGGCAACCGGCAGCGTGCTCGACCGTCATGCGCGGGCGTTCATTCGGGGCCGATGGTGTGCGTGAACATCACCGAGTCCGTCTCGTCGATCAGCCGCACGGTGAGCACCGACGGCTCGACCATGATCTCACCGAAATTGAAGATGCCGCCGCGCGCGAAGAGCGAGCGCGGATTGAGCCCGATGTCCAGCGGGCGCGGGCGGCCGAGGGAGGCCGAGAGCGGGCCCGCGATGAACTCGTGGAACGACCACTCCGGATGCGGATGATGGCGGATGAGCTCGGCGTGATGGACGTCGGCGGCGATGAAGATCAGGTTGCGCACGTCCTGCCGGCGGAAGGCCTTCAGCAGCGCGTCACGCTCGGTGGCGAAGCCGGCGCCCTCCTGCGGGAACCCCAGCACGTTGGCGCCCGACCAGCCGTCGCGGCGCTCCGGCCGTCCCGTGGGCACCGACAGCGTGACGGTCGACACGACGATCTTCCACGTCGCCGTCGACGAGGTCACGCCGTCCACGAGCCAGCGCCGCTGGGCGGCGCCGAGCATCGTCTTGCCGGGTCCGTCGGGCTGGCTGTTCTCGCTCCGGTACTGGCGCGTGTCGAGAATGAAGAGCTCCACCAACCGTCCCCAGCGCATCCGGCGATAGAGGCGCCCCGGCTCGTCGGCGGGCGACACGATCGGCCAGTAATCGAGAAAGGCCTGGCGTCCGAGCGGCATGAGCGGCTCCACGCTGCCCGCGAAGTCGTTGCGCACCTCGTGGTCGTCCCAGATCGCGTAGACGGACATGCGGCGCAGCAGCGCCTGGAGTCCGGCATCCTCGCGGTTGTGACGGTGGCGCGCCCGGTATTGCGGCACCGTGAAGGCCCGGAAGTCGGCGCCGGGGGCGCTGCCCGGCTTGCCGCACGGGATGTCGGTATAGGTGGTATCGCCGACGAAGAGGAAGAAGTCCGCCGGGTGACGGAGCATCGCGGGAAAGATCGCGTAGCCGCCCTGCGCGGGCCGGCAGAAGCCGCCGCCGCCCAGGTCGCCGCTCCAGAGGAACCGCACCCGCGCCGGCTCCGTCGGAGCGGGCGCGGTGACGAACTCGCCGTCCGCGCTCGCGGCGTCCTGGGTGATCCGATAGCGGTAACGAGTGGCCGATGTGAGCTCGGCGACGCGCGTCTTGCCGGTCAGATCGTCGTCGCCGCGAACATTGAAGGTGACGCGCCGGCTCGGAGCCTCGACGCCGACGGGGGCGAGGTCGACGGTCACCTCCCCCGCGCGCACGCCCCGCGTCCACACGACGGCCGTCGTCGAGGTCACGTCCCCGACCGCCGTCAGCAGCTCTCCCTGCGCCAGCGCCGTCGACGTGACGACGGCGGCGCAGAACAGCAGCCGCAGCGACGCGCGCAGCCGCGGGCTACCGCACGATGCTCGCGAGATGGGCCAGAGCCTCCTGCTCGAACTCCTCCGACGACTGTCCGAAGGCCGCGCGGAAGTTCGCGCGCCGGTCGCCGCGCCGGCGGAAGGAGTGGAAGTAGTCGAGGACACGGTCGAACCCGTCACGCTCGATCAGCTGGTCGGCGAGGAGGAAGACGAGCTGATAGGTCGCCTGCGAGCCGTCGCGCAGATGGCGGCTCGTGAATCCGCCCGGGGTGCCGAGCGTGTCGAGGTCGAGCCGCCTCTCGAGCAGCGCCGGATGCCGTCGCACGCCCTGTGCCGCAGCCGCCCGGCGACGAAGAAGGGTGTCGAGCCGCAGGCGCTCGAGCACGTGAAACGCCGTCCACTCGGCCACGCCCTCCGCCAGCCACTGGTCGGCGCGCCCCTCGCCGCCGGCCATCTCGATCTGGGAGACGTGGGCGAGCTCGTGCGCCAGGAGTCGCAGCCACTCCGCGCTCGACACCGCACCGTCGTGATGAAGGAGCAGCTGGCGGCGCTTGCCGATGCCGGCGGCGAAATCGCTGAGCTCGGCGGCGCGGAGCCGCGAGACCTGCCCGTCCTGGACGAGGCCATCCTCGAAGATCCGGCGCGACGAGTACACATAGACGGTCACCTGCCGCGGGACCGGCATCCGGAGGTCGCGGATGAGGATGGCGGCGATCCCACGCACGGCCTGCTCGTGGGTGACGAACTCGTAGGCGCTCTGTGGAATCGGCATCGACGCCGGCTCCATGCTGACGGGCACCACCGTGCGGCCGCCCGCGCAGCCGGCCACGATCAGCCCCAGGACGAGGAGGAGGCGCCCGTTACGCACGCGTCGCTAGACCAGCGGGTCGTAGTTGAAGTACTGACCCGACGTCAGCAACGGCACCAGGTGGTGCTGCAGCGTGCCCGGAAACATGTCGGCGATGCGGCCGGGCGTCCAGCCTTCCGCGTGGTGGACGCGCATGATCGGGCGCTCGTGACCGAACAGCATGAGCTCCTTGCCGCGCACGCCGAACACCTGGCCGGTGACGTCCCTGGCGGCGTCGGAGGCGAGGAAGACGGCCATGGGGGCGATGTGCGCGGGCGACATCTGCTTGATCTTCTCCACCCGCGCCTTCTGCTGCTCCGTCTCCGTCGGGATGGTGCCGATCATGCGCGTCCACGCGAAGGGTGAGATGCAGTTGGCGGTGACGTTGTAGCGCGCCATGTCGAGAGCGGTGGCCTTGGTCAGGCCGAAGATCCCGAGCTTGGCGGCGGCGTAGTTCGCCTGGCCCACGTTGCCGATCAGGCCGGAGGTCGACGTCATGTTGATGAACCGGCCCCACTTCTGCTCGCGCATGATCGGTGCGGCGGCGCGCGTGACCGCGAAGGTGCCCTTGAGGTGGGTGTTGAGGACGGCGTCCCACTCGTCCTCGGTCATGTTGAAGATCATGCGATCGCGAAGGATGCCGGCGTTGTTGACGACAACGTCGACGCGGCCGAAGGCATCGATGGCGGTCTTGATGATCGCCTGCCCGCCGGCCATGCTGGCCACGGAGTCGTAGTTCGGCACCGCTTCACCGCCGGCCTTGTGAATCTCCTCGGCCACCTCGCCCGCCGGCTTCTTGGAGGCGCCGCTGCCGGTCTCGGAGCCGCCGTAGTCGTTGACGACCACGCGCGCGCCCTCCGTCGCCATCAGCAGCGCGATCTCGCGTCCGACACCGCGTCCCGCTCCGGTGACCACGACCACCTTGCCCTTGAGCAGCATCCTCGGCCCCCCCGCCCCGCGATAAAAGCGCCCGCCACGATACCACACCGCGTCAAACACCGGAGGGGGTCGTGAGACCCCCTTCGATGAAACGTTGCAGATGCGCCCTTATCGCCGCGCGCGCCGCGCATCGAGACTCGCGACATACGCCGCGCCAAAGACAAAGACGATAGAGGTGTAATAAGCGAACATCACGAACGCGACCAGCACGCCGAACGGGCCATAGATCTGGTCGTACACGCCGAAGCGGCGGATGTACCAGCCGAAGAGCTGCTTGGCGAACTCCCAGAGCATCGCGGCCAGGATGGCCCCGATCAGCGACGCCACGCCGCTCGGCCGGCGGCGCGGGACGTAGTGGTAAGCGAAGTAGAACATGATCGACGAGAGCGTCACGCTGAAGCCGCCGGTGGTCCAGTACCACCACGCGGGCGGCATCTGCAGGGCCTCGAAGAAGAACTCCTGGAACCACTGAAAGACCCAGGTGACCGAGCTCGCCGCGAACAGCAGCACCGTGAGGACGATGACGAGCATCGCGTCGAGCAGCATGTTGCGCAGGTACTGCCCGCCCGCCTTCACGCCGAGCATTCGATGCATGACGAGACGCGAGGCGCCGAAGAGCGGTGTCGAGAAGAACACGAGCATGAGCGTTCCCGTCAGCCCGGACACCGCGCGGGTGTCGACGATCCGCAGGAGCACGGCGGCGATCTCGCGCCGGTACACCGGGAAATTACGGGTGAGCTGCCCGATCACCTCCTGCTTGGCCTGGTCGCCGGACAGCACGAAACCCACGGTGGAGACGCCGAGCAGGCTCAGCGGGATGAGGCAGACGAGGAAGAAGAAGGCGAGGCCCGCGGCGAGGAAGAACCCGCTCTCCGCGAAGAAACGCGAAAAGGCTCCGCGGATAGCAAGCATCCGCGCGACTCAGAGCAGCCCGCGCACCAGGCCGCCGTCCACCTGCACCGAGACGCCCGTCACGTAGGACGCGCGCTCGGAGGCGAGGAACACGATGACGTTCGCGAACTCCTCGGGGGTGCCAATGCGGCGCACGGGCACGTCCTCCACCGCGCGGGCCAGGAACTCCTCGCGGGGCAGCCCGGAGAGCTTCTGGCCGCCGAGGAAGCGGTCGGTCATGATCTTGCCGGGGCAGACGGTGTTGACGGTGATGCCGTCCTTGCCGAGCTGGCCGGCCAGCGTCTTCATCATCCCGGCCACGCCGGGCCGGACCGCGTTGGACAGCAACAGCTCGGGGATGGGCTGCTTGACCGAGACGGACTGGATCGTGAGGATGCGGCCCCAGCGGCGGGACTTCATCGATGGCAGCACGCCGCGCACGAGGCGAACGACCGAGAGCAGCGAGACGTCGAAGGCCCCCTGCCACTGCTCGTCCGTCATGTCCTCGAAGTAGCCGCGGGGCGGGCCGCCCGCGTTGGCGACGAGGATGTCGATGCGACCGAACGCCTTCATGGCGCCGTCGATGAGCGCCGTCACGTCGTCCTTCTTGGTGACGTCGGCGGGCATGGCCAGGACCTCGGCCCTGGTCTTCGCGCGAATCTCCTCGGCCGCCGCCTTCAGCTCGGGCTCCGTGCGCGCGCACATGACGATCCTGGCGCCCTCGGCCGCCAGCCCCATGGCCGAGGCTTTGCCCATGCCTTTGCTCGCCGCCGTCACCAGCGCCACCTTGCCCGTCAGTCCCAGGTCCATCCCTCAACCCTCCGGCTGTTTGAAGAACTCCGCGCGGTCGCCGGTCGTGACTTGCACGCGCCGGGTCTTGCTGTCGCGCACCACCTCGAGCGTCAGACGCTCGCCGGGCTCGTGGCGCCAGAGCGACTGGTAGAGCTCCTTGCGGCTGCACACCTCCTGCGCGTCGAGGGAGACGATGATGTCGCCCTCCTGGAGGCCGCCGCGGTCGCCCGGCCCCTCGGGCACGATTCCGGCGATCACGACGCCCTCCTCGATGGCGTGCGCGAAGACGCCAAGCCACGCGCGGCGGGGCCGGCTCGTCACGCGGCCGAAGCGCAGCAACTCGCTCTCGTGCTCGCGATAGCAGTCGACGGGAATGGCGAGCGATCCGCGGGCCACCTCGTTGAGGTTCAGGTAGAGAATGCCCAGGAGCGCGCCCGTCATGGAATAGAGAGCGCCGCCGCCGAAGCCGGGGTTCTGCGCGCTCGAGACGATCCCGCGCTCGAGCAGGTACTCCCAGTACGCTTCGAACTCCCCGAGGTAGGTGATGACGCCACCGCCGACGCGCCGCTCTTGCGGTGCGGTCGCCGCCACCGAGACGACCGGCTGGCCGCGCTCGAGCTCCGTGGCCGGCGGCGCCTG
The DNA here is from genome assembly GCA_044869815.1 of Candidatus Rokuibacteriota bacterium. Lineage (GTDB taxonomy): Bacteria > Methylomirabilota > Methylomirabilia > Rokubacteriales > CSP1-6 > AR12. The sequence goes on along the minus strand of JBIOXS010000148.1, from coordinate 22,359 downwards.
GGGCGCCGCCACCAGTCCCTGGCGCTTCACGCGGACCACGGCGATTCCGGTCTCGAAATCCTGCCCCACGATCTCGGCCTTGACCCGCCGGCCTTTGACGAAGCCGACCTCGACCGTCTGCGCGCCCATGACCACGTAGTTCACGGTGAGGATCAGCCCAGCCGGGTCCACGATGACGCCGCTGCCCATGCGCTCGTTGCCGAGGATGCGCGACGAAGGATGCGCCCGCGGCACCGCCACGTGCAGGTTGACCACGGTCTGCAGCAGATACCGGGCGAACTCGACGGAGGCGTCCATCAGTGGGCGTGGCCGAGATGTCGGCCGAAGAACTCGGCCACCCGCCGATGGGCGTCGGCGGCCGCGGCGGGATCGTATCCCACGGTCGCTCCACAGCACTTGTTCGGCCGGTTGCGATTCTCCACCTCCGCGATCCACGTCCGCGGCTGCCCTTCGACGTCGAAGTAGTGGACGGCCCCCGGGTAGACGACCAGCGTGACGTCCGCGCCTTTCGCCCGCTGCTTGTCGGCGAGCTCGACGCACTCGGAGGCCAGCGTCCAGTCGTCCTCGGCGCCGACGAGCAGCAGCAGCGGCCGCACCGAGCGCTCGTTCACCAGCGAGAAGCAGCCGCCCGGATAGACGCCGACGGCGGCCCGGAAGCCGGGAGGGGGGATCTCCACGCCACGCTTCTTCGTGCGCTCGAACGTCGGCCCGTTGACGGCGGCCATGGCGAACACGCCGCCGTTGGACCAGCCGATGATGCCGATGCGCTCGCGGTCGACGTACGGACGGCTGTGCAGCCAGCGCAAGGCGCCGATGGCGTCGTCGAAACGCGCCGTGTTCGGCAGCTCTTGCCCGGGCGTGCAGGCCTCCGACAGCCCGCGCGGCCGCCAGGAGTCGACGACGAGAGCGACGTACCCGCGCTCCGACAGCCAGCGTCCCCAGTTGCGATTGGACTCCGACACGCCGTGGCAGCCATGCATCAGGACGACGGCGGGAAGCGCGCCGGAGCCCGAGGGGCGAAATTCCTCGGCCGGAATCCGCAGTGCGGCGCCGGGAGTGACGTTCTTGAACGATACGACGGCAGGCGCGCAGCCGGCGACGAGGACCGAAGCGACGAGGATCGCCGCCCGGAGTGTTTCGCGCATGGGCCGAGCATACACCGAAGCGAACGGTATAGAATCCGGACATGAGCGCCGTTCGCGTGATCGTCTACAGCGACTATCTCTGACCCTGGTGTTTTCCGGCGGCGGTCCGCCTCCGGCGACTGCAAGACGCGCTCGGCGCCGCCCTCAGCGTCGAGCATCGCGCCTTTCCGCTGCGGCCCACGCCCGTGCCCGCCGTTGCGTTCAAGGGCACGTACCGGGAGGACGGCTGGCGGCGTTGCGGTGAGATGGCCGCCTCCGACGGCATCACCTTCACGCCGTGGCCCCACGCGCAGATGCCGAACTGGAGCCTGCCGGCGCTCGAGGCCGCGAAGTGCGTGGCCCGGCAGGGCGACGCGGTGTTCGAGCGCGCGAACCTGGCCCTCTTCGAGGCGTTCTTCACTCACAGCCGCAACATCGCCGATTCCGGGATCGTGCGTGAGATCGTGGCCAGGACCGGCGCCGACCTGCGCCGGTTCGACAACGATCTCGAGTCCGGCGCCGGCCGCGAAGCGGTGGTGAAGGACTACGAGGCGGCCGTGGCCGGAGGCGTGCGCTCGATCCCCACCGTGATCGTGCCCGAGACGGGCCGCGCGCTCGTTGGCCTCGTCGACGCCACGATGTACCGCGCCGCGGTGGAGGAAGCCGCCGCCTGAGCAGCCCGCCTCCGCTCCTCTTCGGCGCCGACCGAACGCCCGGCCTCGTCGCCGCCTCGCTCGCCGACGATGGTCGCGCAATCCGCCTCTGGCTGCGCGACGGCACCGGCGCGCGTGCCGAGGCAGTCGCCTTCAGCCCCTTCCTGCTGGCCGCCGAGACGGCGCTCGTGAGCGAGGCGCCGGGACTGACCTCGCTGCGCGAGCTCGGCGGCGCCGGCACCCTGCGCTTCATGGCGCACTTCGCCTCGTGGGCCGAGGCGCTCGGCGCCCGCGATCGCTGCCGAGACGCCAGCGGCGAGGCGGCGCCGGCGTCGGGCACGCCGTACCGTTTTCTGCCGGATCCCGTCCATCAATACCTGCTGCTGACCGGACGCACCTCGTTCGGCGGCATGCGCTTCGGCGATCTGCGACGCCTGGCCCTCGACATCGAGGTCGTGACGACGGAGGGCTACGAGTTCCCGTCCGCGGCGCGGGCCGGCGACCGCATCGTCGCCATCGCGCTGGCCGACTCGAGCGGCTTTCGTGAGGTGCTCCGCGGCGATCGCCTCGACGAAGCGACGCTGCTGGCCGAGTGCGGGCGGCTCATCCGCGAGCGGGATCCCGACGTGATCGAGGGACACAACATCTTCCGCTTCGATCTCGAGTACATCGAGGCGCGGGCCCGCCGGCACGGCGTGCGGCTCGCCTGGGGCCGCGACGGTAGCCCCCTGCGGGGGCGGCCGGCCCGTCTCACGGTGGCCGAACGCACCATCGGCTTCCGCCGCTACGACGTCGCCGGCCGGCATGTCGTCGACACGTGGATGCTCGCGCAGTTGCACGACGTCGGCGCCCGCGATCTCCCCTCGTTTGGCCTCAAGGACATCGCGCGCCACCTCGGCGTGGCGGCGGCCGGCCGCACCTACGTCGACTCGGCGCGGGTGGCGACGGAGCTCGCCCGTGACGCCGATCGTCTGATGGCCTATGCCGCCGACGATGCGCTCGAGACCCTGGCCGTCTCCGCCATCCTGTCGCCGGCCTACTTCGCCCAGGCGCAATTGCTGCCCTTCGACTATCAATCGGTCACGCTGCGCGGCGCCGCGGCCAAAGTCGACGCGCTGATGCTGCGGGAGTACCTGCGACGCGGGCATGCCGTCCCCGTGCCCGGCCCGGGCCAGAGCATCGGCGGCGGGCTCACCGCCATCTGGCATCAAGGTGTGGCGGCGCCGGTGCTCCACGTCGACGTCACCTCGCTCTATCCCTCGCTGATGCTCGCCGGCCGGCTGGCGCCGGCCAGCGACGCCCTCGGAGCCTTCCTCGAGCTGCTCACCCATCTCAGAGACGTGCGCGTGACCGCCAAGCGACTCGCGCAGGGGGCGGCCACCGAGGAGGAGCGCCAGCACCAGCAGGCGTTGTCACAGTCCTTCAAGATCCTCATCAACTCCTTCTACGGGTATCTCGGGTTCTCCTCGGCTCACTGGAACGACTTCGACGCCGCCAATCGTGTCACCGCGGAAGGCCGCCGGGTCGTCACGTTGATCGTCGAGCGCCTGCGCGAGCTCGGCGCGACACCGGTCGAAGCCGACACCGACGGCGTCTACTTCATGCCGTCGCCCGCCCACACGGAGGCAGGCGACGCCGCGCTGCTGGGTGCCGTCGCCGCCGGTCTGCCGGATGGAATCACGCTCGAGCTCGACGGCCGGTACGCGGCGATGTTCTCCTACAAGATGAAGACGTACGCCCTGCTGGACGAGCGCGGGCGGCTCCGCCTGAAGGGCTCGGCCTTTCGCTCACGGGGCCTCGAGCCGTTCCAGCGCCGCGTCATCGAGGAGATCGTGCGCCTGCTCGTCAGCGGCGCCGCCGCCGATGCGAAGGCGGTCATCGACCGATGGCTGGCGGACTTCGCCGCGCACCGCGTCGACGTCCGGACCTTCGCCCGCACGGAGACGCTGCAGGAGCCGCTCGACCTCTACCGCGAGCGCGTCGCGAGCGGCGTCCGCGCGCCGTCGGCCGCGTACGAGCTGGCCGCCGCCGGCGGCCGTCCCGTGCAGCCGGGCGATCAGATCTCCTACTACGTGACGGGGCGCACGGCGCGCGTGCCGGTCAACGAGGCGGCGAAGCTGGCGAGCCTGTGGGAGCGTGAGAGACCCGACGAGAATGTGGACTTCTATCAGTCGAAGGTGCTGGAGATCTGGCAGCGGTTCCGGCGGTTCACCGAGATCGACGGCCTCATCCCCTACGTCGAGGATGAGGCCGAGTCGGCGCAGCTGAGCTTGTTCTAGCGGCGCCAGCCGCCGCCACCGCCACCGGGACCGCCCGGTCGCGGGCGATCGCCGCGCGGTCCGCCGCCGCCGGCGCCGCGCTGGGGCTGCGGCCGCGCCTCGTCGACGACGAGATTACGATCGCGGAACAGCCGTCCGTTCAGCATCTCAACCGCTTTCTGCGCTTCCTCCTTCGTGGCCATCTCGACGAAGCCGAATCCACGCGGGCGTCCGGTGAACTGATCCGTGATGATCCGCACGGTCTCCACGTTGCCAGCCTGCGCGAAGAGCTCGCGCAGGTCCTCTTCCGTGGCCTGGAACGAAAGATTTCCGACGAAGAGCTTGGCCGCCATCTCGCGAACCTCCTGCCCCGGTGAAAGCGGCGAGCGGACGATTGGAACTCCTGGCCCAGCGCTAGGCCAGAGTAGTTACAGGAGGCAACGCATGTCAAGGCCTGTACGGGAGTCTACGGATACACACCCCGGGTAGCCCCGCCGTCCACCGTGATGCAGATTCCCGTGATGAACGAGGCCCGCGCGGACGCGAGAAAGCACACGACGTCGGCGATGTCCTCCGGGGTGGCGATCCGCCCGAGCTTGTAGGGTGCCTGCGCGGCCGCGCGCATCTCGGCCACCGTCTTGCCCGACGCCTTGGCCTGCTGCTCCATCAGCGTGTCCCAGCGCTCGGTCCGGGTCGCTGCCGGAGACACCGCGGTGACCAGGATGTTCGAGTCCGCGCCGAGATCGGCGAGCCCCTTCGTGAAGTTCACCAGGGCGGCATTGGCGGCACCGCCGGTCAGATAGACGGCGGTGGGGTTGCGTGCCGCGGCGCCGACCACGTTGACGATGCGCCCGCCTCCCCGGCCCTGCATGATAGGAAAGACGGCGCGGGCCATCCGGATGTAGCCGAGCAGCTTCAGATTCCAGTCGTTGATCCACTGGGCGTCCGGAATGTCGAGGAAGGCGCCGCCGCGAATCGCCCCGGCGTTGTTGACCAGGATGTCGATACCGCCGCACTCGCGCTGCGTCGTGGCCACGGCCCGTTCGACCTCGGCCAGCTGCGAGAGGTCCGCGCTGATGCCGAGGGGATCGCGGCCACCGCGATCGCGCGCCTCGGCCACCACCTTGTCGATGGCGCCGGCGTCGCGCGCGACCACGACCACGCGCGCGCCCTCCGTCGCCAGGCCGAGCGCGATCGCGCGCCCGATGCCCTTGCTGCCGCCGGTCACCACCGCCACCTTGCCGTGGAGCTCCAGATCCATGGTCTCCTCCTGGCCCGAATCTTAGCGCGTGGCGCGCGGAAACGCGGGAGGCGTCGCCGGGGGGAGCGTGGCGGCGGCCTCGAGCGCGGCCCGGGCGAACGAGTCGAAGTCGATGCCGGCGAGCCGCCGGCGATGCAGGCGCGCGGCGCCGTCGGCCAAGAGCGAGCGCGCGCCAGCGACGTTGCCGTTGGCGAGATGCTGCCAGCCGACGGCGATCTGTATGAGGCCCTGCAGCGCTTCGCGGCTCTCGCCGCGCGCCACCAGCCAGTGCGGCTCCAGCGCCTCGTGCACCTCGAAGTACAGCGCGGCGTCGAAGAGTCGAGCGGCGGCGGCCAGGGCCGTGCCGAGCTCCGCCGGCGCCGCCAGCGGCGCGTCGGCCAGCGCCGCGCACGCGCGGCGCGCGCGGTCGGCGAGCGACGAGGCCCACGCCGCGTCGTCGGCACCGAGCCACCCGTGCGGATCGCGCGCGAGCGCCCCGAGCTCCCGTCGCGCATCGGCATCGGAGAGGGCGGCGATGATCCGCTTCGCGAGGCGATCGCGGAGCGCCAGCGGCAGCGCGCGGCTCAGAGCGGCTGAGATCCCGCGGGCGGAGGAACGGCGACCGGTGGCGGCGCCGGGAGGGGCCGGCGTCGCGCCTGCGGCACGCGGTCCACGCGGCTGCCCGCGATGAGATCGTGCAGCGCGCGCTTGTCCTTTCGGAGTCCGGCGAGCACGTGGCCGAGGCCGAGCATGAACGGCAGCGAGAACCAGTGCACGACGGCGCGCAGAAACGCCGCCCCCGGCGGCAGCGGCTCGCCGTCGACAGCGAGCACGCGCACGCCGACGAGGAGCTTGCCCACCGTCTGGCCCGTCAGCGTGTGGAGCACGGTCGGATAGAGCACGGCGAACAGCAGCGTGAAGAAGACGACGGCGCCCTGCAGCGTCGACGAGCGATCGACGTCCACGCCCCACCGCCGGGCCGCGAGGAAGCCGAGCAGGAACTGCGCGAGCATGATGACGACGAGATCGACGCCGAAGGCGACGAGCCGGATCCAGAAGCCGCCGGGCCGGGGTGCCGCCTCGTCCATGACGCGTATAATGCACCCATGATTTCGGTGCGGGACGGCCAAAATCAGATCCTGTCCGGGATCACCGCCGTCGTCGCGCCCGAGCTGTTGCCCGTCACCCGCGCGCTCGGTCGCGTCCTCGCCGAGGATTTCCAGGCGCCGATCGACGTGCCGCCGGCCGACAATTCCGCCGTCGACGGCTATGCCGTCGCCAGCGCCGAGATTCCGCCGACCGGAACCCGCGAGCTCGTCGTCGTCGCCGATCTCGCCGCCGGCTCGGTCTTCGACGGCGCGCTCGGGGTGGGTCAGGCGCTGCGCATCATGACCGGCGCGCCGATGCCGGCCGGCGCCGACACGGTCTATCCGCAAGAGGTGGTCGAGCGCAGCGGCGAACGGGTGCGCATCGGCGCGCTGGCCAAGGGCGCCAATGTCCGGCTGCGTGGCGAGGACGTGGAGGCAGGCGCCATCGTCGTCGAGGCGGGCGCCGTCCTGCGCCCGCAGGAGATCGGGCTCGTCACATCGCTCGGCGCCTGGCAGGTGATGGTGCGCCGCAAGCCGCGCGTCGCGATCATGTCGACGGGCGACGAGGTGGCTGAGCCGGGCACACCGCGGCGCGCCGGCCAGATCTATGACGCCAACCGCTTCACGCTGCGCGGCTCCATCGAGCAGTGCGGCGGCGAGGTGATCGACCTCGGCATCGTGCCCGACGATCGTGCGACGCTGCGCGCGCGTCTGGGCGAGGCGGCCGCCGGCGCCGACGTCGTGCTCACCTCGGGCGGCGTGTCGGTCGGCGTGTACGACCTCGTGAAGGAGGTGCTCGGCGAGATCGGGGCCATCGATTTCTGGCAGGTCGCGATGCAGCCCGGGCGGCCGCTGGCGGTCGGCTCGATCGGCGGTACCGCGTTCTTCGGCTTGCCCGGCAACCCGGTCGCCTCCCTGCTCTCGTTCATGCTCTTCGTGCGGCCGGCGATCTACAAGCTGGCGGGGCGCCGCACGCTGTTCCCGGAGTCGTGGCAGGCGCGCGCGCGCGAGCCGATGCCGAAGAAGGTCGGCCGCACCGAGTACAAGCGCGGCATCGTGCGCTTCACCGGCGGCGCGTGGGAAGTCCGGACCACGGGGCCTCAAGGCTCCGGCATCCTGTCCTCGATGGTCGCCGGCAACTGTCTCATCGTGCTGGACGAGGCCCGCGGCGACGTGGCGGCCGGCGAGCTGGTCACGGTGGAGCCGTTCTGATCACCGTCGACCTCATCGAGCGCGCGCGCGACAGCGTCCCCGAGCTGCTGCGGGAGGCGCGGCGACGGCTCCCGCACCTGGCCTACGCCGACCTGCGACTGGAGGTCGTGGAGGGCCGCTCGGCCGCCGCCGAGAACGGCGGCAGCCGCGCGTCGGCTGCCGACGCGTCGTGCGCCGCCGGCGTGCGCGTGCTGGCCGGGGACCGCACGGTGGCGCCGGGCTGGGTCGGGATCGTCATCGGCGACGCCGACCTGCCGAATCTCGAGGCGTTGCTGCGCGAGGCGCTCGAGCGCGCGTATCGGCGCGCCGTCGCCAACGGCGAGGGCAAGGCAGCCGCCCGCGAGAAATTCGGGCCGTTGGGCGCGTCACTCGCCGATACCCGGCTGCATCCCATCGAGGTTCGGCAGGCCGTGGTGCCCGCGGTATACCGCATCGATCCGCGCGGCGTGCCGCTCGCCGACATGGTCGCGTTCACCACGGACATCTCACGCGCAGTGAGGGGAGCGGACCCGAGCGTTCAGTACAACTACACACTGACCGTCACCCAGCTCAGCCGCGAGCTGTTCGCCTCCACCGAGGGGACGCTCATCGACCAGGCGTTCGCCCTCACGCAGGGCCTCTGCTCCGTGGTGGCGGTGGCCGGCGGCGTGAGCCAGTCGCTCTACGACGTCAGCGGTCATCAGCGCGGCTGGGAAGTTCTGAGCGACGGCGTGGACGAGCCGCTAATGTCGTTTCCGCCGTTCCGCGAGTTCGCGGTCGCCCTGGCGCGCGACGCGGCCGCGCTCGTGGTGGCGCCGCCGCTGCCAACGTCGGAGGGTGAGGTGGTCGTCGTCACCGATCCGCACTACAACACGCTCCTGTCCCACGAGATCGTGGGCCACCCCACCGAGCTCGACCGCGCTCTAAAATTGGAGACTGCATATGCGGGCCGTTCTTGGCTTTTTTCCTCCCTGGGCGAGCACCAGATCGGCAAGCGGGTCGCCTCGCCGCTCGTGACCGCGTACTCCGACCCGGCGCTGCCGGGGTATGGCCACTACGAGTACGACCACGAGGGAACGCCGGCGCGCCGGGTCGTTCACATTGACCGCGGCGTGTTCCAGGGTTTCATGAACAGCCGCCAGACGGCCGCGATCTTCGGCGGCGCGCCCAACGGGCACTTCAAGGCGACGGAGGCCTCACTGGTGCCATTGATCCGCATGTCGAGCACCGTCTTCGAGCGCGGCGCCGACGACCCGCGCGCGATCATCGGCGACATCGACCACGGCTACTACCTGGTCGGGCACCGGATCCCGTCCATCGCCGAGAGCCGCGAGAACTTCCGCATCTCGGCGCGCAAGGTCTACGAGATCGAGCGCGGGCAGCTTGGACGCCTCTACCGGGACGGCGGCATCGTCGCCGACTCGCGCGATTTCCTCCGCAACGTGGACGCCGTCGGCACCGACTTCCGGATCTATCCGATCGCGAACTGCGGCAAGGGCCAGCCGATGCAGTCGAAGAAGCTCGGCAACGGCGGCCCCACCCTGCGCAGTCGCGCACGCGTCACCGGAGCCTGAGATGCACCGCGCGCTCATCCCGCTCGGCATCGTGGTCACGCTGCTGGCGAGCGCGGCGCCGGCCGCCCAGCCCGACTACCCCGTGAGCTTCATCTCGGTCGACGAGCTGAAGGCGACGCTCGATCGAGGCCTCAAGGGCGACATCATCGACGTGCGCAACTGGGACGCCTACGTGGAGATGCACATCAAGGGCGCGCGCTCGATGCCGCTCCGGGCGGTGCCGGAGCGGGGGAGAGAGATCGGCAAGACCGGGCTGGTCGTCCTCTACTGAACCTGTCCGCACGCGCTGGCCCGTGGGGCCAGCAACATCCTCTACGCTCAGGGCTGGCGCAATCATCGCGTGCTCGACGAAGGCCTGCCCGGCTGGCACGCCAAGGGCTATCCGGTCGAGGGCAAGAACATCTCGGCCACGCCGAGCCACTGAGTGCGGTCGCTCGAGGAGCTTTCGGCGGCGGCGCAGACCGCATTCGAGATCGCCCGGGGCGCGCAGGGCGTCAGCGAGGTCGAGGTCTTCGCGGCCGCCAACGCCACCCTGCTGACCCGGCTCAACTACACCTCGCACATTCCGTGCAACGGCGTCGAGGAGCCGAAATCCGTCGAGTCGTACGGCCTCGGACTCCAGGTCGTCTTCGACGGGCCGGACGGCCGCCGGATCGGCTTCGGCAGCGAGCCGAGCGACCTATCGGCCGCCGGCGCCGCCCGCGCGCTCGACAAGGCGCGGGCGGCGGCGGTCGCCGATCCTGACTTCGTCTCGCTCCCGCGACCGGGCTCGGCGCCGCGCACGCTCGGCGATTATCACGATCCGCTGTTGATGGCGCTGCCCGACGCCCGGCTCGTGGACGCGGGCTGGGCGGTCGTGAACGGCGCCCTTCGGACCTTCCTCGCCTCGTCCCGCCTCGCCGAGCTGGCCCACGACGACGAGGCCCTGCGACGGCTGGGGCTCATCGTCGGTGGCGACGTGACGATCCTGGCCGAGCGGATCGCGCTCGTCTCCACCGCGATGCCGCGCGTTCAGACCGACGAGTCGACGATGATCAGCGCCTTCGTCACCGCGATGGTGGAGTCGCGCGGCGCCAAGGGCAGCGGGTGGTCGACGGGGACCCGTCTGGATCATCTGACCGACGAGGCGGGCAGCGAGGCGGCGCAGGCGGCCATCGCGGCCATGGGCGGTGCGCGCGTCGGCTCCGGCCGGTACCGCGTCGTCTTCGGTCGGCAGCCGGTCACCGATCTGCTCGACAACATCGTGGTGCCGGCCTGCCGCGCCGGCGCCTTCTATGCCTCGGCCTCGCCATTCCTCGGCCGCCTGGGCGCTTCCGTGGCCTCCCCGCAGCTCAGCATCTACGACGACGGCGCCATGCCGGGTCTCATGGCGAGCAAGGGCATGACGTGCGAGGGCCTGCCCTCGGGCCGCACCGAGCTGATCCGTCACGGCGTGCTGACGGGATGCCTGTCGTCGTGGTACGAAAGCCAGCGACTGCTGCGCGATCCCCGGCGGGCCGACAAGCTCGGCGGCGCCGACGACGCCGCCCGCGCCGCCGCCCTCGTCCCGCGCAACGGGTTCCGCTTCGGCAGCGGCGGTGGCCGGCAGTTCGACCAGCGCCCCGCCACGGCCGCCACGAACATCGTGGTGGAGGGTGCCGATGGCGTGAGCCGCGACGAGCTCCTGCGCCGCGTGGGCGACGGACTCTACATCGGACGCATCTGGTACACGTATCCCATCAACGGGCTGCGCGCCGCCGATTTCACCTGTACGGTCGTGGCCGATTCCTATATCATTCGCGACGGCCGGATCGTCGAGCCCATCAAGCCGAACACGATCCGGATCAACGACAACATCGCCACGTTCCTCAACAACATCGTCGGCATCACGAAGGACGTGAAGGGCACGATCGTCTGGGGGACCGACCAGGCGACGTACGCGCCCGAGATCGCCGTCGCCGACGTCCGGGTCGACCACATCGCGGGATTCATGGAGGAGCTCGGTGGGTGACGCCCATCTCGAAGCCATCGCGCGCGCCTGCCGCGTGCAGATCATCCGCATGCTCGCCCACGCCGGCTCCGGCCATCCGGGCGGGTCACTCTCCGTCATCGACTTCCGCGCCGCGCAGACCGAGCTGCACACCGGCGCCCACATCCTGAATGCGCTCGTCTACCGGCACTTCAACGGTGATCTCATCACCGGTGCCCAGCTCGGCGACGACCTCACCGCCCGCGCCCGGGGCGGCTGCGCTCGCGCGCGGTGGCGCCGCCCCCCTCGCCCCGGAGGGGACGGTGCGGATCGTCGAGATCGTCGGCCTCGACCGTCAGGCCTGCGGCGGCACCCACCTGGCATCGACTGCCCGGTCGCGGCCGGTGCGGATCCTCAAGATCGACAACAAGGGCCGTCACAACCGGCGCGTCAAGTTCGGCCTCGTCGACGCGGGCAGACAAGGAGACCCACCATGGCCACTACCCTCTTCATCGTGAAGGCGACCATTCCGGCCGAGCAAGAAGCGGCGTTCAATCGCTGGTACAACGACGAGCACGTGCCCCAGGTGCTCCAGTTCCCCGGGCTCGTCAGCGCGCGGCGCTACAAGGCGCTCGAGGGCGAGGACAAGTTCCAGTACATGGCCGTGTACGAGCTGAAGGACGAGGCCACATACCACCGCCTCATGAGCTCCGACCACATGAAGCTCCTGCGCAAGGAGTACGACGCCCACTTCCCGATGAGCGAGCGCGCCCGGCTCGCCTACACGCAGGTCTGGCCGTGACGCGCTGAATCGATCCGCCCGCCGTCTGCGTCTCAAAGCGCGGGAGGAAGAGACATGCTCCTGACGCAGACGACGTTCGACGAGACCCTGGCGACCAGCGAAGGGTTGCTGCTCGTCGATTTCTGGGCCCCGTGGTGCGGGCCGTGCCGGGCCATCGCGCCGGTGCTCGATTCGCTCGCCGCCGACTCGGGTGGCCGCGTGAAGCTGGCGAAGGTCAACGTCGACGAGGAGCCGGCGCTCGCCGCGCGCTACGAGGTCCGCTCGATTCCGACGATCCTGCTGGTGAAGGATGGTCGCATCCTCGACCGCATCGTGGGGGCGGTGCCGCGCGCCACGCTCGATGCAAAGATCGAAAAGGCGGCTCATCCGGCGCCAACGCGCTGATCGACTTCGCTTCGCCGCGCGACTCCAGACATCAATGCCGCCGGATGCAAGACGTCGATCGCATAGCCCAGATCCAGCCGCTCGCCCTGCCAGCTCGGCTTCGACGTGTACGGGCCGATGCGGAGACCGAGTGCGTCGTTCTGATCTCGGAGGTCATCGACCGGCTCGACGGGCACCGGATCGGGTGCGGAGTCCGGAAGCTGAGGTCGCCATTGGCCTCTCCGGCGATCTGATATCCCTCCTCGCGCACCGCGCGGTGGTGGCGGCGACATAGCAACGCAAGATTCGACAGGGTCGTGCGGCCGCCGTCCGCCCAGTGACGAATGTGGTGGCCCTGGCCGAAACGCACACCGCAGCCGGGGAAGCGACAGCCTCGATCACGGTAGTGAAGCGCGCGCCGAAGCGCCGGCGGAATCGTGCGCGTCCGCGCCCCGACCTCGACGATCCGGCCGTCGGCATCGTGTCGCATGACCACGCGGCTCGCATCGCAGGCCAGGCGCTGAGACGTCTCCGCGGGAACGCGGGCGCCGCCCTCGAGCAGGGACTGGCCGGCCGCATCGGCTTCCGCGAGCAGCCGCTCCTCGGTCTCCGGGGTTGCGACGCGGGTCAGCGCCCGAACCTTGGAGTAGGACAGTTCCCCGCGCGCCAGCGCCTGCGCCAGCCGCGGCAGCGTGCCGAGCGCGCGGGCCACCCGCACGTGCTCGCGCGCCGCCCCCGGAGCGAGGCCGACGCGCCACGTCAGCCACGCCGCGCACGAGCTGAAGCCGTTGCCCCGGCCGCCGCGCGCGTCGAACTCTCGGATGAGATCGAGCAAGCGTGCGGTGGCAGCGTTGAGATGCGCGGCGAGCTCGCTCGGCGATCTCGTTGCCCAGACGCTCCAGCTCGAGCTCGCGCTCAGGGGTGGGACGAACGCCGCCTGTCCAGGTCGCCATCGGCGCATCTCCTTTCGGTGTTCTGCGCCGACTCTACACCTCGAGATCCTGACCGCCGGGGTGCCTCCAGGAGCGCCGATCTCGTGGCGATGGACTTTTTCCGGGACCAGCCGGTCCTAACGTCGCTGCGGCGGTGCCGTGGTCCGCTCAGTGACCATCCAGCGCGGGGTCACCGCCACGCCCGCGACCCCCATCGCCGAAGCGTGTCAAGTGAGATCTTTCGGATACGGCTGAAATGAGAACGCGCGCGGGAGGTCCTCGGCGCGGAAGTTGGCCTAAATCCCCAGCGCGCGCGTCGTCTCCTCGATGCGGGCCTCGTGGTTCTTCACCCACTCCTCGAGCGAGGTCTTTGCGTCTTTCGCCGCGCGCGCCTCGGCGTCGGAGAGGATCTTCGGGGCCTGCGCGGCCGGCAATACGACGATGCCTTCCTCGTCGGCGATGACGACGTCGCCGGGCGCGACCGTCACGCCGCCGCAGACGACCGGCACGTTGATCAGGCCCGCCGTCTTCCGGACGCCCGGAATCGGAATCAGGCCCCGGCCGAACACGGGAAAGCGGTTGTTGCGGGTCTCGGCGATGTCGCGGATGCAGCCGTCGACGACGAAGCCGGCGATGCCGCGCTGCTGCGCGAAGGCGCAGACGTTGCCGCCGGCCATCGCCCAGTTCGAGTCGCCCGCGGCGCAGACGATCACGGATCCGGCGGGCGCGCGATGGATGGCGACGTGCAGCATGAGATTGTCGCCGGCCGGGCACGCCACCGGATACGCGGGTCCGGCGATGCGCGGAATCGGGCTCCACAGCGGGCGGATGGCGGGGTCCATCACCCGGTCGCGCGTGATGACGTCGGCGTAGTTGCATGGGCTGATCTTGGCGAAGGCCTGGAGGTCCATGGGGGTCACTCCGACATCTTCAGGAGGAGGCCGGTGCGGCGCGCGCGCTGGATGGCGGCGAAGAATGTCCAATGCGCGGCGACCGCGTAGAGCGCGGACAGCGCAAGGCCGGTGGCGATCGGCGAGGCGAACTCGGTCGCGAAGCCGAAGTGTGACCGATAGGCGTCGAGGAAGTACGTGAGCGGGATCGCGCGGGCGATGGCCCCCGCCGCGTCGGGCAGCACCGAGATCGGATAGTAGATGCCGGCCAGCATGAGGACGAGGTTCACGCTGGCCCAGGCGAACGCTTCCGCGCGATTCCCGAACAACGTGATGAGCGCGCAGACGAAGACACCCACGATCCATGCGTTCACGAAGCAGCCGAAGAGGAACAGCGCCACCGGGCCGATCCCCGGCTGCAGCACGCGGAAGCCGAAGGCCCAGCCGCCGAGGGCGGCCACGAGCACGAAGACCAGGAATCCGCGGACGATGCCGACCAGCCACGAGCCGAGCGTCAGGTGGCGGATGCCGATGGGCGCGAGGAACTGGTGCTTGATGGACTTCGACCACACGTCCATCAGCACCGCGTAGGCGACCTCCAGCTGGCAGACGTTGACGACGGAGAGCGCGATGGTGCCGATGAGGACGAACGAGGCCTGGGCCGGCGTGAGCGCGAGGAACTTCGTCATGAAGCCGATGGAGACGACGCCGACGATCGGCCAGAACAGCAGCTCGAAGAAGAAGAAGACGTTGCGCGAGGCCATGATGGCGTTGCGCACCACCACCGCCCACACCGCGAGCGCCTCAGCGCGCCAGCTCAACGAACACTTCCTCGAGCTCGGGCTCGCGGACCTGCATATTTCGCACGACCACGCCGTCGCCGACGAGCTGGCGGAGCAGGACGGGCAGCCGCTTCTCGACGTCGTCGACGGTGCACTCGAGCCAGCCATCGGCGTCGGCGGTGACGCGAAGGACGCCGTCGGCGTCGGCGAGCCACGGCACCGTCGGCGGATCGAGCCGCAGCGCGATGACGCTGCCGAGCTTGATCTGTCGCTTGAGGTCGTCCGGCGTGCCGTGGGCGAGAATGCGCCCGGCCTTGATGAAGGCGACATCGTCGCAAAGCTCCTCGGCCTCACGCATGTAATGCGTGGTGAGCACGATCGTCATCCCGCGCTCGCGTCGCAGAGCGGCCACGTGCGCGCGAACGCGCACGGAGACGTCGGGGTCGAGGCCGAGCGTCGGCTCGTCCAGGAAGAGCAGCTCCGGGTCGTTGACGAGCGACTTCGCCAGCGCCACCCGCTGCTTCAGCCCGGTGGAGAGCTCGTTGTACGGCACGCGGCGATAGGGCTCGAGCTCGTACTCGCGGATCAGCCCGTCGACGCGACGCCTGAGCGCGCTCCCCGACAGTCCGTACAGCCGCCCGTAGAACGCGACGATCTCCGCCACCCGCAGACTCCAGAGGAATGACGGACGGCCGCTCGCCATGTTGAGCCGGCGCCGCAGCGCGGCGGCCTCACGTACCACGTCGAGGCCGAGCACGCGAACGGTGCCGCGGTCGGGCGTCAGCAGGGTGGCGAGGATCGAGAGCAGCGTGGTCTTGCCGGCGCCGTTCGGCCCGAGCAGCCCGAAGATCGTGCCGCGCGGCACGGTCAGCGACACGCCCCGCAGGGCGACCGTCCGGCGCGTGCGGGTGAATCCCGACCGGAAGCTCTTCTCGACGTCGCGCGCATCGATGGCGAGGGCGGCCGCGAGCGACGACATGGCTCGATGGTACCATGCGGCGCATGACCGTCAGCCGGCCGTGAGCGACCACGATCCGATCGTCGCGGCGAACGCGCGCTTCTATCGCGCCTTCGAGACGCTCGACATCCACGAGATGGATCGCGTCTGGTCGCACGGCGAGCACGTGAAGTGCGTCCATCCTGGCTGGCCGCTGCTCGTCGGATGGCCCGCCGTCCGCGCGTCGTGGGAAACGATCTTCGCCAACACCGCCGAGATGAGCTTCACCCTGTCGAGCATCGACGTGGTGGCCGTCGGCGATCTGGCCTGGGTCACCTGCACCGAGAACATCCTCTCCGAGGTCCGCGGGCGGGTGACGGTGACGTCCGTGCTCGCCACCAACGTCTTCGAGCGTGATGCCGACCGCTGGCTGCTGGTCCACCACCACGCCTCCCACGTGCTCGGCCACGCGGCGGCCTGAGCCGCCGTGCCTCAGCGAAGGCGGGTGTAGCGGGCGCGCAGGCTGTCGAAGCGCCGCGAGCGGCGCAGGCCCCAGCGGTTCATCAGGTACCAGAAGAGCACGGCGAGAATGCGCAGGCCGTAGACGGTGGAGGCGACGAAGCTCGCGGAGGAGGCCTCGGGGAAGTAGCGCGTGGGCACCGCGATCTCCTCGATGCGGAAGCCGGCCGCCACCACCTGCGCGATGATCTCCTGGTCGAACACGAAGCCGTCGTTGTTCGCCTGGTAGTTCACGGATTCCAGGACCTCGCGGCGGAACGCCCGGTAGCCGGTGTGGTACTCGGAGAGGTTCAGCCCGAAGGCCACGTTCTCGACTCGCGTGAGAAAGCGATTGGCGACGAACTTCCACCACGGCATGCCCTGCGCCACCGCGGAACCGCTCTTGAGCCTCGATCCCAGCACCACGTCGGCCTGCCCGCGCGCGATGGGCTCCACGATCTGCGGCACCAGCGTGGGATCGTACTGGTAGTCGGGATGGACCATGACGACGACGTCGGCGCCCGCGCGCAGCGCCTCCGTGTAGCAGGTCTTCTGGTTGGCGCCGTAGCCGTAGTTGCGGTTGTGCACGAAGATCTCGAGGCCGAGCTGGCGGGCGACGTCGAGGGTGGCGTCCGTCGAGCCGTCGTCGACGAGGATGACGAGGTTCACCGTGTCCTTCGGCAGCTCCTCGTACGTCATGCGCAGCGTGCGGCCGGCGTTGTAGGCCGGCATGACCACGACGATCTTGGGCGGGCTGCTCATGGGCGGCGTCTCGCGCGCACGACGAACTGATAGCCGAGGACGCGCGGCAGCGCGCGCGCGGCGGCCGCGCTCGCGGCGTGGACGGCCGCCAGCGCGCGTCCGTGCCAGCGCGGAGCGATCACCTGATGGAGCGGCACCGGGGTGGCCACGCGGTCGAACACCCGGAGATCGGCGGCGCCGAGCAGCGCGTCGAGCGTGCGCCGCGTGAAGAATCGCAGATGCGTGCGATCGAGGATCCCGCGCTCGGCGTAGTCGAAGCGGCCGGCCAGCAGCGAGAGCCGCATCCAGAGATGCGCGACGTTCGGGACGGAGACGACGACCTCGCCGCCCGGCGCCAGCGAGCGAACGAGGGCGCGCAGGACCGCGGTCGGATCGGTGAGGTGCTCCAGGACGTCGCCGCAGACGATGACGTCGAACAGTCCATCGAGGACGGGCACGGCGCGATTGAGGTCGGCCACCAGCATCCGCTCGCAGTGCGCGGTCCCGGCCGCGGCCATGGCCGGATCGGCTTCGATCCCCGTCACCTTCCAGCCGCGCTCGGTGAGATGCCGACCGAGCAGGCCGTCGGCGGCGCCGACGTCGAGCAATCGGCGCCCGCGGCCCTCGGCGAGCCAGTCCAGGATGACCGAGTGGCTGCTGAACGGGTCGGCCTTCAGCGTGTAGCGCGGCGCGGCCTTGTCCACGTGCCCATCATCCGACGGGCCGATCTCATTCGCCAACATTCGTATAGAGCCAGCGCCCGCCCGCGTGCACGATCGTGCGCACGCGGGCGGGCGGCAGCGTGCGCACCACGCTGCGCGCGGGATCGAGGCCGCTGATGAGGAAGCGCCGTCCGGGCTTCGCCCACTCCTCTTGCAACCGCGCGCCGCTCCAGAAGCGGTCGCGCCCCTCGGGGAACGTCGCGCCGAAGGCCAGGTTCGACTGCGCGCCGTTCACGATGCGCACCGGCCGATCGATGACGAGCAGCACCGAGGCGCTGTTCTCGAGCGGCCCTTCGTGAATCACGTCGTCCGCCGGCCGCAGGCGCATGAGCAGCGCTTCCGCGATCGGACGCGTGGAGCGGCTCTGCGCGAACTGCGCCACGCCGTCGCCCGCGAGCGGCAGGAAAGCGAGCGTGGCGGCCAGGCTCGTCCACACGGCCAGCGCGGGCCGGCGCGCCCACGCGGCCCACGCCAGCACCATGGCGGCCGCGCCGAAGACGACTGCGCTCGAGCGCAGCACGGGCACGTACGCCTCCAGCGCCGCGCCGCCGACGGGCTGCCCTCGCGCGGCGAGATTGCGGCTGGCGAGATCGACGTTGTCCATCACCCCCGCCGGCAACGGCAGCCGGCCGACGACGGCCAGACCCATGGCGAGCGCGGCCAGCGCGAAGACGACGACGAGCGGCACGATGAGCGCGCGCGGCCGCAGGGAGCCCGGCGCGGCCTCGATCGACTCGTCCCACATGCGGGCCACCAGGAGCGCGAGCGCCGGAAAGGCCGGCAGCGCGTAGTGGGGCAGCTTGAACGGCGAGAGCGTGAAGAAGCCGATGACGACCAGCGGCCACAGCGCGATCAGCACCCAGAGCCGCGCCGCCGCATCCTCCCACGGCCGCCGAAACGCGCGCGCGACGGCAGCCGGCGCCGCCGCCGCCCACGGCAGGAAGGCGAGGAAGGTGACGCCGAGAAAGGGCAGCGAGCCGAGCGGGACGTCCTCGTCGGGGAACACACGCTGGCGGGTGACGTTGAGCACGTGGTTGTCGACGATCGTGTACCAGAGAAACCCGCGGTTGCTCCACTCCACCGCGGCGTACCACGGGCCCGCGATCGCGAGCAGGAGGAGAATTCCCCACCACGGCACCCAGGGCGCCACCGGCCGCTCGCGCGTGAGGAGAAAGAAGAGAGCGACGATCAGCAGCGGCCCGATGGCGCCGAGGACGTCCTTCGTCATCGTGGCCACCCCGAGGCTCGCGTAGAAGAGCGCCAGCGCGCGGCGGCCGCCGCCGCGGTACGCGACGGCGAAGCCGGCATACGCGAGCACCAGGCAGAGGATGAACGGCACGTCCGGCTTCACGAGGCGGCCGTACAGATACATGCCGAGGTTGGCCACGACCATGAGCCCCGCCAGCATGCCGAGCCTCGCGCCGCCCAGGACCATCCCCAGCCGGGCGGTGACGGCGGCGATGCCGACGGCGGCGAGCGCCGGCCAGAGGCGCGCGGCGAGCTCGGTGGGACCGGCCACCGAGAACGACAGCGCCATCAGCCAGTAGAGGACAGGCGGCTTGTCGAAGTACCGGATGCCGTCGACGTGGAGACGAACCCAGTCGCCGAGGACGAGAATGGAGCGCGCCACCTCGGCGTGGAATCCTTCGGGCGGATCGAGAAACGGCGCCTGCCCCAGCCTCAGCAGATAGAGGCCGGCCGCGACGACGGCCACGCCGAACGGGACGCCGCGCACCGCGCGTCAGGTGACCTTGACGACGGCGTCCGCGGGCAGCCGCGCCAGGAAATCGCCGAGCGCCTGCTCGAGATAGCCGCGATCGCGTGACTCCAGCGTCACCTTGACCTGGTACTCGGGATTCGAGAACTCCGGGTACGACCCGAGCTGCAGCAGCGGAAACGACTCCAGCAGCCGATTGAGGTAGTCGGCGAGCGCGCCCTCGCCGATGCGGACGAAGACGTTCTTGAGGTGGATCGGCTGGTCGCGAAACCGCTCGCGCAAGGCGTCGAACTTCTGTCGGAAGATCTCCGGCACCCCGGGCAGGACGTAGACGTTGCGCATGAGGATGGTCGGAAATCGCAGCGTGCCGCCGGTGAGCAGCTCCGCTCCCTCGGGCATCTCCGACATGCGCAGCGCCGCCTCGGTGACCTTGCCGCGATAGTAACGCTCCAGCAGCGCGACCAGCTCGGGATGCCGGACCACCGGCACCGCCATCGCGCGCGCGACGCCCTCGATGGTCACGTCGTCGTGCGTGGGCCCGACGCCGCCGGAGGTGAAGACGAGATCGAAGGCCTTGGTGAAGGTGGCCACCTCGTCGGCGATGAGCCCGACCTCGTCGGGGATGACGGCGATGCGCCGCACGTCGACGCCGAGCGCACGGAGCTCGCGACAGAGATAGGCGGCGTTCTCGTCCCTGATCTTTCCCGAGAGGATCTCGT
Source organism: Candidatus Rokuibacteriota bacterium (assembly GCA_044869815.1). GTDB lineage: Bacteria > Methylomirabilota > Methylomirabilia > Rokubacteriales > CSP1-6 > AR12. The sequence goes on along the minus strand of JBIOXS010000148.1, from coordinate 2,180 downwards.
TGCCGATCAGGATGATGCCCGCCGTCTTCGGCATGACCAGTCGGAATTCTACGACGCTCTCCGAGCGGATGCTAGACTGTGGCCCGTGACGACGGCCGCGAGTCCCCTTCGACTTTCCGGCTGGGCGCTGATTCTCGGCGCCTCCTCCGGCTTCGGGGAGGCAGTGAGCCTCGCCCTCGCCAGGAGCGGCATGCACGTCTTCGGCGTCCACCTCGACCGCAAGGCGACGCTGCCGAACGTCGACCGCATCGCCGGCGAGATCAAGGCGCTCGGCCGCGAGGCGCGCTTCTTCAACATCAACGCCGCCGACCCGGAGAAGCGCGCCGAGGTCGCCGCCGAGATGCAGAAGGTGCTCGACGCACGCGGCGAGGCCGGGCAGGTGCGGGTGATGCTCCATTCGCTCGCCTTCGGAACGCTCAAGCTGTTCATCGCCGATCCGATGAAGGAGGCGGTGAACCAGTCGCAGATGGACATGACGCTCGACGTGATGGCGCACAGCCTCGTCTACTGGACGCAGGAGCTGGTGGCGCGCGGGCTGATGGGTCGCGGCGGTCGCATCTACGCCATGACCTCCTCCGGCGGCGCGCGCGTGCTGCCGAACTACGGGCCCGTGTCGGCGGCCAAGGCCGCGCTCGAATCCAACATCCGGCAGCTCGCGTCCGAGCTCGCGCCGCGCGGCATCACCGCGAATTCCATCCGCGCCGGCGTCACCAACACGCCGGCGCTCCAGAAGATCCCGGGTCACCAGGTGATCATCGAGATGGCGCAGCGGCGCAATCCGAGCGGACGGCTGACGACGCCCGAGGACGTCGCGCGGGCGATCGTGGCGCTGTCGCATCCCGACACCTACTGGATCACCGGCAACGTGATCGGGGTGGACGGCGGCGAAGAAATCGTCGGGTGAGCTACGCCCAGGCGGTCGTCCTCGGCCTCGTCCAGGGGCTCACCGAGTTCTTGCCCGTCTCGTCATCCGGACATCTCATCCTCGTCCCCCGTGCGTTCGGCTGGCCCGATCAGGGACTCGCCGTCGATGCGGCGTTGCACCTGGGGACCCTGGCCGCGCTCGTCGCCTACTTTCGCGGCGAGTTGATCGGCGTGGTGGCCGGCACCGTCTCGCGCGGACTCGCGGTGCTCGTCCTGGTCGCCACGCTGCCGGCGGGCCTGGCCGGCCTGGCGTTCGGTGCGTACATCGAGACCTCCCTCCGGTGGCCGCTGCTGATCGCCTTCACAACCGCCTTCTGGGGCATCGTCATGCTCGTGGCCGACCGCCGCTCGGGCTCGCCGTCGTCAGCCACCTCGGCCACGGGCCGGCCCGCGGCCGGCGATCCGCTCGAGCGTATCGGCTGGGGTCAGGGCCTCGCCGTCGGCTTCGCGCAGGCGCTCGCGCTCATCCCCGGAACGTCGCGCTCGGGCATCACGATCACCACCGGCCTCTTCGGCGGCCTGGACCGTTCGACAGCCGCGCGCTACTCGTTCTTGCTCGGTATTCCGATCACCGCCGCCGCCGGCCTCAAGAAGACGTACGACCTCTCGCACGGTGGTCTGCCGGCGGGCGAGGGCGGCCCGCTGGCGGTGGCGATCGTCGTCTCGTTCCTGAGCGGCTGGTTCGCCGTGTGGTTCCTGGTGAGCTATCTCAAGCGCCGCTCGCTGACACCGTTCGTCGTCTATCGGCTGGCACTAGCGGCGCTGATCGTCGCGGTGTGGTATCGCTAGAGGCATGGCCAACGACATACCCGCCGGCGAGCTCAGGATGGACACGTCGTCCCTTTACCGTGAAGAGGTGGTGACCGACCGTCGTGTCGGAAGCATCCGCGTGCTGACGCCCCTGAAACCGGATGGCTCGACGGACCCGACGCGGCCCGTCGCCTACGTGGGTGAGGCGCAGCTGCTCACGCCCGCCGGCGTTCTGCCACTGGTCTTCGAGATCGACGCCACGTCGCTGACCGACGCGATCGACAAGTTCGCCGCGGGCGCGGCGGGGGCGCTCGAGCGGACGCGCCGCGAGATCGAGCAGCTCCGACGCGAGGCCGCGTCGCAGATCGTCGTGCCCACCGGAATCCCGCCCGGCTTCGATCCCAGAGGCGGCGGTCAGGGCGGCCCGCCCCCCGGCGGCCCCAAAATCCACCTCCGCTAGGAATACACGCGTTTTCGAGCGCCGGCTTTGCCGGCGCAATCCCGTT
>JBIOXS010000147.1:0-9651 GCA_044869815.1 Candidatus Rokuibacteriota bacterium | reverse complement strand
ATTCACCGCGTGCCGAAGACGCTGGAGACCGTCGACAAGCCGGTGATCGCGATGGTCAACGGCCTCGCCGTCGGCGCCGGCATGGGCATGACGGTGATGTGCGACGTGCGCGTCGCCGCAGAGTCGGCGCGCTTCTCGACGGGCTACGTGAAGGTCGGGCTCGTCCCCGGCGACGGCGACACCTACTTCCTGCCGCGGCTCGTCGGCGCCGCCAAGGCGCTCGACCTCTTGTGGACGGCGGACTTCGTGGAGGCGCCGGAAGCGCTGCGGCTCGGTATCGTGCAGCGCGTGTATCCCGACGCCGAGCTCCGCGAGCAGACCTATGCGTTCGCGCGCCAGATCGCCGATGGCCCGCAGGTGCCGATCCGGATGATCAAGCGGCTCGTGTATCAGAGCCTGCGGCTCGACCTCCGTACGCACCTCGACCTCGTGTCGTCACACATGGGCCTCGTGCGCCAGACGCTCGACCACAAGGAGGGCGTGGCCGCCTTCAAGGAGAAACGCGCCCCCAAGTTCCAGGGGCGCTGAGGCGAGGGACCACGGGCGTAGCCGAGGAGCGCCACGGCTCCGCCGGGGCCCGACGAACGTCGGGGGTATGGGGGCCATGTCGGGGCCCCCATGTCCTAAGGACGCTCTAGCCGTCGACGGGCGCCACGCCGGCGCGGTGGCGCTGGGCCAGCGCCTGGTAGCCCTGCGGGTTGGCTTTCACCCAGAACTCCGCCGGCGTGCCCGCGAGCGGGCCTTTAACCTTCGCGGGCGTGCCCATCGCCAGCATCCCGTCGGGGACGTCGGTCTCCGGTGTGACGAGGGCTCCGCCCGCGACCATGGCGCGCACGCCGATCTTCGCCCCGTCGAGCACGGTGCTGCCGTTGCCGATGAGCGCTTCCTCGCCGATCGTCGCCGCGTGCACCGTGCAGTTGTGACCGATGGTGGCGCCGCGCCCGATGTCGACGCCGGCGCGCGGCGTCACGTGCACGACGGAGCAGTCCTGCACGTTGGCGCCGGCGCGCACCACGATCGGGTTGAAGTCGGCGCGCAGCACGGCGTTGTACCAGACCGACGCGCGCTCCTCCACGGTGACGTCGCCGATGAGCACGGCCGTGGGCGCCACGAACGCGGTCTCGTGCACCACCGGACGCTTCCCCTCGAAGCTGAAGAGTGGCATGGCCTCGACCCTCGCAGTATGCTCGACGTGAGCTCATCTTACGCGATGCTGCGCTTGCAGGAGACCGGATGACCCCGCGGATCGTCGCCGTCGGCACGGCAGTGCCGCCACATCGCTTCACCCAGGCTGACTTGCTCGCGATGGCCGGCTATGCCGACGAGCGCCGCCGGGGCTTCTTCGCTGCGAGCGACATCGCCGGCCGCAATCTCTGGATCGATCCGGCGCGCTTTCGCCCGGACGAATCGGTGGACGAGCTCGACGCGCGCTTCCGCGAGGGCGCGCTTGCGCTCGCGGAGGCGGCGGCGCGGGCGGCCATGGCGCGGGCCGGCTGGCGCGCGGACGACCTCGACTTCGTCGCCACCACGACCTGCACGGGCCGGCTGACACCGAGCGTGGACGCCCATCTGATCGCGCGGCTCGGGGCGCGCAGCGACGTGCAGCGCGTGCACGTCGGCGACACCGGGTGCGCCTCGGCCATGGTGGCTCTCCAGCAGGCGTGGAACCATCTGCACGCGTTTCCGCGCCACCGCGCGCTGGTGATCGCGGTCGAGATCTGCTCGGCGGCATACTTCCTCGACGACCGTCTCGAGAGCGCGGTCGCCCACGCCATCTTCGCCGACGGCGCGGGCGCCCTCGCGCTGAGCGCGGACGGCCCCGGTCCCGCCGTCATCACCACGCGCACGCTGTTTCGCTCCGAGCACCTGCCGGCGATGGGCTTCGAGTACCCCGGCGGCCGGCCGCGCGTGGTCCTTTCCAAGGAGGTGCGGCGCATCGGCGCCTCGATGATGGGCGAGATGGCGCGCACGCTCATGGAGACGCAGGGGCTCAAGCGCGGCGACGTCGCCCACTGGGTCCTCCACTCCGCCGGCCGGCGCGTCCTCGATCGGGCGCGCGAGCTGCTCGACCTCACCGACGCGCAGATGGCGCACGCGCGCACCGTGCTGCGCGAGTCCGGCAACATGTCGTCGGCCACGATTCTCTTCGTGCTCGAGCGGCTGCTGCGCACGGAGGTCCCCGTCAGCGGAGACTGGGGGCTCATGATCGGGCTCGGGCCGGGCTTCGCAGCGGAGGGCGCGCTCCTGCGCTGGTGATGCGTCGGGCCGCCCACGCGCGGGAGTTCCTCGACGACGCGGTCCCGTCCGCCGATCTCGCGGTCACCCTCGGCGACATCGAGCGCCTCGATGCGTGGTTCGGCGGGCACGCGCTGTCGCTCGCCCGCGTGCGCCGGGCCGCGCGCACGGTGCCGCGCGATCGCCCGCTCGTCGTGGTGGACGTGGGCGGCGGAGCCGGCGGCTTCGCCCGGCGCACCGTTCGCTGGGCGCGGCATCGCGGGCGGACAGCGCGCGTCATCGTCGTGGAGCGTGACGGCAGCGCGACGGAGCTGGCGCGCCGCGGCTGCGACGGCTGGCCGGAGATCCGGATCGTCCGCGGCGATGCGACGGCGCTGCCGCTGGCCGCCGGGTCTGCTGACGTCGTGCACGCGGCGCTCACGCTGCATCACCTCGACCCGGAGGCGGCCGTGCGCGCCCTCGCGGAGATGGCGCGCGTGGCCCGCGGCCGCGTGGTCATCAACGACCTCGCGCGAAGCCGCCTGGCCCTCGTGCTCGTGTGGCTGGCCACCCGCCTGCTCGCCGTTCACCCGATCTCCCGTCACGACGGCCCGCTCTCCGTGCGGCGTGCCTACGCGCCGGCGGAGCTGGCCGATCTGTTCCGGCGGGCCGGGCTGCTCGGCGTCAGCGTGCAGCGCTATCGCGCGATCGCGCGACTGGTCGCGGAGTCGGCGTGACGGCGGCGCGGCCCGACGTCATCGTCGTCGGCGCCGGTCCGGCGGGGGCGGCCGCCGCCATCCTGCTCGCGGAGCATGACCTCCACGTGCTGGTGCTCGAGCGGGGTGGCCGCCGCCGGCCGAAGATCTGCGGGGAGTACCTGAGCCCCGAGGCCGGGCGCGTGCTCGATCGTCTCGGCGTGCTGAAGGCGGTGGACTCGGCGGGGGCGGTCGCGCTGAGCGGGATGCGCATCACCGCGCCCGACGGCACCACGCTGACCGGACGGTACCAGACCATCGGCGGGTTCCGTCCCTACCGCGAGCACGCCATGGGGGTGTCCCGCGCGATCCTCGACGGCGCGCTGGTGGACCGCCTCCGCGGCCTGCCCATCGACCTGCGCGAGGACGTTCGGGTCACCGACGTCGTCGTCGAGCGCGGCTCGGTGGTCGGCGTCGACAGCGTCGACCGCGGTGGTGCCGCCCGGACGTTCCGGGCGCCGATCGTCGTCGCCGCCGACGGCCGCGCCTCGACGGTCGCCCAGCGGCTCGGGTGTCGTCATCCGCATCGCCTCGCCCGCATGGCGCTGGTCACCTACGTGTCCGGCGTCGCCGACTGTCGAGAGTACGGCGAGGTCTACGTCGATCCTCCGGACTACGGCATCCTCAATCCGCTCGCGCCGGACCGTATCAACGTCAGCCTCGTCGTGCCGCTGGCGGACGCCTCTCCGTGGAGCGATAGGCTCGAGGCGTTTTTCGTCGCACGCGTGAAGCAGCTGCCGCATCTCGCCCGTCGACTGGCCGGCGCCCCCCGCGAGGCGCCGCTGCAGGCGATGGGGCCGCTCGCCTACCGGGTGACGGCTCCGCGCGAGCACGGTGTGCTCCTCGTCGGCGACGCCGCCGGCTTCTACGATCCGTTCACCGGCGAGGGAATCTACACGGCGCTGCGCGGCGCCGAGCTGGCGGTCGAGGCGATCGTCCACGCCGTGCGGGAGGGCCAGGCGCCCGTGGCGGCGCCGCCGGCCTACCGGCGCGCCCGCCGCGCCGTCTTCGGCGACAAGGAGCGGGTGACGCGCGCCCTGCAGTTCCTGATCGGTCATCGGCGCCTCGCCAACGCCGCCGCCCGCTGGCTCGCGCGACGTCCGGCCGCGCTGGCCGCCCTGCTCGGCGTCATCGGCGACTTCGTCCCACCGCAAGCGTTGCTTCGCCCGGCGCATGGCGGGTCGTCGAACGCCGTGTGCTAGGCTCGGGCCGGCATGGCCTCGCGCTCGGACAACCTGCCGCGCCGCTTCGCCAAGATCTACACGGCGGCCATCACCGACGTGCTGGACGAGATGGGCCTTCTCCGCCAGACGTTGCCTCACGCCATCCAGCCGCTGATGCCCGAGATGCGGGTGGCCGGCTACGCATTCACGGCGCGGGGACGCACGCATCGCGGCACGCCGCGCGACCGGGACGCGACGCTGCGCCGGTTCCTCGGCATGCTGGGCGCGGTGCCGGCGGAGTCGGTGCTGGTGCTTGCGGCCAACGACAACGAGGCGGCGCATTTCGGGGAGCTCTCGGCCGAGTGGTTCCGGGCGCGCAAGGTGCGCGGCGCCGTGATCGATGGCAGCACCCGGGACGCGGCGTCGATCATCCGCGCGCGCTTTCCCACCTTCGTGCGCTACCGGACGCCCCAGGACTCGGTGCCGCGCTGGCGCGTGAGCGACTGGGGTCAGCCGCTCACGCTCGGCGGCGTGCGAATCAGCTTGGGTGACGTCGTGGTCGGCGATCTCGACGGCATCGTCGTCGTGCCCCGGCGCGTGGCCCACGAGGTGCTGCAGCGCTGCGAGCGACTGGTCGGTACGGAAGGCAAGATCCGCACCGCCGTGCGGCGCGGCATGCCCCCGCTCGAGGCCTACACGAAATTCGGAGCGTTTTAGCGGCGGCGGGCGGGCCGGGCGGCGGCGGCGGGGGGCTCGTCGGTGACGGCCACGGCGCCGAGGCCGGCGATCTCCTGGAGGCCGGCCTGCTTCAACGGGCGGTTGACGCGGTCGCGGATCCACTTGCCGTCCCACCATTCGAGCGGCGTGACCGAGACGCCGGACACGAGCACCTCGAAGTGCAGGTGATCGCCGATGGCGAGGCCGGTGGATCCCGTGCGGCCCAGCCCCTGTCCCTTCGTCACCTTGTCGCCCGGCTTCACGTCGATCGACGACAGGTGGGCGTAGAGCGTCTGGAGCCCGAGCCCGTGATCCACGATCACGGTGTTGCCGTAGATCGTGAGCGGCCCGGCGAAGGCGACCACGCCGGCGTTCGAGGCGGGGACGGGTGACTGCTTGGTCGAGGCGAGGTCGTAGCCGTAATGGACCTGCCGGTCCACCTCGCGGCCGTCGTAGACGTAGGTCCGCGCCTCGGCGAAGTTCGAGAAGACCTTCGTGTTGCGGGGCTGCACGAATGGCCCCGCCCAGAGCGCCTGCTCGGCCGTGCGCTCGCCGACCTTGAGCTTCTCGTCCTCCGCCCGCTTGCGCTGATCGCGGTTGATGACGAGAAATCCGTCGAGGAGCGACTGCGACGGCGCTCGCTGCGGCAGGAGCTCGGGCACCTTCGCTTGCAGGAAGGCCTCGCTCAGCTTGATCGTGTCACGCGGGAACGCGCGCGGCTTGAGCTCCGTGGGGACGCCGCGCGAGGTGACGTTGCCGGCCTCGTCGCGCGCGGTGATCGCCATCGGCGTGTTGCTCGAGAAGTCGTACGGCAGCGCGATGAGGGCCACTCGCGCGCGCTTGTCGGCCGCCCCGTAGGAGTGGCTGGGGAATGCGCGCGCGCCCACGGTGACGTCGGTGCGGACGGCGTCGTCGACGCGAAACGCCACCAGCGCGGCGCCGCCGGGTGAGACGTACCGCGTGGCTCCGAGGATCTCGAGCGTGGGCGGCGTTAGGTCGATCGTCACCGGCGCGGTGGCGATGGCGCGCGGGGTGCCACGGAGCGGCCGCCAGAAATCGTCGCGCGACCACGCCTCGATGGTGGCGCTGCCTTCCCGCAAGCCGAGCGCCGCCGTCTCGAACGCGACGGGAACGTCGGCACGGGCGCCGAGCGGCGCCTCCTGCTTGTAGACGGTCACCGGCTTGCCGTCCTGCACGATCCGCACTTCGGCCCCGGCGACGTTGCCGCGGGTGGCCGCGAGCGAGAGCGTCAACGCCGGCTTGTGGCCGATGGCCTTCGGCGCGGTGAGCGTGGCGCGCACGCCGGGAACGGATTGACGCCAGACGAGATACGAGACGGGCGCGCCGATCGCGAAGACGAGCAGTACGGCGAGAATCACCCACGGCCTGATGCGGGACCGCTGCGGCACGACGGGCATCATACCATTGACACCCCCCACCCCCACCGATAGATTGACGCGGTGTCATCCGTCTGGCTGATTCCCGCGCTTCCCCTCGCCGGCGCGCTCGTGAACATGCTCCTCGGTCGCCTCATCGCACGCCGCGCGCACTGGATCGCGGTGCCGGCGGTGGCCGGCTCCTTCGTCGTCGCGTGCGCGGTGTTCGCCCGCGCGCGGACGGGCAGCGTCACCACCACCCTCTTCTCGTGGATCGTCGCCGGCGACTTCGAGGCGAGCGTCACCGCGCTCGTCGATCCGCTCAGCGCGGTCATGCTGCTCGTGGTGACCGGCGTCGGTCTGCTCATCCACATCTACTCCATCGGCTACATGCACGACGATCCCGGCTACGCGCGGTACTTCGCGTACCTGAATCTCTTCCTGTTCTCGATGACGATGCTGGTCCTGGCCGCCAACTTCCTCGTCCTGTACGTCTTCTGGGAGGCGGTCGGGCTCTGCTCCTACCTGCTGATCGGCTTCTGGTACGAGCGCGAGTCGGCGGCGAGCGCGGGCAAGAAGGCGTTCATCGTCAATCGCGTGGGCGACTTCGGCTTCGGGCTGGCCGTCATGTGGATCTGGACTGCGCTCGGGACCCTGGACTATGCGGCCGTCTTCAAGGGCGTCGAGACGCTGGCGCCGGCCACGGCCACCGGCATCGCGTTGCTGCTGTTCATGGGCGCCTGCGGCAAGTCCGCGCAGATTCCGCTCCACGTCTGGCTTCCCGACGCCATGGAGGGACCGACGCCGGTCTCGGCCTTGATCCACGCGGCGACCATGGTGACGGCGGGCGTCTATATGGTCGCCCGCAGCCACGCGATCTTCGAGCGCTCCGGCGTGGCGCTCGACGTGGTGCTGTGGATCGGCGTGGCCACCGCGCTCTTCGCGGCCAGCGTGGGCCTCGTGCAGACGGACATCAAGCGCGTGCTCGCGTACTCGACGGTGAGCCAGCTCGGCTACATGTTCGCCGGCGTGGGTCTCGGCGCCTACGCGGTGGGCATCTTCCATCTGCTCACGCACGCCTTCTTCAAGGCGCTGCTGTTCCTCGGCGCCGGCTCGGTGATCCACGGCCTCGGCGGTGAGCAGGACCTTCGCCGGATGGGCGGTCTCGCGCCGCGCATGGTGGTGACCACCATCACCATGACCATCGGCGCCGCCGGCCTCGCCGGCTTTCCCGGCCTGGCCGGGTTCTTCTCCAAGGACGAGATCCTGGCGACGGCGTTCCACGCGAACCGCGCCGTCTGGGCGTTGCTGTTGATCGGCGCCTTCATGACGGCGTTCTACACATTCCGCATGATCTTCCTGGCGTTCCTCGGCGCACCGCGAATGTCCAAGGACGTGGCGCATCACGTCCACGAATCGCCGCCGACGATGACGGTGCCGCTGATCGTCCTGGCCGCCCTGACGATCATGGCCGGCTGGGTGCTCGGCGTGCCGGCCGAGGAGGGCACGCGCTTCCAGCGGCTGCTCGGCTCGGTGTTCGCGCCCCACGCGGGTGAGCACGGCGGCGTGACGGCGATCATGCTGCTGGTGATCTCGGTCATCGTCGTGTTCGCCGGCATCCTGCTCGCGTGGGTCGTCTACGGCGCCGGGCCGGTGCGCGGCGACGAGCTCGCGCGTCCGCGCACGTTCGTGCATCGCCTGCTGCTGAACGCCTGGTACGTCGACTGGCTGTACGACCGCGCCGTCGTCCGGCCCCTGCTGGCCCTCTGCGGGTTCTTCGCGCGGCTCTTCGACACCCGCGTCGTGGACGGCGCCGTGAACGGGCTCGGGCGGGCGGTGGTGGCCTGGGCCCAGCACCTCCGCCGGCTGCAGACAGGCTACGTCGTCAACTACGCGCTGACCATGCTGGCCGGCGCCGTCGCCATCGTCGGCTTCCTCCTCGCCCGATGAGCGGGGTGCCCGTCGGCCTGCTGAGCGTGGTCACCTTCCTGCCCGCCCTCGGCGCCCTCGTGCTCGCGCTGCTGCCGCGGCGCCAGGAGGGCTGGCTGCGTGGCGGCGCGTTGCTCGTGAGCCTGGCGACCTTCGCGCTGTCGGTGCCGCTCTACGTTCGCTTCGACGGCGACAGCCCCGACTTCCAGTTCGACGAGTTCTTGCGCTGGATGCCGAACCTGGGCGTCGGCTATCACGTCGGCATCGACGGCATCAGCCTGCTCCTCGTGCTGCTGACGACGTTCCTCACCCCGATCGCGCTCGCCTCCGCCTGGCACGCCATCGAGCAGGCGACGAAGGAGTTCGTGATCGCCATGCTGGTCCTGGAGACCGGCATGCTGGGCGTCTTCGTCGCCCTCGATCTCTTCCTCTTCTTCGTCTTCTGGGAGGCCATGCTGATCCCGATGTACTTCATCATCGGGGTCTGGGGCGGCGCCGATCGGGTCTACGCCGCCATCAAGTTCGTGCTCTACACGATGACCGGCTCGGCACTCATGCTGGTGGCGATCCTGACTTTCTACTACCAGCATGGCGCGGCCACCGGTATCTACACCTTCGACGTCCCCACGCTCGCGCGCTACGTCCTGGCGCCGGGACTCACGCAGAACCTCCTGTTTGTCGCCTTCGCGCTGGCCTTCGCCATCAAGGTCCCGCTGTTTCCGTTTCACACGTGGCTGCCCGACGCACACGTCGAGGCGCCGACGGCGGGCTCCGTCATCCTGGCCGGCGTGCTGCTGAAGATGGGGACGTACGGGTTCCTCCGATTCTGTCTGCCGCTGTTCCCCGATGCGACGATCGCCTTCGGACCCACGATCTTCGCCCTCGCCGTGATCGGCATCGTCTACGGCGCCTGGGTGTCGACGGTGCAGCCGGATCTCAAGAAGCTCGTGGCGTACTCCAGCGTGAGCCACCTGGGGTTCGTCATGCTCGGGCTGTTCACGCTGACCCAGGCGGGACTGGTGGGCGGCGTCCTCCAGATGGTCAATCACGGGCTGAGCACGGGCGCGCTGTTCCTGATGGTTGGGATGATCTACGAGCGCCGGCACACGCGCCTCATCGCCGAGTTCGGCGGCCTGTGGTCGGTGATTCCCGCCTTCTCGGCGCTGTTTCTGCTCGTCTGTCTCTCCTCGCTCGGCCTGCCGGGCCTCAACGGCTTCGTCGGCGAGTTCCTCGTGCTGGTGGGCGCGTTTCAGGTCAATGGCTGGCTGGCCGCCGTCGCGACCTCGGGGATCGTCTTCGCCGCCGTGTACCTGCTGTGGATGTACCAGCGCGTCGCCTTCGGCGCCATCCGTCACGAGGCCAATCGCCAGCTGCGCGATCTGAGCCCCCGCGAGTGGGCCCTGCTGATCCCCGTCGTCATCCTGATCGTCTGGATCGGCGTCTACCCGAGGACATTCACGTCCAAGACCGAAGCCACCATCGAGGCCCTCATCGCCC